>DAOUMB010000060.1:0-12530 GCA_034414335.1 Dehalococcoidia bacterium
GAACAGGGGGGAGCGGCGGGTATGGACGAAGTTACCACCATGGTTATCGTACCTGCAGCAGTGAATGCCTTAAAGGTGCCGGTTGTTGCTGGGGGGGGAATTGGCGATGCCCGGGGCTTCGTCGCTGCCCTGGCACTGGGAGCTGAAGGTGTCGTCATAGGTACGCGCTTTATGGCCACCAAGGAATGCCCTGCCCACCCCAAGTTAAAGGAGTGGCTGCTACAAGCCAGTGAGAACGACACTGTGGTCGTGGAGCGGTCCATACGCCTGACTCACAGAGCCCTGAAGAACAAAGCAGCAGAGGAAGTGTTGAAAATGGAAGCTAGGGGGACATCCTTGGAGGAACTACTGCCCTTAATAGGTGGCGAAGGAAGTAGGAAGTTGCTTACGGAGGGTGACCTAGACGCTGGCATAGCTCATTGTGGACAGATCGTAGGACTGATAGATGATATTCCCACTGTGAAAGACTTTATTGAAGGCATTGTGACGGAAGCTAAGGCTATCGGAAAACGCCTTGCCTGGGTATTTTAGAAGACTAGCAAAGCCCCCCACAGATTTCTGGGCGTATCCAGAATAGAAGACCTGCTGGGAAGAGCTGCTGGATTTCGCCGCCAGGCGACGAGGTCAAGAACTCAAATCGCAGTCGTTAAAGCACGCAAACATTTCCCATATCTGAGCAATTCCAACCAACACCTGAGCTTATATTCCGCGCTGCCTTACTACTTCCAACTTCAGTTCCCAATTCCATGCGTAAACAATTCTATCCCACACAACAAAAGCACACTGGGGGAGGCTCAACAGGAATGTGAACCTCCCCCAGCTTAAAGCATATGACTGCGGGGTTCATAAGTCTTTAGAAATCGACATGATGTCTTCCTTAGGCGGAGCCTGCTTTATCAAGTTCTTGAGTGCTTGGCCAAGCTCCCCTGGCTCCCACTTCGCCTTTTCTTTCTTAGCAACGGTGCCAGCGCTATGCCAGCCGCGGACAAGCCAAATTCGGTTCCCCATAACCCTGACTACCTCGCCACTTATGTCTTTAGCATCATCGGAAGCCAGGTAAACCACTAGTGGAGCCATGTTCTCCGGTGCGAACATGTCGAATTCACCTGGAGCTACCTCTCCTCCCATTACAGCTCCCAGGGAAGGGGTAGCCTCTGTGGTCATCCTCGTCCTTGCTGATGGGGCTATACAATTACAGCGCACCCCATATTTTGCCATTTCCAGAGCTACAACGACTGTCATAAGGGCAATCCCTGCTTTGGCTGAACCATAGTTTACTTGTCCAACATTTCCCAGAAGCCCAGCATCTGAACTGGTATTTATCACTGATCCATTCAGGATATTCCCTGCCTTATGCTGTTCCCTCCAGTAAGCACAAGCATGCCTTATACAATTGAAAGTGCCTTTAAGGTGAATAGCGATCACCCTGTCCCAATCTTCCTCGCCCATGTTGAATATCATCTTATCTCTGACAATGCCAGCGTTATTCACCAGAATATTCAGCTTGCCGAACTTGCTTACAGCGGTATCAATGAGTTCTTTTGTCGCAGTAAAGCTGGAAACGTCAGCGAAGTTAGGGACTGCCTGTCCACCCAAGGCTTTTATCTCCTCGACTACATCTTGGGCTGGTCCGGTAGCCTTACCTGCCCCATCATAACCTCCCCCATAATCATTTACCACTACCTTAGCACCCTCTTTAGCCATTGCCAAGGCATACTCCCTACCAATGCCTCTGCCTGCCCCAGTAATGATTACCACTTTGTCCTGTAATAATTTTGCCATTTCCAGCTCCTTCCTTTTTATTTTGCTTTCTTCAAAGGCAAGACTACAGTAGCCTTGCCAGGTGTCGTCTTCTCCCCTTTTCCATTCTCCACCCAGATGTCGCAGTCCACCATGTGTTCACCATCCTGGGCGTATTTCTGAGTAACTGCGCCTTTGCACCACCAGGTCTCACCATCCTCGTAAGTTAGCTCCGAATTCATTTTTCTGGGATAGTCCTCAGCCCTGTATTGACAGGAGAGCTTCTTAATCTTTCCATCTTCCCCAATCCAGTTCTCCACCAAGTGGACCAGCCACTGCCCCTTGAGGCGGCCATGAACAAGAACAGCTGGCATTCCCCGCGATTGAGCGAAAGATTCCTGGTAGTGTAAGGGGTTAAAGTCACCTGAGGCTCCCGCCCACATGGCCAACATCTGGGTAGTAGCTATCTTGGAAATAGGAGTCACTTCAGTACCAACATCCACGTCTTCCCAATAAAGTTGTTTTGCCATCTCTACTTCCTATCCTAAAACTCTCGGCAGATAAGAGAGGAACGCTCTACCAATGCCTTGTCGCCATTCTGATTTATGAAGTTCATCTCTGTTGTAAGTATGAGCATCCCCTTACCGCTTTTTGTAGTTTTCTCTGCAATATTTGTCACCTTTGAATAGGAGCACAGAATATCACCAGCCCTGATAGAGACAAAGGATTCGAACTCTATGCCAGCATCGAGCAATACAGGGTAACCAGCATTCATCATAGGGCCCATTATCGAACCCATCATCTCCATGAGTCCCCCTTTTATTGCCCAGCCATGAAAACCTAGAGGAGCGATAATCTCGCCGTACTTACTGTTTCTGGCGTATTCTACATCATGGTACAAGGGGTTAGGGTCACCTACGGCATCAGCAAATCTTCTTATCGCCCCCCTCTCAACCTCAAACAATTGAGGCTCTCCCAGTGGCTTGCCAATCAGCTCTGCAACTTTTTCAGGAATAGCCATTCTCACCTCCTTTAAATCAGAGCACCTTAAAAAGACCCCTTTTCTGCTGAAGAAGTCCCCGTCACCCAATTACATCATGGTGTAGCCACCACTGGCACTTAGGGTTTGCCCAGTTATGAAGCTGGCAGCATCTGAGGCCAGAAACACCACGGCATTGGCTACCTCTTGGGCCTTCCCCACGCGGCGCAGAGGATAGCTCTTCGCTGCCTTTTCCAGAAGTTCAGGGGTGAACTGAGCCTTCGTCACCTGCCACATGCTTCCACTCCCTATCTCCTCATCCGAGGGGACAGTCATCCCAGGACATACGACATTTAACCTTATCCCATAGCGTCCTGTCTCCCTAGCTACTGCCTTGGTAAAGGCAATTACAGCGCCTTTGCATCCTCCGTAGACCGCCTCTCTAAATTCGCCCATGCGTCCCGCATCCGAGCCGATGTTTACAATCGCCCCACTCTTTTGCTCTATCATGTGCGGGAGCACCGCTTTGGTACAATTAAGCACGCCTTTGTAATTTATGTCTATGACTTTGTCCCAAAAATCGGGAGTGGTCTCTACAAAAAGCATCTGAATATCCCAGCCAACATTGTTAACCAGCACATCTATTTTGCCGAATTCATCCAGGGTCTTTTTAGCCAGCGCCTCTGCGGCATCAACTTTGGTTACATCCGTCTCAATCACCATACTGCGTCCCCCTGCTTTGAGAGCTTTAGCCTCCTGGACCACTTTCTCACCAAAATCCGCTTTCAACTCCGCAATTACCAAATTTGCCCCTTCCCTGGCAAAGGTCAGAGAAATAGCACGTCCAATGTTTGAACCGCCGCCCGTAACAATGACCGTTTTCCCTGCTAGACTTAAATCCATTTCACTCTCCTTTCAAAAAAATAATGGCCCCTCCGAGAGCTGACAATTTTCCACTGGAATTAGCCGCCTCGAGGACCACATCCTTGGGTCATGATACATTGTATTTTGAAGCATTGTCAAGTTATTCGCCCGCGCATCAAGCACTGCTGCCCAGTTCCTGAACAAGCCAGAACAGAGAATGCCTTTTACTGCTAGTGCGATCCAGATGGGGCTCAGAAGAGGATTATCTTTGCTAATACGCAGTCCCACTCTCCCCACATCCACCAGAAATCTAGTTATTTGCCCTTCTTCATATAATCAGGGCACCAGGTGGCATTGGGGCGCTCAGGACGATGACAAGCAGTCCTCCAATTCCATTTACAGCTATCACAGAGGAAAATAATCATGCCAAGCTCTTTTTTGACCCTAAGTTTGAATTTGTCTATCCAACTGGGATTGCTTTGCTTCTTCACTTCATTCAGAGCTACAGCCCGGGACAATAATATTTTATTCCCTACATATCCTTAGATAGAGTGGCTAAGAATTCAGCGTTATTCCTTGTCTTAGCTAATCTTTCCAAGATCCTCTGTGTAGCCTCGCCGTGGTTAGGGGAATCGCTGTCTATCATATTAATTACGCGCCTGAGCAGCCATACTTGTTTTAAGGTATTTTCATCTAGTAAAAGCTCTTCCCTCCTCGTGCTGCTGGGCATAATATCTATAGCCGGGAAGATCCTCCTCTCGGCTAATTTTCTATCTAAGTGGAGTTCCATATTACCTGTTCCTTTAAACTCCTCATATATGAGGTCATCCATGCGGCTGCCGGTATCCACAAGGCAGGTAGCGATAATGGTCAGGCTGCCGCCCTCATCGCTGTTGCGAGCAGTGCCGAAGAAGCGCTTGGGGGGATACAAGGCTGTTGAATCAACCCCCCCAGACAAAGTACGCCCACTAGTGGGCATGGCTAAGTTGTAAGCCCTTGTAAGCCTGGTAATGCCGTCGAGGAGTATGAGCACATCTTTGCCCATTTCTACTAGCCTTTTGGCTCTCTCTAATGCTAATTCCGCTACCCGAGTCTGACTCTCCACCGGTTCATCGAAGGTAGCAGCTATAACCTCCGCCTTAACTGACCTCTTCATATCAGTGACCTCTTCGGGCCTTTCTCCAATAAGGCACACCATGAGGTGAATGTCATTATAATTAGTAGCCACTGCATTAGCGATTTTCTTAAGAAGCATGGTCTTGCCCGCCTTAGGTGGTGATACAATAAGCCCTCTTTGCCCCCGGCCTATGGGTGCCACCAGATTAATTAGACGGGTGGATAACTCGTTTGATGTTGTTTCCAGATTGATGAGCTTATTAGGGAAGGTGGGTGTCAAAGAACCGAAATTGCGCCGCGTTTTTGCCGCTTCAGGGTCAAGTCCATTGATACTTTCTACTCGAAGTAAGCCATAGTATTTTTCGCCTTCTTTAGGAGGTCTAGCTTGACCACAAATAATATCGCCGTCTCTCAAGTTGAAGCGGCGGATCTGGGAATTTGACACATAAACATCATTGGCACCGCGCAGGAAGCTATCTTGTCGTAGAAAGCCATAGCCCTCGCTGATGATTTCCAAGATGCCTGTTATGAACACATTTCCCTGTTGTTGTGCTTCCGCCTGCAGGATACGGTGGATAAGGTCAGGCTTCTTTAAGACAGAGTAGCCGGTAATGCCACACTCCTTGGCTAGTGCCTCCAACTCATCCCGATTTTTGCTTTCTAGTTGCACCATGGTTAACATAACAGCCTCTTTTTAAAATATCTTTCCATTTTGTATCTATGTCTATTGAGGGCTTCTACGACAAAATTCCTTTCTCACCCATCACCCTTTTCCAGTCATCTCTAAAACGCTCAATGCCGATATCCGTTAGAGGGTGCCGTATCATTTGTAACAACACCTCATATGGCACTGTGGCGATATGGGCACCAATTTTAGCTGCGGTTGGACAGTGTTGAGGGTGTCTGATACTGGCAGCGATAACTTGAGTGGGTAGTTGATAATAGTCCAGGTATTCCACAATATCAGCCACTACCTTCATACCATCCTCGCCAATATCATCTAATCTGCCCACAAAAGGGCTTACAAAAGCTGCTCCTGCCGCTGCCCCCAGCAAAGCCTGGTTCAAGGTGAAGCACAAAGTGAAATTCACCTTTATGTTCTCACTAGCCAGCACCGAGGTGGCCTCCACTCCTTCAAGGCTAGCAGGTATCTTAACCACGATGTTCTCTGCCCATTTAGCTACTTCTCTGGCTTCAGCGACCATTGTCTGAACATCCTTGCCCAATACCTCGGTTGATACTGGGCCAGGGACAATGGAGCAAATTTCCTTGACCAACTTTTGATAATCAACCTTACCTTCCCTCGATACAAGGCTGGGATTGGTAGTTACCCCTGTAACCACCCCCAGTCGCACTCCATGGCGAATATGCTCTATATTGGCAGTATCTAGAAATATCCTCATCTTCCTAATTTAAAGGCAGGCTCGTCTGAGCTCCTTCAACAAGTGTCTCCTTGGCTACCTCTATAAACCCCAAGAATAACGGGTGGGGAGAATCGAGGCGAGATTTGAATTCAGGATGAAATTGGCAGGCGAGCATCCAGGGATGATTTCGCAACTCGCTAATTTCCACTAGTCTCCCATCCGGTGATAGCCCGGAGGGCACAAGCCCAGCTTCCTCTAATGGCTGACGGAATTGATTGTTAAATTCATAACGGTGGCGATGCCTCTCATAGACTACCCCGCTGCCGTAAGCACCGGCTGCTCTTGTTCCCACTACCAGATGACAGGGATAAGTCCCGAGTCTCATGGTTCCTCCCTTTTGCTCTAGACCACGCTGCTCAGGGAGGAGGTCGATGACAGGATAAGCACTGTTTGCGTCAAACTCAGTAGAATTTACATTTTCGGTATGGAAAACATGACGACCGAATTCGATGACCATAGTTTGCATCCCTAGGCATAAGCCCAAGTAGGGGACCTCCCTTTCCCTGGCAAATTTGGCAGCTTTTATCATGCCTTCAATTCCTCGGTAGCCAAAGCCACCAGGAACAATTATACCCTGAACTTGCCCAAGCTTATCATCGGCCATCCTGTCCAATTCCTCTGAATCCAGCCACTCTATCTTCACTTCACGATTGTGGGCTAATGCTGCATGGCATAATGCTTCGCGCACGGAGTAATAAGCATCTCGGAGCTCCACGTACTTGCCTACCAATCCAATGACTACAGGCTCCTTAAGAGCTTTCAGTCTGGCTACCATGTCTCGCCATTCTTCTAGATTGCTTTCCTCAGCCCTTAACCTCAATCGGCTAACTATAAATTCCCCTAATCCGGCATCCTCGAGCAACAGGGGCACCTCATAAATAGTCTCGCTAGTAACCAAGGGGATAACCGCCTCCTTATCTACATCGCAAAATAGCGATATTTTGTCCTTTATCCCTTCAGATATCTCCTTATCACTGCGACAAAGTATAACATCGGGCTGAATACCAATCCTCCTTAGCTCGTTGACGCTGTGTTGAGTGGGCTTTGTCTTCAGTTCATCGGTGGCAGCGATGTGTGGTAAAAAAGTGACGTGAATGTATAGCACATTATCCCTGCCTTCGTCCTTTCTCATCTGCCTTATAGCTTCAAGGAAGGGTTGCCCTTCAATATCTCCTACAGTGCCGCCAACTTCAACAAGAATCAATTCGGCCTGTGATATTTCGGCTACTTCCCTTATCCGTCTTTTTATTTCATTGGTTACATGGGGAACCACCTGAATTGTGCCTCCCAAAAAATCCCCTCGCCTCTCCTGAGCAATGACCGAAGAATAGACTTGACCGGAAGTGACGTTAGAGGCTTGAGTCAGTTCCACTCCAATAAATCTCTCATAATGTCCTAAATCCAAATCGGTTTCGGCACCATCTTGAGTAACAAACACTTCCCCGTGCTGGTAGGGGGACATCGTCCCCGGGTCAACATTCAGATAAGGGTCAAGCTTCTGCACAACGATAGATATACCACGGCCTTTGAGTATTCTGCCAATAGAGGCTACCGAAATTCCCTTGCCTACAGAACTAACTACGCCACCAGTAATGAAAATATACTTACTCACTACTTATCACAAGAGTATAGAGAAAACCAAATCTTGCAGGCTGGCCTTAGAATGCGAGACAAATCTGGATTTCTTTTTATTATAAAGATTCAAATTAAAAATTGTCAAGTCTGTGATCCGACAAGGGGTTTACCGTTCTATTCTGATTGACAGCAATACCATAGCGGAATAAAATAATCTGTGCACTGAACACATTTCAGGAGAGGTTTCGGCATGGAGAAAAAAATACGAATGTTGCTCACCAGGCACCCTTACGATGGTCACGAGAGAGGTTACAATGTAGTGGCCACAGGACTCAGAGAGCGTGGGATCGAAGTGATCTTGGGGGGACGCAACTAGTCGGCGAAATAGTAGAAACGACCATCCAAGAGGATGTGGATTTCATCGGCTATCGGATTACATCCGGAGAGCCTACCATCCTGGTTGCCCTGTTATTTCAGAAGCTAAAGGAGAAGGGTGTTGACATCCCTGTCATTGTTGGGGGAGTGGTTCCCTCGGAGGATATCCCTAGGGTTAAAGAGATGGGGGTTGTTGAAGTATTTGGCCCCGGTAACTCAATGGACTCCATCGCCAATTTCATAAAGAACTATCACCGCGGCAATCAGGGGGGTAAAGAGAAAAGCTAATGGACAAGAAAGAGATGGAAAAAATTAAAGAAGCAAGAAGGGAATATGATGAGTTAGTAGCTCGTACCACGCAGAAGACTCCGGAGCAAAAGACTAAATATGAAACCGACTCTTGGATACCCGTTGACCGTCTCTATACTCCAGCGGACATCAAGGGGCTGGACTATTTGAAAGACATCAGCTTTCCCGGCCAGTATCCCTATACTCGCGGGCTATTCCCCGACGGCTTCCGAACAAGGATATGGAACAAAAGGCAAGTTGTGGGATATGGCACGCCAGAAGAATGTAATCAGCTATGGAAAAGCCTTATAACTCAGGGGCAGACGGCACTGACCGCAGCCTTTGCAATTTCTGGTGGGGGGACCAAGGTACCCTGGGATTCAGACGAAGAGTTGATGGTCGGATATGGGATGAAGACGAATGCCAAAGGGGACACGGTAGCTGATTGGGAAGAAGTACTCGACGGAATCGACCTGGATAAAATCAACTTTCTTTTGCCCGTGGACAATTGGGTCAACTTTGCCTTCTTCGTTGCCGCAGCGGAAAATAAGGGCTATGACAGGAGAAAGCTCTCAGGTAGCGTGTCCAGCAAAGTCAGAATGATACTGTACCCCGAAAATAAGGGCAACCCCTATATTGATATGGTTGAATTCTGTGCCAATGAAATGCCTAAATGGAATGCCTTCTATGTTGATGCTCGGAATATCAGGGAAGGAGGCTTAACCGCAGTCCAGGAGATAGCCTGGGCCATAGCAGTAGGCATGGATGGAATAAGAGCGGTGATGGAACGAGGTATAGATATCGATCGCTTCGCCCACAGGATACAGTTCTACGTGAACGCGGGTATGAACTTCTTTGAGGAAATAGCCAAATTCAGGGCAATGAGGCGAATGTGGGCCAGGGTAATGAGAGAGAAATTTAATGCCAAGGACCCCAGAACATGGAGGTTAAGGGCGGGGGTTCAAACTTATGGGCCCAGCCATGACAACCCAACAACCCTTGAATAATCTCGTTAGAGGTGCTTTTGAGGGTCTCGCAGCAGTTCTGGGAGGAGCTCAGTCTTTATCCATACAAACCTTTGATGAACCCCTAGCAACACCTTCGGAGTTTTCCCAGATACTCTCCCTGAGGACATCACAAATCATAGAGCATGAGACTGGAGTGACAGATGTGGCGGACCCTCTAGGGGGCTCATACTACGTGGAATGGCTAACCAATAAACTGGAAGAAGAGGCCCAGAAAATAATAGACAAGCTTGAGGATTTAGGGGGCGCCTGTAGAATTAAGGCTGCCTCTTGGTTTTACGAACAAATGAAGGCCTCCGCAGCGAAATATCAAAGAGAGATTGATAACAAAGAAAGAATAATTGTGGGAGTTAATGAATATGTCATGGATGAAAAGGATACCCTGGCAACTTTCGCTCCTCATCTAAGAAAGTACGACCCAGCCCTGTTGCAAAGGCAGATAGACCGC
The DNA here is from genome assembly GCA_034414335.1 of Dehalococcoidia bacterium. Lineage (GTDB taxonomy): Bacteria > Chloroflexota > Dehalococcoidia > GIF9 > AB-539-J10 > RBG-13-51-36. Next base: position 9,835 of record DAOUMB010000060.1, read on the forward strand.
CTAAACAAGGTCCGAAAGGAAAGAGACAATTCAGCAGTGGAGAAGGCTAAGAAAATGTTATATGAGGTGCTCAAAGCCAGGGAGAATATTATGCCGCCGCTTATCGAGGCTGCAAAAACATACATAACTGGTGGGGAGGTAACCAAGGTGCTCATGGAAGCCCGGGGTGAGCAGTATGGACCCAGGGGAGCAAATAAGTTAGAAAACGAGTTAGAGTTAGCACTTTTCACTTACCACTGATCTATCGACAGGCTTTCAACGTATCTTGTCAGCCCCCATAGGCCATGTCTGCTTCTGCCCTGGCTTCTTTGCCATCCGCCATTTGATGTATTATTAACTCCGCCTATTTTCACATAAAACAAGACATGACCTCTCTAGTTCCTGGGGCAACCCAATCCAAGAATAACGATCTAGCTCCTTTTCCACAACTCCGAGATGAGAGTTTGCCAATGAGCTCGCGATGGTATAAAATGCCACATTCCAGCTAACAGATCTTAGCGAAAGGGAGATTTCAATATGGAGAAGAAAATACGAATGTTGCTTACCAGACACCCCATGGATGGTCACGAGGCAGGATACAACATACTGGCCACAGGACTTAGAGAGCGCGGGATTGAGGTGATACTCGGGGGCGCGCAATTACCTGAAGAGGCTGCAGAGGCTGCTATTCAGGAGGACGTGGATTTTATTGGCTTCCGTAATATGGCCGGAGACCCTATCTACTTGGTTGAGACCTTGCTACAAAGGCTGAAGGAGAAAGGTGGCAACATACCTGTCATTGTGGGAGGCATAATTCGTCCAGGAGAAGTAACTAAATTGAAAGAGATGGGGGTTATTGAGGTATTCGGGCCTGGTACTTCGATAGACTCCATTGCTAGTCTTATGAAGCAACATCACCGGGAGTAGCCAAACCACCAATTCGCCAGAGGTGATTGGAAAGGAAACAGGAGGCAAGCCAATGAATGAGAAAGAGTTGGAAAAGATCAAAGAAGCGAGGAAAGAGTATGACGAGCAGGTAGCTCGCAGTCTAGAAAAGATTCCCGAGCAGAAGAGTGAATACACAACTGATTCCTGGATACCCGTTGACCGGGTCTATACCCCAATCGATGTTGAGGGGATAGACTATCTGAGGGATATCGGCTTTCCTGGGCAGTATCCCTATACTCGCGGCGTATTCCCCAGTGGCTACCGAACAAGGGCCTGGAATAGGAGGCAAGTAGCCGCGCGTGGCACAGCAGACGAGTGCAACAAACTGGCCAAGTATCTCATATCTCAGGGCCAAACGGCGTTTGCCCTGCATGCCGGCACTTTCGCAGGGAAGAAGACATCATGGGACACTGACGACCCGTTATATTTAGGACATGCCTTCAGACACAACACCAAGATGGACACGCTGGCTGATTTCGAAGACTTGTATGACGGAATTGACTTGGAAAAGTTCCACGTTATGGCCGGGCTCTTTCCCATTGACCTCGCTATGTTTGTCGTGGCAGCCGAAAAGAGGGGATATGACAGGAAAACACTCCAAGGTAGTTCGTCCGCTCAAGTAAGGCTGATTCTCTATCCAGAGAACAAAGGCAATCCCTTTATTGATATGGTTGAATTCTGTGCCGATGAAATGCCTAACTGGAATGCTTTTTATATTGATGCTGCCAACATCAGGGATGGAGGCCTAACGGCAGTCCAGGAACTAGCTTGGGGTATAGCTGTGGGTAAGGATGGTATTAGGGAGGTAATGAAGCGAGGTATAGAGATTGACCGCTTCGCTCCTAGAATACATTCTTATTTCAGAGTTGGCAATGACTTGTTTGAGGAGGTAGCCAAGTTCAGAGCGCTGAGAAGGATGTGGGCCAGAATGATAAGAGAGGAATTCGGTGCTAGAGACCCGCGCTCCTTGAGGATGAGAGTCCACGTCCAAAGCCTTGGGCCTACCTTCACGGCACAACAGCCTTTAAATAACCTTGTTAGAGGTACTATTCATACCTTGGCAGCATCTCTGGGTGGGGTTCAGTCACTGGCTGTGGATACCTATGATGAAGCCCTGTCAACGCCATCTGATGTTGGCAAGGTGCTCTCCCTGAGAACACAGCAGATTGTAGAGCACGAGTCTGGAATTGTAAACGTCGCTGACCCTCTGGGGGGCTCATACTATGTGGAGTGGCTAACAAATAAAATGGAGGAGGAGGCCCAGAAAATAATAGACAAGCTTGAGGAATTGGGAGGTGCCTGCAAAATTAAGGCTTGTTCCTGGTTTTTGCCACAGAAGAGAGAGGCGGCCTACAGACGTCAAAAGGAGATTGATGCCAAGAAGAGAATAGTGGTCGGGGTAAATGAGTATGTGATGGACGAAAAGGACATGTTATCAACATTCGTCCCAGAGGTGCTTGATTTCGATTACCAAGCCATGTACCAGAAGCAGATAGAGCGCTTGAACAAAGTCCGAAGGGAAAGGGACAATGCAAAGGTAGAACAGGCCAAGAAGATGTTATATGAGGCATTCAAAGAAAAGGTAAATATGATGCCCCCTATGATCGAGGCCGTAAAAACTTATATTAGCGCCGGGGAAATAATGAAGGTGCTCATGGAAGCTCGGGGACCCCAGTACGGGCCTAGAGGAGAAAATACCATAGAAAAGGAGATAGAACTGGGGCTTTTCAATTTTGACTGACCTGCTGGTCGCTTCTTGATAACAATAG
>DAOUMB010000061.1:0-10372 GCA_034414335.1 Dehalococcoidia bacterium
GGCAAGGAATAAACAGCATTTTACCCCAAGCCTGGGAAATCTGGCAGGAAAGGCAAAAGAGACTACCTCAAGCAGAAGTTGACACGGTGGTTAAACAGGCAGTAAGCAGCCAACCCCCACCTCGCACAGGTTCTAGACAGTTGCGCATCGCTCGGGCCTACCAAGATGAATCTCGACCAGCAACCTTCGTCCTGCATGTTAACTATCCTCAGCTGGTTCATTTTTCTTATCAACGCTACTTAGAAAATATGCTTCGCCATGATTTTGGTTTTCGCGGAGTTCCTTTGAAGTTAATTTTCACCAAGGCTGCCCGTAAAAGCAATAAAAAGATAAGGGTGAGGGCATGATGGTAGCTGAGTTCGTCGCTGTAGTTGTCATTGCTTATCTCCTTGGTTCCATTCCCTTTGGCCTGATAATAGGCAAGCTGAAGAGTGGCGTTGATATCAGGGAATATGGAAGTGGCAAGACTGGCGCCACCAATGTGATGAGAACCGCAGGAACCAAGCTCGGCGTTTTAACCGTGGTTCTCGATGTGGTTAAAGCTGCTGGGGCAGTCATGTTAGCCAAAGTAATTGTAGGCAGCGGTAGCGGTATCTTAACCATTGGTAGTGTGTCCGTTAATTGGCAGCATATAGCTCAAGTTGTGGCTGGCTTGGCTGTAGTAGCAGGACACAACTGGCCTGTGTTTGCTAAGTTTAAGGGGGGTAGAGGGGTAACCGCCTATTTTGGCACATTGTTCGCTATTTTCCCCCCCGCGGGCATATTGGGGGCCGAAGTCGTAGCCATAGCAGCATTGCGTAGCCGACATATGTCCCTGGGTTCTATACTCGGGGCCTTAGCCGCTTGGTGCTTAATGGTACCGCTAACTATCGCCTATGGCTTTCCCCCTATCTATCTAGCCTATGGTTTGGTTGTTATTGCACTGCTTGTCTACCAACACCAAGGCAATATAAGACGCTTAAGACAGGGCACAGAACGCCAATTATGGTGAAAAAAGCGGGCGAGGCCGTACCTAAAGTTACCATCATAGGCAATACCTCCTGGGGTAACACTTTAGGCGTTTTGCTGAGTGATAAAGGAGCAGCAGTAAAACTGTGGACGCGAAGCGAGGCCGAGGCCGAAGAATTAAACCAAGGAAGGCGTAGCTATTCCTCTACTAGCTATATTGAAGAAGCCCTGAATGGGGCTGATCTGGCAATCTGGGCGGTTCCTTCTCAAAAGTTGAGACAAAATGTCAGTCAAGTCAAGGATTATCTGACCGATTCGATGCTATTGATGAGCGCCGCCAAGGGATTGGAAGTAAATAGCGGTAAAAGGATGTCCCAAGTGCTGGCCGAGGAGATTGCTCCTCCCTTAAGAAAGCAAATTTGCGTTCTCTCCGGTCCCAATCTAGCTAAGGAAATTGCCCAAGGCCTGCCCGCAGCTTCAATCATTGCCGCCCAGAACCTAGCTTTGGCGGAAAGAGCACGGGAGCTAATGGGGTCACCAAAATTCTTTCTATCCACTAGCGATGACGTTGTCGGAGTCGAATTGGGCGGAGCCTTGAAAAACATCGTAGCTTTGGGCGCAGGGATGATAGACGGATTAGGCTTGGGTGATAATGCTAAGGGCGCCTTCATCGCCTGGGGATGGACTGAGGTTGTTTCCTTAGGGGTAACTTTGGGAGCCAAGCCCAGTACTTTTCATGGCTTAGCTGGTTTAGGCGACCTAATAGCTACTTGCGCCAGCACTCTAAGCCGTAATCATTATGTTGGCTACGAACTGGCTAAAGGTCACTCGCTATCTGAAATATCTGCCTCTATGCCAAACGTTGCCGAGGGAGTCGCCACCACTATGGCAGCCCACCAGTTGGCAAAAAGCCAGGGGCTCAAATTACCCATTATCAACCTTATTTATGGGATTCTTTTTGAGGGCTTGCCCTTAAGCCGAGCATTGATCGAGTTCAGGGAACTAGCAACAAGCCATCACCAACCTTCATTAGAAAGCGTCTAACTGTCTCCTGAGCCTTGGAGAAAGGTCCCAGTTTTTGCCTAACCTTTCTCGTCAAGAGAAGTGGAAACCACAGGGATTTTGCGGTTGAATATAAATAATCTCTGTTAGATTTCTGTAGGTGGTTCAGTCCGAGGTAATACCTTAGCCAACTCTTCAAAAAGGCCACGCTGGTTCTTATCCAGATGTTGTGGAGTCATTACGCCAACTTTTACGAGCAAGTCTCCTCTTCCCTTGCCATCAATATAGGGGACACCCTTGCCTTTAAGGCGGAAGGCTTTGCCACTTTGAGTTCCTGGCGGTATTCTTAAAACTACCTTTCCGTCTAAAGATGGCACTCTTATCTCATCGCCCAGAGCAGCTTGGGCGAAATTGATTGATAAATCGTAAAGAATGTCACTGCCATCTCTCTGGAATAGCTTGTGTGGCTTTACTGAAAAGGTGACATAGAGGTCACCCGGAGGGCCTCCATACAAGCCAGCACTTCCCTCCCCATACAGGCATAATCGATGCCCATCATCCACACCAGCAGGAATATCAACCTTTATCCTGCGCTTTACCTTTATCCTCCCCTTTCCCTGGCACTGAGAACAGGGATTCCTTATTACGGCGCCACCACCCCCACAGCGAGAGCAAGTGCTGACATGGGTGAAGCGCCCAAAAATGCTTTGCTGAGCCCTCCTTACTTGCCCTGTGCCGCGGCAATCAGGGCAGGTCTCGGGATTTGTTCCCGGTTCGCTGCCAATGCCATGGCATGAAGAACAGAACTCTATGCGTTGTATTTCAACTTCTTTATTGCAGCCGAATACCGCCTCCTCAAAGGAAAGAGTGAGGTGACTTTGTAGGCTATCCCCTTTCTGGGGAACACGCTGAGCAGTCCTGGCAAAGGGGGTGCCAAAACCACCGAAGAAGGACTCAAAAATATCTCCCAGCCCACCAAAACCAAAATCGGGAAAGCCTCCCTCAACATCTACTCGGCCATAGCGATCATACCTACTCCTTTTCTCAGGGTCGGAAAGAACTTGGTAGGCCTCATTTACCTCCTTAAATTTCTCCTCGGCTCCTAGATCTTTATTACGATCGGGATGGCACTGGAAAGCCAATTTGCGAAATGCCCTCTTAATTTCCTCGTCACTAGCGTTTCGAGGCACCCCCAGCACTTCATAATAGTCTTGTTTTATCGCCACAATCTTAAAGTATAACTCTTGAATGCTTATATTGACAACTTTTAGGTACTGAACTTGCAAATATTTGGCATCTTAAGAAATGATATAATCACAGCACAGTGAAACAGCAGATTGAAAAAATCCTCCATAATCGTAAGAAAAAGACAATTATCGATGAAAAGCGTAGAGCTTCAGCAGTGCTCATACCTCTTTTTTATAGCCAAGGGCAATATCATGTTCTATTTACTGAGAGGAGCGAAGAAGTGGACTTTCACAAAGGGCAGGTCTGCTTTCCCGGCGGGACTCGGGAGCCATCTGATTCCAGCCTACTCCAAACTGCCCTCAGGGAGACTGAAGAAGAGATAAATTTAAAGGCCAAAGATGTTGAAATTTTATGAGAGTTTGACGATAACCTGACGCTCACCAGTAACTATGTTATTTCGCCTTTTGTCGCCTTGATACCCTACCCTTACCCTTTTAAAGCCGATGGTAGAGAAATCAGGGAAATTTTTTCCGTTCCCTTGTCATTCTTAATGGATGACGCCAATTTTGAGCGAGATTCTTACGCATACAAATACAAGGGGCATGTCATATGGGGGGCTACCGCAAGGATTTTGAAGCAGTTTGTGGATTTGCTGAAGTCTGAGAGTGGGGCCCTGCAATAGTCATTTCTTCTCTTTAGCCTTGACTTTAATTGCTTTAGGCTTTACTTCTTCAACTTTGGGTATAGTGAGAGTCAGAACGCCATCCTCCATCGTTGCCTCAGCCTTGTCTGGCTTAAGCCCGCTGGGAAGAATCATACTGCGGAAAAAAGCGCCGTAGCGTCTCTCCTGGTACAGGTAATCCTCTTTCTTGATCTCCTGTTCCACTTTGCTCTCCCCCTTGATGATCAAGGTTTCGCCAGTGATGTCAATGCTGACATCCTCCGGTTTCATCCCAGGCAACGCTGCCTTCACCACCACCTCCGTGGAAGTCTGATAGACATCCAGGGCTGGCGCTGCTGCCTCACCAAGAGTAGTCAAAACACGGGAAGGGCAAACGAAACTATCCTCAAACAGCCTGTCCATTGTCTGTCTCAGGCTCATAAGTTCAGTAAAGGGATGCCATCTTTCTATAGCCATCAGTCTTACCTCCTTTCTCTATCTTCACTGAGCCCCACTCTCAGTTCGAGTATAATTATAAGAAAGTTAACATAAATTGTTAACTATCTTCGAAGGTAAAGTAAGGATTTTTGACAAATAATTTAAACAATTTTATAATTAAGGTAAAATTATTAGCGAAGAGAGATGGCAGGCAAGGACTATTATAATATTCTAGGTGTAAGTAGGAATGCTTCGGAAAAGGAAATCAAGCAGGCCTACCGTCGTTTGGCTCGCAAGCATCACCCTGATCTCAATCCCAACGACAAATCGGCTGAGGCTAAATTTAAGGAGATAAATGCAGCTTATGAAGTCCTTTCTAATCCGGAAAAGCGAAAAAAATACGACCAATTTGGTGACCAGTGGGAACATGCCGAGCAATTTGCTAAATCCGGGGCGCAAGAGAGGGTTAGGGGGGATTTTGGCAGAGGTGGCAAGACCTTCGAATATGGAGACGTGGGCGATTTCGGCGACATTTTCTCGAGCTTTTTCGGCGATTCTGGTATAGGCTCCAGGATGAGGCGCGGGCCACAACGTGGTCAGGATATCGAGTCCCCTATTGAGGTAAGCCTTGAGGAGGCTTACCTCGGCTCTACGCGGGTTATACAGTTTCAGATTGTGGAGCCATGTGCAGCTTGTGGCGGCACAGGCAAAGTGGGCAATCGAGTATGCACCATTTGTAACAGCACCGGTCAAAATATAAGTCCCAAGCGCCTGGAGGTCAAGATTCCAGCGGGCGTTAAAGATGGCTCAAGGATTCGCATAGCGGGAGAAGGTGGGCCTGGTCGCGCTGGGGGAAACAAAGGCGACCTCTATCTGATAGCGAAGGTCCTTCCCCACAAGCTCTTCGAGCGCAAAGGTGACGACCTTTACACTGAGGTCTCAGTATCTTTAGCCACGGCCATGCTGGGTGGCGAGGTCAAATTGCCTACTTTGAATGGCAATCTATCTCTCAAAATACCACCGGAGACTCAGAACGGCAAGGTTTTCCGCTTGGCAGGGAAGGGCATGCCACAGCTAGGCAATAAAGGGTATGGCAACATGTTCGCCAAGGTAAAAGTGGTCCTGCCCACTAATTTGACTGAGGAAGAAAGAAAGATGTTTGAGAGATTGCGGTCTTTGCGACCCACGTAAAGTGAGGTGTCACGATAATGGATCGGGAATCTAAACCAAGGTATGTAATAAGCATAGCCGCCAGGATGGTGGGCATAGAAGCTCACACATTGCGATATTATGAAAGACTGGGGCTGGTACAGCCAGAGCGCTCGAGTGGCAATATACGTCTCTATTCGGAGGGGGATATTGATCGCTTGCGCTATATTAAGGCTCTGATGAGCGATTGTGGCGTTAATCTGGCTGGGGTAGAGGTGGCGTTGAAGTTAATGCAAAGTATGCGAGAGATGCAACACCAACTTGAGGAAATGGAGAGAAAGATCGAGAAAATTGAAGAAGCTGAAATAGAAGAAGTAACAGAGGACATAATAGAAGACGTAGAATGGAAGGAGGTATAAAGAATTGACACCAGAGAGATTTACTGAACAGGCACAAGAGGTTCTAGCAGCTTCACAGGAACTAGTTCGTCGCTACCGCCATAACCAGTGGGATGTAGAGCACATCCTGTTGGCCTTACTGGAGCAGGAAAAGGGGATAACTAGGGACATATTACAGCTGCTAGATGTAGATATCGAAGCGGTAAAACAGCGAGTAGGAGCAACGCTTGATAGTTTCCCAAAGGTAACTTATGAGGCGGCGCAAATTTATGCTACCCCGCGGATTTCCGCTCTTCTACAAAATGCTGACCGCGAGGCTAACAGACTCAAGGACGAGTTTGTCAGCACTGAGCACTTGCTCATTGCTATTGCCGGGGAAACCAGAGGTGAAGCCGCGGCAATTTTGGCTGAATCCGGTGTTAACCAGGAAAAGATTTATCAAGCCTTGCAGAAAATTCGCGGCGGTCATCGAGTTACCGACCGCCAAGCCGAAAGCAAATACCGCTCCCTGGAAAAATATGGCCATGACCTCACGGAACTGGCTCGTGAAGGCAAACTCGACCCTGTAATCGGACGGGAAAACGAAATTAAACGTGTGACGCAAATACTTTCCCGGCGCACCAAGAACAACCCCGTGATTATTGGCGATGCTGGCGTGGGCAAGACGGCTATTGCTGAAGGATTAGCCCAGAAGATTGCTGCTGAAGACGTTCCCGATTCTCTGAAAGGGAAAAAAGTGGTGGCTTTAGACATGGGAGCACTGGTGGCTGGAAGCAAATTCCGTGGGGAGTTTGAGGAAAGGTTGAAGGCGGTTTTGGACGAAGTTCGCCAAGCGGCGGGCGAAGTTATCATGTTTATCGACGAGCTTCACACAGTAGTAGGAGCTGGGGCTGCTGAAGGAGCAATCGACGCCAGCAATATGCTGAAACCGGTATTGGCTCGCGGTGAGATTCAATGTATCGGAGCTACTACATTGGATGAATATCGCAAACATATAGAGAAAGATAAGGCGCTGGAGAGACGTTTCAGCCCCGTTTACCTCGATGAACCCAGCGTAGAAGCCACCATAGATATGCTCCGAGGACTTCGTCCCAGATATGAAGCACACCACAAAATAAAGATCGAGGATTCTGCCCTGGTAGCTGCTGCTAAACTGAGCCAGAGATATATATCTGATAGGTTCTTGCCTGACAAGGCAATCGACTTGATCGATGAAGCAGCCAGCAAGCTACGCATCGAAATGGAAAGTGCTCCAGAAGAGGTTAAAACACTGGACCGTAAGATGAAGCATCTGATTGATGAGGAGGAGGCTGCTTCTCAACGGCGGGACTATCAGAAAGCCACTCAATTGAAAGCAGAAAGGTTGCGCTTGGAACAAGAGTACAATCAAGCCAAATTGCAGTGGCAGCAAGATAAGAAGATTGACAGTGTCGTAGACGAGGAGGATATCGCCGGACTGGTTGCCCAGTGGACGGGCATACCTGTTTCCCGGATGATGGAAACGGAGACTGATAAACTGGTCCATATGGAGGAAAGGATTCACCAGAGGATAGTGGACCAGGAAGAGGCAGTGGCTGCCGTTTCTGAGGCTATCAAGCGAGGCCGAGCCGGGCTCAAGGACCCCAAACGCCCTATTGGCAGCTTCATCTTCCTTGGCCCTACCGGTGTGGGGAAAACCGAGTTGGCTCGCGCTTTAGCCGAGTTTCTCTTCAACGATGAGGAGACCATGGTAAGACTGGACATGTCGGAATATATGGAAAAACACACTGTATCCCGTCTTATCGGGTCGCCACCGGGATATGTTGGGTATGAAGAGGGAGGCCAATTGACCGAGGCAGTGCGTCGTCGTCCCTATCGGGTTATTCTCTTCGACGAGGTAGAAAAGGCTCATCCCGACGTCTTCAACATATTATTGCAGCTACTGGAAGACGGCAGGCTTACCGATGGACATGGCCGGACTGTGGATTTCAAAAACACAGTGGTAATCATGACCAGCAACTTGGGTACTGAGGAATTCCAACGCGGGGGAATCGGTTTTTCCCGCAAAGAGGAATCTGACGAAAAAAGAATGAGAAGCGCCATAGAGAGTGCCTTAAAACGAACCTTCCGCCCCGAGCTACTCAACAGGATAGATGATGTCATTATATTCCACCCTCTAACTGAAGAGAATTTGAAGAGCATCGTTGATTTACTTATCCATGAGGTGGAACGGAGGTTGGCTGAGCGTAAGATTAAGCTTGAAGTGAATGAAGAGGCCAAAGCTTGGTTAGCTCAGAAAGGCTATGACCCTGTATACGGTGCTCGCCCCTTACGCCGGGCTATTCAGAGATATGTGGAAAATCCCATATCGACAAAGATATTGCAGGGCGAGTTTAAAGAAGGAGACACCATAGCCATTGGCTTGAAGGAGGATAACCTGAGCTTCACTGCCCGGAAAATTGCCAAGGCAAAAGCTAAATAAGATTATTCAGCAACTCGCTGTCCTGCGAAGCTTTCACGCCTTGTCATTCTTAGCGGTAGCTTTTCTTATGGTCCAGCTTGCCTGACACCTCTAAGCCTGTCGAGGTCAGAATCATGGCTATAGAATTCGGGATAAGCGTCTATTGTAAACCTCGTTATCAGATTTACAATACCCCATCCCACCTTGTCCTCAATGGAAGCGGTCCACACCAAGCCAGCTAAGAAGGATGTTATGAGTACGATTAGCTGGCGCCTCCATTCATTCCTTTGTTCCATTTTGCAGCTCCGTCTTGTTTCCCCGCTTCACCTGGAAATCTCGCATATCGGGCATGTACTGACCGTCAGCCTGTCTTAATATGTGGAACACTGCTCGTGCTAACCAAAGAAAGGGAAAATAAAGACTCTCCGACTATTGCCTTAGCCAGGCAGCCCTATTCGTTAAATCGCCCTTATCTCCTCTCGCATAAATCTTATGTAAGAGACGGCGAAACAGATAGCGGCCAGGGCTATTATGCCGACCACCTGAGGCCAGACGAGCAGCAGGCTCTGGCCAAAGGAGAGAGGAGTCGACATTCTCCCCGTAAGGGTACTTATTATCATTATGGCTGGATTGAGACTACCCAGTTCAGGTGTCAGTAAGGCGCTGGTGGCTTCTCCATAAAGGGTCGCGGGGGAGATTCGTCCAATTGCTCCTGAGATTTCATAGTATTGAGTTACTGCTGCTGCGCTGGAATTTTGGTCAAGTGGAACTCGGGCATTGGCAATAGCCCCCGCAATCATCGACATGAAGAAGAAAAAGAATATCCACAGGCCTATGGAAGCCAACATCGAAGTGGTAGCTGACTTAAACAAAACGGAAAAAAGAACTGCCAGAGCCATCCAGAAAGCTCCATAAATTATGCTTACCAGAGCGAAGACCATGAGTCTCAAGACCTCTTCTGAGCCCGGCGGCACACCAACAACGCGAAGCCCCAGTCCAGCAACAATAGCAATTACGCTCACGATTATAATGGCCAGAACAGCCAGCCCGGCCAGGAACTTGCCATTTACTACCGAATCTCTATAGATTGGCTGGGATAGAAGCCGACTGAGGTTGCCGCTGTTGCGCTCGCTATTTATAGCATCGAAACCAAGAGCTATGCTTATGATAGGAATAAAAAGGGATAGGAAGAAGAGAAAAGACGGCAGCGCTTGGCCCGAGGTAGTGAAGATTTCGAGGAAGACAAATTCAGTGGTTGCGCTCACCGTCCCTCTGATAGTCTGCATAGCCACATAGGTAGCAAATACCGCCGCCAGCAGGACCAAGATAAAGAGGATGAAAAACCTTAAACTAGTAAGATGGTCAGCCAGTTCTTTGCGAAAAACGGCGAGCATAACTAATCCTCATGGAAATATCTTTTATAGATTGTCTCCAAGCTATATTCTTCTATTTTCATCCCAACTAGCATACTGCCACTATCAACAACCACCTTAGCTATCCGAGACCTCAAATCTTCGTCGCAGGTGACAAGCAACGAATTACCCGAGCTCTGCACCTCTCTGACGCCGCTGACACGTTTTATGGAATCGATGAGCCCAGGATTTGCTTGAGCTACCTCGACCTCGATCTGATACTTCCCACCACCTATGGCTTCCCTGCCCAGGCGGTCTATTGGTCCCTCAGCCACCAGACGCCCCTTGGCCAGTATTCCTATACGAGTACATACCCTCTGCACCAAGTGAAGTTGGTGAGAGCAGAAAATAACGGTTATGTCTTTCTTAACCATGCTGGCTATGAGATCAAGCATGTCATCTATGCCTTCAGGGTCGATGCCCGAGGTAGGTTCGTCGAGAAAGGCGAGCTTGGGTTCTTTAACCCATATGTCAGCTATGCCTAATCTTTGCTTCATCCCTCTGGAGAACTTGCTAACCTCCTGGTCAGCTACCTGAGATAATCCTACTGTAGCCAACAAGTTATCTATGCTTTTCTCGGCTTCAGTTTTGGGCATATTATTTAGCTCAGCGGTATACCTCAGGTTTTGCCTTGCCGTTAAGTCTTCATAAAACCCAACCTTTTCCGGCAAATAGCCAACGATGTGCTTTACCCTTAAGGGTTCCCTGGTTGGATTGTAACCGCAAACCTGTGCTG
>DAOUMB010000062.1:0-16338 GCA_034414335.1 Dehalococcoidia bacterium
CAGTTATGGAAGCAGTGCCTATGGGGCTTCGAGTGCCACTGGTCTACAACACTAGCGGCTATGATTCTGTCTCCTCCCTAAGAGAGCTCGAGGGCATAATAAGTATTTACCTGCCTGATTTAAGGTATGCCTCTGACAAATGGGCTAAAAAGTTCTCGCATGTCCCGGATTATGTAGCACGGGCTCGTCAGGCCATTAGAGAGATGCATCGACAGGTTGGAGACCTGGTGGTAGATGAATCTGGCTTGGCACAAAAAGGACTGATAGTGCGCCATCTCATTCTTCCCAATGGTCTGGCAGGCAGTGAGGAATCGCTGACCTGGCTTGTTCGGGAGCTTTTTCCCACGGTGACCCTTAGCGTGATGTCTCAATACATACCGGTGCACCGGGCAGCACGAATACCGCTGCTTTCTCGGACGATCTCAGTCGATGAGTATGAAGCGGTTCTCCGGCTACTAGCTGACCTGGGAGTAGAAAACGGCTGGGTGCAGGGGATGGGTGCGGCAGAAGAGTATCTCCCTGATTTTGAACGGGAAGGTCACCCCTTCTCCCCAGTTCCTGAGGGAGCAGAGGAGTTTATACCTGGAAAAGTATTCCGTGACCACTAGAGGAGAGCTAAATGTGGAAGCGTAGTCTCTATCTCGTAGGTTTTCTGGCCATGGTTTTGGCTGCATCCGGCTGTGGCGCTGGCCCAGGTGACATCCAGGCTGGCCTTAATGAGGAGTTCGCCCTGTCTATGGGGCAACGTGCCTTGATTGCGGGAGAGAATCTGGGAATCAGGTTTGAGGAGGTGACAGAAGATAGCCGATGCCCGAGAGAAGTAACCTGTATCTGGGCGGGCAGGGTCACCTGTATGGTTGAAATCACACAAGGAGGTTCGTCGTACCGTATGACACTGACGGAACCCGGCCTGTCCGACGAATACTCCAGGGAAACCTACGAAGGATATGAGCTCGCTTTTCACGTGACCCCGTATCCTGAGGCGGGCAAGAAAATAGCTAAAGATTTATACCGTTTGCACCTGATTATCAGCGAGGTGCCCGGATTGACAGGGATAATCGGCCCTATAATAGCTGAACCGTTTGCTTTTGAAGGACAGGATATAACGATAGTTGGCTACTACCGTGGCTGGGATTTATTGCAAGAAGCTAATACGTCACCTTCGGTCACACGCAGCGACTGGGTAGTTAAGGACTCGACGGGTGCAATCTACGTCAGCGCCAATTCGGAGGCGAAGGTTCCCGAAGGACTGGACCCCAGTTCAGCAGGGGACACGGACGTCATACTCGAGGTCAGAGGTTTTGTACGTGTTAGCGAGGTAGGGCAGTCTTACATAGAGGCGACAAGCATCGAACGTATCTAGACTTCAATTTCCTTAATTCAACCTGTTTTTGTCTTGTCATAGCTCATATATTTAACAAGGCGATAGCGATTTCCCCTTGTCACTTGAAGCTAAGTCCTATATATTGCCAAAACGGCGCCGGCGACGTTTATATTCAGAAAGTGCTTCCTCAACGTCTTTGTGGCCAAAATCAGGCCACAATACTGGGGTGAAGTAAAGTTCACTATAGGCAGCCTGCCAGAGGAGGAAATTGCTCAGGCGGCTCTCACCGCCAGTGCGTATAAGCAGGTCGGGGTCAGGGATACCGGTGGTATATAAGTATTGCGCGAATATAGACTCATCCACGTTGTCAGCAGAAATACCAGCGCCTGCGATATTCTTGGCTGCCCAAACAATTTCATCGCGTCCACCATAATCAAAAGCGAGGCAAAGTGTAAGCCCGGTATTATTTTTAGTTAGTTCAACTGCCGCCTTTATCTTTTTCCTTAATTTCTGAGAGAGCCTATCCAGTCTGCCCAGGTGTACCAGTCTGATATTTTCTTGGTGAAAAGCCTGAGTTTCCTGGTCGATCTTCTTTGCCAGAAGAGTGAGTAAGCCTCTGACCTCTATCCTGGGCCGATTCCAGTTCTCGGTGGAAAACATATAAAGGGTGAGGTATTTTACTCCATAATCGGCAAAAATCTTCACCACCGGATGAATATTCTCACTGCCAGCATTGTGTCCGGCAAACCTGGGTAAACGACGTTTCTTTGCCCATCTGCCGTTGCCATCCATAATAAGGGCCACATGCTGGGGAGGATAATTTGCTTGAGTCAAGAACTAGCCTCACGAGAAAGGAGATGCCTGATTTTCAGCGGAGGATGAGCCAGACCGGGTCTCAGAGTAGCCAGAATTAATCTGCTGTGCCAATCGAAAGAGAAATCTCTTGAGTTCAGCAAAGTCCTGGTCAAGTTGCCAGAATCCAGCATATCGAATATTCCCTCAATTTGGCGGGCGCCTAGTTTGGCATAAGCCCATCTGGCCCAGTAGCCATGGAAGAGTTCCTTGCCCATTTTTGCCTTACATTGTTTTTGATAGCGCCCAAGTCGGTCTGCAGTTAAATTGTCACTGCTGAGAGCCTCATCGAGCACATTGGCGGCTATCTGGGCACCAAGGTGCCCAAAGTATATTCCCCCGCCGGTAGTTGGTTTTACCTGCCCGGCAGCATCGCCAATAACCAGTATCCTGTCTCCGTAGCTACGAGACAAGGTTCCTACGGGGATAGCCCTTTGCCTGATTTTCACTTCCTGACTTATTATTCTACCTTGGCAAAAAGGGGTGAGAAGGAATTTTTGCAGATGTAGCTTGGCCTGTGATGTTGATAAAAGACCAGCGTATGCTTTATTTGTTGAAATGGGCACAAGCCAGGCAAACGAACCTGGTGCTATTTCCTTACCAAAATATATTTCAGGTTCGTCAACCTTTTTTACTTCAACTTCTGCCTGAGCACCAATGAGAAAACTCCTTATTTTACCCAGACCTAGCTTCCGGGTGAGCTTGGGCCTAAATCCATTAGCCAGAATCACAGCTCTGGCAGTGAATATCTGCCTGGCACCGGAGCATAAAGTCTCAGCTTGTATGATGTCCTTCCTAAGGATGATGTCAGTGACCTGGGAGGAGAAGAAATAGTGCGCTCCTTGGGATTGGGCTTTAGAGGCTATCGCTTTGTCAAATAAGAGCCGATCAACAACATAGGCTTGAACCTTATCAGTTTGTAATCTTAGGCATCTTCCCGAAGGGGAGAAAAACTTGGCTGAGTTTGCCTTGGTTAATATCACGTCTGCGCTGATGCCAAAGGAGTCGAAACATTCGGCGCTGATTATTCCAGTGCAACAGATATTGACTCCCGGCGCACCTTTCTGTTCAAAAACAGCCACATCGTGGCCTGATGAAGCTAGTTTATAGGCAGCGTAGCTTCCGGCTGGCCCCGCTCCCACTATAATGACATCGTAAAATTGGCCTGACAATTCAGTGCCACCTTTATAGGTTTCCTCCAGTAAAGGCTATTTTATATAAGGCTATTATATAATGTTAGTATGATTGAAGATAGATTTTTATTACTTCGCTTTTTATGGGGTTATTGCTATTGAAACAAAGCTACGATGTAATCATTGTTGGTGCTGGTCCTGCTGGAGCAACACTTGCTTACGAGCTAGCAAGGAAAGGGATTAGGGTGCTACTTTTAGAAAAAGAGAGGTTGCCGCGGTATAAGTGTTGTGCCGGCGGAGTTACTGCCAAGGCTGCTAAACTCCTGGATTTCGATATCTCCGAGGTAGCAGAAAACGTAATTTACGAGGTTGACTTCACTTTTAATCTCGGCCGTCCTTATCTAAGGCAGCATAATCAGCCGCTTATATATACGGTGATGCGCGATACATTTGACCATTTCTTAGTTGGTAAGGCACAACAACTGGGGACTGCGCTTATCGATGGCCAAAAAGTAACAGAAATACGAATAGACGCTGAGTGGGTTGAGATTTCTACCTCTGACAACATTTTTCGCTCCCGGCTTGTGGTAGGAGCTGATGGGGCTTACAGCGTAGTTGGAAGAGAATTAGGTATGAAGAGGAGCATCGAATATGCCACGGGGTTAGAGTCAGAACTCGTTGTGCCTGAGGAAGAGTTGGCAAAATGGAAGTCGCGGGCCCGGTTGGACCTAGGGTGTATTCCTGGAGGTTATGCCTGGGTGTTCCCCAAGCGTAATCATATCTCCATTGGAGTAGGATGTCGTATCTCCAAAGCAAGGAATTTGAACCACCACCATCAGGAGTTTCTAAAATCACTAAGTATCGGTAGTTATACTATCGCCAGGTCTGGCAGCCACTTGATACCAATGTGTACAAGAGGTAGCCTTGCTTTGCAAGATAAAGCTTTGCTTCTTGGGGATGTGGCTGGGCTTGTTGACTCATTAACGGGGGAGGGAATTTATAACGCCATTCAGAGTGCCCAGCTTGCGGCACCGGTGATTGAGAACTTTTTATTAAGGAGCAAAGACGGGTTGGAGGATTACCAACAGGCTGTAGAAGAGAAAATAATGTCCGAATTGAGGATAGCGCGTGTGCTATCAAGGATTTTGTTCCGCTTCCCTCATCTAGCGTTTAGAATGCTCAACCAAAGTGATAGAGCGTGGAGAGCTGGATGCGAATTAATTATTGGCGGGACAAACTATGCGGCTATCAAGGAAAGGGTAGGTGAATTTAAGGGCGTATTTAACCGACTGTTTTGAGCTTAGCTTATCGGTAGGCTTCGCTGGTTTGAGAAGGCGGATAAGCCTACTCTAAAGCGACCAAGATTGTAACCGAAATCGCGTTCGTCTATTGCCTTCCACCTATGACTTCTTGCTTAGAACATCCCAGCTATTGATTTTTACCTTTTTAGATATTAATCTTTAACCATTCAATTATCGCTCTTTGGGCTTTCTGTGCGTACAAAGGAATTAAGGCACTTAATGATAGCCATTTCAATGAATAAACAGGATATTAAGGGGGAAAAGCCTCTTTGGTATTAGCGATGTCAGGGGTAGAATAAGTGAGGAACATGACATTGGTGGCCATCAGTAGACGTAATAGATGTGGTGTTTGTTAGATTTCTGGCTCATTCTCTGCGGAAGGGAAACACAAATAAGTACTTAGAATTAGGAGATTAAGATGCCTAGGATATTAGACAAAATTAACAGTCCCAGTAATGTTAAGAGTCTGAGCCAAAGTGAACTGGTTGAACTTTGTTCTGAGCTTAGGGAGTTATTGGTAAGCAGGGTTTGTGAAAACGGAGGACACCTGGCATCCAATCTGGGAGCGGTGGAGCTCACCGTTGCCTTGCATCGGGTATTTGACAGCCCAAAAGACAAGATAGTCTGGGATGTGGGACACCAAAGTTACATTCATAAGCTATTGACGGGAAGAAGGGAGCAATTTCCCTCTCTACGCCAGTACAAAGGACTATCGGGCTTTCCTGATAGAGATGAAAGTCCTCATGATGCTTTCACGGCAGGGCATGGCGGCACCTCTATTTCAGCAGCTTTGGGCATGGCCCTGACTCGTGATCTTGCCCATGATGATCACCATGTGGTAGCTGTTATCGGCGATGGATGTCTTACCTGTGGTATGGCTTACGAAGCGCTGAATCACGCCGGGCATTTGGGCACAAGGCTTATTGTGGTGCTCAATGACAATGGCATGTCTATATCGCCCACAGTGGGAGCGATAGCCAAACGCCTAAATATACTGCGAACAAGCCATCGCTATAAGAAAGCTAAAGAACGGACAGGACAGTTGCTGTCTTTCCTGCCTGGAGGAAAGAGGCTGTACTGGGCACTGCATCGGCTTAAGGAAGGAGCCAAAGCGGTAGTCATGCCCACCATGATATGGGAACAACTTGGCTTTACTTATTTAGGTCCTATAGATGGTCATAACGTTAGTGAATTGGAAACCGCTCTAGCTCAAGCCAGGAATTACTGTAAACCGGTCATTGTCCATGTCTTGACTACTAAGGGTAGGGGTTACAAACCAGCAGAGGATGATCCTACTGAGTTCCACGGTCTATCCCCTAAAAGCGAGGCCTTGGACACGATACCTACTTATAGTCAGGTATTTGCTCAAACGGTTGGTAGACTACTTAGGGACAATCCCAGGGTAGTAGTGATAACCGCTGCTATGGTTGAAGGCAATGGCTTGTCTTCTGTGGCTAAAGAGTTTCCTCATCGCATCTACGATGTAGGAATTTCCGAGCAGCACGCAGTTACCTTAGCTGCGGGGCTAGCTACTCAAGGCTTCATACCCATTGTGGCTATATATTCTACCTTCTTGCAACGTGCCTTCGACCAAATATTGCATGATGTTTGTCTCCCTGATCTGCCTGTGATTTTTGCCCTGGATCGCAGCGGCATTGTCGGAGAAGACGGCAAAACACATCAAGGAATATTTGATTTATCCTATCTTAATTTGATGCCTAATATGGTCATTTGTGCACCTAAGGACGGTAGTGAACTTCAAAACCTGCTCTATACTGCCATGAATACAGAGCATCCCATGGCAATTCGTTATCCTCGAGGTCAGGCAATAGGCTTTCCTTTAGCCACCAATCTTCATCACCTACCTATAGGCAAAGCTGAGATAATAAAGCAAGGTAAAGATATGACCATCATAGCCATCGGTTCCACTGTCATGCCTTCTCTTGAAGCAGCAGAGCAGTTAGCTTTTTGGGGCATTGATGCTATGGTAATTAATGCCCGATACGCTAAGCCCTTAGATACAGAGCTTATTTTGGGTGTAGCCAACTGCACCAAGAAGATGATTATAATAGAGGAAAATGTCCTTAGCGGCGGCTTTGGTGCTGCAGTGCTGGAACTGATGGAAAAAGCTGGAGCCCCAGGTGTCAAAGTGAAGCGATTGGGCATTCCTGACGAATTTGTAACCCATGGAAAGCAAGATTCTCTTCGCCGTCTCTATCATCTTGATGCTTTGGGAATAGCCGGGGAATGCGCTGATTTCTTAGCTCACCCATCAAGGGGCCTTAATGCCAGGGTCTTTGTTAAGACAGAGGAACATATCTTGTATCCCGGTTAACGGGCAGCCTATTCGAAGCAGGATGAGTGCCCTGATGGAACAAGTCTCATGACGTTTCCCAGCTTTTTTGTTCAGCTCCTTGGTGCTACCTCAAAATCGCCCAATGTACCATTTTTCATTTGGATTAAGACCTTATTCTTTCTTGGAGCTAACAGCGGAGTTTGACAAATAGCCCCTTCTCTGCTATATTGCATTGGTTTATTTAGGGTATTGAACCGACAAATCGGGGGTATGCGAAATGATTATCATAGGTGAAAACATACATGTCATAGCCAGGGAAGTCTCCACAGCAATAAGGGAGCGAGATGCCAAAATAATCCAGAATTTAGCCAAGGTTCAGGCTGAAGCTGGGGCTGATTATATTGACTTGAATGTTGGCCCTATGAAAAAAGACCCCGAAGAGAATATGCAGTGGCTTGTCAGCGCAGTTCAAGAAGTTATTGATTTACCTTTGTCTGTAGATACTATGAATCCTGTAGCTATGGAGGCTGGGCTCAAAGCTTGCAAGAAAAGGCCTTTGCTTAACTCTGCTTCAGGGAAGACTGACTCCAAGGAGCAAATGCTTCCATTGGCCCCAAAATACAACTGCGATGTGGTGATTTCGGTGATGACAGATAGGGGGATGCCTCCAGATGTCGATTCTAAGATAGATAGCATTATGGGAACGGTGGAGTACGCCAATGAATTAGGGATTCCCAACGAAGACATTTGGGTTGACCCCATAATTCTTCCCGTGAGTACCGCTGGTGAGGGGCAGAGGTTCGCTGTAGCCTGTTTGGAATTCATAAAGATACTAGAGGATGTTTTACCTGGAGTTAAATCGACGGTAGGACTCTCCAATGTATCTAATGGCGTGCCAAGTGAACTTAGGCCAGTTCTCAATCGCACGTACCTGGTTATGCTGGAGAGGAATGGGCTTTATTCTGCCATCGCCGACCCTTTGGACAAGGAGCTCATGAGCTTGACCAGGGGAGAGATGCCGGAAATTGTCGAGCTTATTCATAAGACCATGGATGGGGAGGACGTAGACCTCTCTGCCCTATCCCAAAAGGAAGTTGAATATGTTAAGACAGCCAAGGTTCTTCTGGGAGAGACCCTTTACTCCGATGCCTGGCTTGAAAGTTAAGGAGGGTAAAGAAAAGAATGGAATATAAAGAACCAATTGAAGCATATACTGGTGTAGTTAGGGAGATAACTATTGGGAAAGGAAAGAAGAGCTTAAAGATTGGGGGGGAGAATATGCTTCCCCTTCATTTTTTTGACCAAGGCTCGAATCCCAATCCAGTGAAGTTTGCTTTGGAAGTTCTGGATATGAAGCCTGACGATTGGCCAGAGCATCTGGTTAAGCCCTTCCAGGATGTAATTTCCGAGCCAATTAAGTGGGCTAAGAAGTGCCAGGACTTTGGTGTGGATGCCGTTTCATTTTTCCTTATGAGTACTGACCCGGCGGTCAAGGACGCTCCTGCTGACAAAGCAGCGGCATTGGCTAGAGAAGTAGCGGAGGCGATAGATGTGCCTCTGATTATCTATGGCTCAGGAGATGAAGACAAAGATGCCGAGGTTCTCCCCAAGCTTGCTGAAGTGTGCGATGGAATGAATCTTCTCATAGGCCCGGTGCTTAAGGAAAATTACGAGGTAGTGGGCAAGGCGATTCTGGATCATGGACACACAGCTATTGCCCAGAGCCCTCTGGACATTAATTTGCTTAAAGAGTTAAATGTAAAGCTTAGCAAATTCTTTCCCCCGGATAGGATTGTGATTGACCCCTTGTCTTCTGCGTTGGGCTACGGCATGGAGTACAGTTTCTCTCTGATAGAGAGGGTGAAGCAGATTGGAGTAATTACAAAAGATAGCATGACCATGATGCCGATTATTGCCAATCTTGGTGCGGAGTGCTGGAAGACAAAACAAGCCAAGGAAAACAAGGAACAAGGATTGCTTTGGGAAGGAATAACAGCGCTATCGCTTCTCCTGGCTGGAGCAAATATCCTTGTCCTGAGACATCCCGAGACCCTGAAATTAATAAAGGAGATGATAGAAGCGAGGTGAAAAAATGGCGGAAGTAAAAGAAATAACGCGAAAGTTAGAAGAAATTCATGAAAAGATAAAGGCGGAGATTCCCTGGGAGCCGCTGGGGCCTACGCCGATGCCAGAAATCCCTGACCTCAGAAGCTGGGATATGAGGCTTCTCAAAACATATGCTCCCTGGTATGCCCCCTTCTGCGACCTGTGTTGCCTTTGCACTTACGGCAAGTGTGACCTTACCGAAACAAGAAGGGGAGGGTGCGGAATCGACATCGCGACGCAGCAAGGCAGGTTAGTGCTTTTAGCTTGTCTTATGGGATGTTCTGCTCATGCCGCTCACGCTGGACATATCCTGGAAGTCTTAATCGAAAAGCATGGTCCAGATAAAAGGATAGACTTAGGTCCATTTGTTGACCTTGAAGCACCAAATATAAGGACTGTCGTTGGCATAAAGCCTGAGACCTTGGGTGACCTGACAATAGCTATAGAGTATGTGTTTAAGGAAATCACGCACCTTCTTGATGCCACCCATTTTGGACAGGAAGGAAGCTGTCTGGATTACGAATCGAAGGCTCTGCATGCTGGCATGTTGGACCATGTTGGGATGGAAGTAGCCGATATCGCTCAGATTGTGGGATTTAACTATCCCACTTCCGTTGCCGCTACACCTCTGGTAGATTTAGGCTGGGCCTCGATAGACAAAACAAAGCCTGTAATCCTCTTCGTGGGACATAATCCGGCCACTTCAACCGTGGTTATTGACTATCTGCGGGAAAATGGTCTTTATGACCAGGTCGAGGTAGCTGGCATTTGCTGCACCGCTTTGGAGACAAGTAGGTATTCCGACAAAGCTAAAATTGTTGGTCCTTACTCTCGCCAGCTTTTCTTCATTAGAAGCGGCATCGCTGATGTCATCATGACTGATGAGCAATGTATTAGGACCGATATGCCTATAGAAGCATCCAAGGCGGGCTCTGCTCTTATCGCTGCTTTAGACAAGGCTATGTATGGGCTTGAGGATGCCACCGATTGGGATACGGAAGAGATAGTGAGGCAGATGGTGGAGGACAAGAAGCATTTTGCCATCCTTGACCCCAGAAAGGCAGCTGAGGTGGCAACTAAGGTAGCAATGGAAATTGCTCCTCAAAGGCGGAAGGAATGGCTGACGGAAGAAGAAGCTATGGAACTCGCGAAAAAGTGTAATGTCTGTGGCATGTGTGAGCAGGTATGCCCTAACCTTTTCAATATCGGCGCTGGCATAGCAGAGGTCGCCAAGGGCAACTTTGATCTGATAAGGGAGCAATTCAACCTGTGTGTTGGCTGTGGAAAATGTGAGCAGGAATGCCCGCGCAAGATTCCCATTTTCAAGATAATGCAAATAGCGGCAAGTAAAGAAACCTGGAAGATTAGAGCGGGGCGTGGTCCAGTTATGGATACTGAGATAAGAAATGTTGGGGCACCAATAACTCTGGGCACAATTCCCGGAGTGGTCGCCATTGTCGGTTGCTCCAACTTTCCTGACATAAGGGATATTGCCGAGATCGTCGATGAGTTTGCCCGGAGGAAATACATCGTAGTGCTCACAGGATGTTCGGCTATGGTGGCCGGTATGTGGAAGGATGCCGAGGGTAAGACTGTGTATGAGAAATATCCCCCGGACTTTGATGCTGGTGGGGTGGTGAATATTGGCTCCTGTGTTTCCAACAGTCATATCTCTGGAGCAGCAATAAAAATAGCCAATATCTTCGCTGCTCTTCCCTTAAGAGCAAACTATGAGGTTATGGCCGATTATGTCCTCAACCGAGTGGGAGCCTGTGGAGTAGCCTGGGGAGCGTATTCTCAGAAGGCAGCGTCCATCGCCACAGGGTTCAACAGATTAGGGATACCTGTGATTCTAGGTCCTCACTCGTCTAAATACAGAAGGCTTTATCTCTCCAACAAGGAAGAAGGCGATTGGAGGGTCATGGATGCCAGGAAGAGGGAGGTTGTGGATACTGGAGAGCCTTCGCCTGAGCACCTGGCCTATGTATGTGAGACCAAAGAAAAGGCCATGGTGACGATTCCCAAGCTGTGCATAAGGAAAAACGATACCCCTCAGGGAAGGGCGATAAAACTAAACCATTACATCTCCCTGTACAAGAAATACATGGGGGGTGGTCTTCCTGAGGACCTTCCTCTATTTATCCGAAGAGATGCCGATATTCCTCTGGTCTATAAGAAGGAAGTAAGGGCATATCTACAGGAGATCGGCTGGCAACCAAAAGAGCCTGTGGGACTTCCCACCCTGATTGGAACTTATCCCAGCAAGGTTCCTGTGGATGCCGTGATACATTAGAACATGAATGGGATAGAAGGAGGGAAAAATGAGTGTGATACCATATCATAGAGTAAATGTCTTAACTGGAATAAAATCAGCCAGATTGATAGAAGATGCTGAGGAGTATGCCAATCTGATACAAAAGGCGAAAAGACCTCTCCTTGTCCTTGGCCCACGCTTGATTGAATGGTCGCTCGATGGCAGAGTTCTTATGGAATATGCCTTAGATATTGCCAAGACCATCAATATCCCTATTTGTGCAACTTCACAGGTTAAGGCAAAAATGGTAGAACTAGGGGTAAAGCCGGACAGCGTCTATGACGCCGTGGAGATAGTAAATGCCCTCAAAGACCCTGATTGGAAGGGGGTTAGAAAGGAAGGAAATCACGACCTAGTGATTTTCTTCGGGATAAGGACTGACCTTGGGGAGCAAAGTCTTTCTGTCCTGAAGCATTTTGCTCCACACCTACGGACCATGACACTGTGTAAATTCTATTATCCTCATGCAAATTACTCCCTCCCCAACTTCCGTAAGGATGAGCAGTGGAAAATGTTCTTGGAGAGCTTGATAGAGAACTTAAAGAAAGGAGGCTAAGAAGAGTATGGAAGGCGAATTTCACGTAGATATAGGACCGCAATATGAAGGTGAGGTAATAAGAAAGGAAAACCTTTATATTGAGTTCGGTGGGCCCAAGGTGAGGTATAAGTTTGAGCGGGCAACAGTCAAGCCGGCCGAGGAAATAGAGAATGAGAAGGTAGAGATTATTGGCCCAGACATAAGCGATTTGCAGCCTTACGATGAAGAGAAGGGCGGTGGTAGCTACCCTATTGCCATCCTGGTAGATGTTGCTGGAGGGGAATTGGACAAGGATGCCGAAGCAATCATCGAGAGAAGGGTCCACCAGTTCACCAATATGGTTGAGGGCTTGTATCACATGAATCAGAGGCAGGACGTATGGATCAGGATGAGTAAAGACTGTCATAAGAAAGGTTTTGACTCCCTACGGGAATTGGGGGAAATCTATCTCCTGCTTTTTACATCAGAGATGTCAATCATAGAGAGCATCCAAGTCACTTTTATTACAGATGAGGCAAAGGTAAAGGGACTTCTTCCCGAGGCTTTGAAAGTTTATAGCGCTAGGGATGAACGGGCAAGAACCTTGAATGACGAAGATGTGGATACTTTTTACGGCTGTGTTCTATGTCAGAGCTTCGCCCCGACTCATGTCTCTATCATAACTCCAAATAGAATTGCCAACTGTGGAGCAATAAACTGGTTTGACGGCAGGGCGGCTGCCAAGATTGACCCTGAGGGACCAATATTTGCCATACCAAAAGGGGAACTCATAGACCCCATAAAGGGTGAATATTCAGGTGTGAATAGTGTGGAGGCCGAGAAATCCCTGGGGACTTATGATAGAGTTTATCTCTATAGCGCTTTTGAGCACCCCCATACCTCCTGCGGCTGTTTTGAAGCCATCGTCTTTTACATCCCCGAAGCAGATGCCTTTGGAGTTGTGCACAGGGAATTTAAGGGCGAGACTATAATTGGGGAGACCTTTTCTCATATGGCCGGCGAAACCTCCGGTGGAAGGCAGGTGGAAGGTAACCTGGGGACTGGGCTGGAGCAATTAAGGTCTCCCAAGTTTATCCAGGCAGATGGCGGCCTGGCCAGGATAGTGTGGATGCCCAAGGAGATAAAGGAAAGATTCAAAGAGGCCTTGGAAGAAAAAGGGCTCTATGACAAAATAGCCACAGAGGAAGATGTTAAGAACGTTGATGAGCTTCTAGAGTTTCTGGAAAAAGTAGGACATCCTTGGTTGACAGGCGAAGTAGAGCTTCCAGCGTAAATGCAAGAGTTAAGATGTGAAATTCATAATCGCTACCTCAGTTCTAGTTAAGGAGGTTTGTTATGCCAGTTGCAGGTTCTGAGATTGTAAAGATGCTCCCCGGAAAGAGACCGTGTAAAGACTGTGGCTTTCCTACCTGCTTTGCCTTTGCCATGAAGCTGGCGTCAGGTGGGGCTACTGTGGACAAGTGTCCCTACCTGTCCGAGGAGACGAAGGCCAAGCTGCTGGATCTTCTCGCACCGCCGATGAAACTAGTTACCATAGGCTCTGGAGAGAACGCTGTTCAAATCGGGAATGAAGAGGTGATATATCGGCACGAGAAGACATTTGTCCATTCACCAGGCATCACCCTTCTTATCTCGGACAAAGAAGATGAGGCCAAAATCGAAGAGAAGATAAGGAAGATAAAGGAATTGCAGTTCCCCTGGGTCGGCGTGAACCTAAAGGCAGACCTGCTAGCACCTTATTTTGAATCAGGGGACAAGAACAAGTTTTTAGCTTTGGTGAAAAAAGTTTATGAATCGACGGACTTGGGCATGGTCTTAATCTCAGAAGATATGGATGCCTTATTCGCTGCCCGGGATATATGCGCTGATAGACATCCACTTATTTACCCCATCACGAAGGAAAATCTTGATGAAGCCATCCCAAAGATTAAGGCAAACCCTACTCCTGTTGGCCTTCGTGGGGGAAGTATTCAAGAACTTGTTACTCTGACTACCAAGTTAAAAGACGCCGGAATTGAGGAACTGGTTTTAGACCCGGGTTCTAAAAATCTCATGGAGGCAATAAAAGAACAGACCTTTATCAGGAAGGCAGCGCTAAAGCAAGGTTTTAAGCCTCTTGGCTATCCTACTATTGCCTTTCCCTGTTTCATAGCCAAAGATGGGCTGAAGGAAATGCTAGCTGGCTCGGTGTTTATAAATAAATGGGCTGGCATCATTATCCTCTCTGATTTTGACCGATATTCGCTGCTTCCTCTTCTAGTTCAACGGCTTAATATTTATACTGATCCTCGCTTTCCTATGGCAGTGGAAGAGAAATATTATGAGGTGGGAGAACCTGATGAATTCTCCCCGGTTCTTGTCACTTCAAACTGGGCCTTGACCTATTTCCTTGTATCATCGTCCGTTGAGGCCACTAAGGTTCCAGCCTACGTCTGTGTTAAGGACGCGGAAGGGCTTGGTGTCCTCACTGCTTGGGCAGCGGGCAAATTTAGCGGCGATTCTGTAGGAGCATTTATCAAGAAATGTGGCATCGAGGGTAAGGTTAAACACAGAAAGCTAGTTATCCCAGGAAAGGTGGCGAGAATTAAGGGTGAGCTTGAAGATGCTTTGAACCTTGAATGGGAGGTAATAATCGGTCCGCGGGAAACAACTGGAATAGGAGCTTTCCTTCCCGGATTTGCTAAGCAACTTAAAGGATGATTACAGAGGAGCAGGCTAGCCAAGCAGTAGCTGAGGTTTTAAGCTCGCATAAAAAAGAAAAGAAAGATCTAATTCCCCTATTGCAGGAAGTTCAGACAAGACTGGGGTATCTGCCCCAAAAAGCGATGCAAAAAATTGCTAGCTTCTTGGAGGTAGCAGAGGTTGAGGTTTGGGGTGTTGCTACTTTTTATAATCAGTTTCGTTTTATTCCCTTAGGGAAGCACCATACTAAGGTGTGTATGGGGACTGCCTGCCACTTAGCGGGAGGTAAACTCATTTTGGAAGCCTTGGAGCGTGAATTAGATATCAAAGTAGGAGAGACTGCCGAGGATGGAAACTTCAGCCTGGAAAGGGTTGCTTGTATTGGGTGCTGCATGCTGGCTCCAGTGATAGTAATAGGGGATAGAATTTGTCCCAAGATGACACCTTTTAAGGTGGAAGAGTCATTGATACCGTATAGAGAGGGAATTCGAAAAGAGAACTAAAACAAAGTGGAAGAGAGAAAAGACTTAAATTTGGTTTTTACAGAATGACTTTCGAGGAGATTAGTAACAAGGCGAAGTCGGAATGGGAGGCTCTCCAGGATGGCAGCTATATCACTATAAGCACAGCTACTTGTGGTAGGGCAGCAGGCGCCTTGGACGTGGTTGATGCCTTTGATAAAGAGCTAACACGGCGAGGTCTGGAAGTCCCAATTATCCAAGTTGGTTGCATAGAGCTGTGCTATGCTGATCCCTTGGTTACTATATCCAAGCCTGACTCTCTCCGCGTGGTGTATCCCAATGTAACTCCTGATGTTGTACCCCGTCTTGTGGAAGGTTATGTTGCAGGCGACGACCCTTGCCTTGAGCTTGCTTTAGGCACCCTTGAAGGAGGTGGTGAGGAAGTGGTCTACATTCCAGAACTTCCCAGGTTTGAACATGAGCTTCGTCTTATACTGCGCCGCTGTGGCTATATCGATCCTGAGAATATAAACCACTACATTGCCAATGGTGGCTATCGTGGTTTGGAGAAAGCGTTAAAAATGCCGCCTGAGGAAATAATTGATGAACTGAAGAGGGCTGGCCTGCGAGGGCGAGGAGGGGCTGGATTCCCTACACATAGGAAGTGGGAGCTATGCCGTGAGGCTAAAGGCACGCCAAAATATGTAATATGTAACGCCGACGAAGGAGACCCCGGTGCTTTTATGGACCGGGTGGTCATAGAAAGCGACCCCCATCAAGTTATCGAGGGCATGATTATTGCTGGCCATACCATAGGTGCCAAGCAAGGTTATATCTATGTCCGTGCTGAATACCCTCTGGCTATTGAACGTGTGCAGATTGCCTTAAAGCAAGCCGAGGAATTTGGTTTCCTGGGAGACGACATCTTAGGCAGTGGTTTTGGTTTCCATATAGAGATAGCAGCGGGAGCGGGTGCTTTTGTCTCTGGCGAGGCCACCGCATTAGTCGCAGCTATGGAAGGCAGAAGGAGTGAACCCAGGGCAAGACCTCCTCACCTTGCGGAGGCTGGTTTATGGAACAAACCTACTTTATTAAACAACGTGAAGACCTTTTCTTATGTTCCTCTGATAATTGAGCGGGGAGCAGATTGGTTTACCTCTAATGGCAC
Organism: Dehalococcoidia bacterium; assembly: GCA_034414335.1. GTDB lineage: Bacteria > Chloroflexota > Dehalococcoidia > GIF9 > AB-539-J10 > RBG-13-51-36. The sequence continues at coordinate 16,176 of DAOUMB010000062.1, forward strand.
TGAGGGAAGCAAGGGCACAGCAGTGTTCACCCTAGCAGGCAAGGTGGTTAATTCGGGATTGACCGAAGTGCCTATGGGAACAACACTTCGCAAGCTTATTTATGACATCGGTGGTGGGATTGCTAAAGATAGGCACTTTAAAGCAGTGCAGATGGGGGGGCCC
>DAOUMB010000063.1:0-22455 GCA_034414335.1 Dehalococcoidia bacterium
CCTGGGATGTCTACCCTGCCGCCAGTGCTCCTCTATCTCTTCCAGACTCCGGCCTCTGGTCTCGGGAACCAACCGGAATATGAAGAGCCAGGCAGCGATGCCTATGACCGCGTAAAGCCAGAAAGTCCCGGGGCGCCCCAGTATCCCTACCAGGCTAAGAAAAGTCAGAGCTACTGCCAAGTTCAATCCCCAGTTGGCAAAGGTAGCAATACTCATGGCTGCTCCGCGAACCCTCAACGGATAGATTTCCGATATCATCAGCCAGAAAACCGGCCCCAGCCCGATGGCAAACGAGCCGACATATATCGCCAGACTGATAATAGCAAGATAGCCGATAAAAGCTGCCAGCTGGTGCAGTTGAAAGGCAAGGCCCAGAATAGCCAGACCCACAATCTGTCCGGCTACGCCAACGAGCAGTAAAGGCCTCCGCCCAACACGATCCATCAGGCGAATAGCCAGAACGGTAAAGCCCACATTTACCACGCCCACGCCTGCCGTAGCCAGAATGGAGAATCCGGCCGTCTTGAAGCCGGCAAATTCGAATATGGTTGGTGCGTAATAAATGACGGTATTAATGCCGGTTATCTGCTGGAATATTGCCAGACCTACCCCGACAATCAAGGCCATCCTGAGCAGCGGATGAAACAGGTCTTCAACTCCACCCTTTTGCTTAGCCAGACTGTCCTGGATCTCTTTCATTTCGCCAGTTACATCTTTTGTTCCGCGGATACGCTCGAGCACTGCACGTGCTTTGTCTGCCATGCCATGGCTCATCAGCCAGCGTGGACTGGGTGGCATACGTAGCATAGCAATCACCAGAACTGTTGACGGCACCGCCGCAATGCCAAACATGAAGCGCCAGCCCTGAACGGCAGATAGAGCGTAGTCAACCAGATAGGCAATGACGATACCGATAGTAACCGCAAGCTGGTTTATGGAGACAAGGGAGCCGCGTATCCTCGCCGGAGATATTTCAGCCATATACATGGGGGAAGTAAAGGAGGCTATGCCGATAGCGATACCCACGATAATTCGCCCGGCAATCAGACTGCTGACGGTAGGCACCAGGGCAGTGCCGATGGCACCCAAGGTAAAGATGATGCCGGCCAGGACTATCATCCGGCGTCGGCCAAAGCGATCCGCCAGCGTTCCGCCCACTATGGCTCCAACTACCGCACCAATCAACACTGCACTGACTACCACTTCCTGCATGGTCGAAGAAAGACTAAACGCTTCCCGAATAAAAAGTAAAGCGCCCGAGATTACACCCGTATCGTAACCGAATAGCATGCCGCCAAGCGATGCGATAACCACGGCAATACGCACGAAGTGCTCGCCCTGCGCCTGAGGCTCTGAAGGTATTGACATATCACAGGTCCCCTAGTGAGTCCAATCCGGTCTCCTTTGAAGGTCAGCCGAAGAGGATACACTAATTACCAATATTATAACACCCTAGAATCCGGCAAATTTCGAAAAGTTAGAGATTGGCCTCTGATTAATCATCTTTTTTTCTTTGTGTGTTTCACGAGCCCTTGGGGAACATCCATGATATACACTGTTCTGTTTGTTACCGAAACCGAGGCAATAGAATGACTTTTTGTTGAATGTAGCGAGGTTGAACGTTCCTCGGTTTTGTTTAATTGTCCTATACTTGACAAAAAGTCCCATAGACCGGCTTCTTTATCGGCCTGTCCAACAATCTTGATTTTACTTGAATAGCCAGAAGGCAATGCAATTGACGCGTTGACCTTATCGTGATAAAACAGCGGCACGAATTAGGAGCAAGATTTGCCCAACCAAAATAGATCAGCTGAAGGGTTGGGCAGAATTAGGGAGGTCATTATGGGAGAAATCACCGATATTGTTAGCGTGGTTAACGCTGTAACATGGATTCAAGTAAGTATTCTTACTGCACAGGTTGTAGTCGCCGTAATATTTGGGCTCATAGCCTACTTCAAAATATATCCGCGCAGAGTAATCTACAGCATAAAGAGAATTGGCCTTCGGGCTCCATCATTCAAACCATCATATCCCGAATCAGAGACGCAGAAAGAAATAGAAGGAATTAACAGACAACTTGCGTCGGGCAAATACACAATCCTCCAGATGGTCGCTCGTACTGAATATGACATAGATGTTTATGTGGGACAAGTAAAAAGATGGTCTCTTCTTCACGACCTGAAAACCTGATGCTGGGGCAATGTTACTTGGCCACAAAAACTCAGAATGTGTGATTTCACCCGTAATGTGTAGTAATCTGCCCCGTGGAACTCAACACTCGTATATTGGTTACTTCTGCCTGGCAGAGAATAGCCACCGGTCCCCGAGGAAAAGCGGTAACTCTACTGCGCAGACAGGGCCTACTTCTACATCCCAATTCGTCGCTATAGCAAAATCCGCAGCTAGTGACGCAGTTAAGCCAGGCACTATCATGTGATGATGCTTGACTCTGCTCTCCAGGCCGCTTTCCACCATTACCTGTGCCAGTCGTGTTGGCGTAAAATCCCCGTAAACCATGGCCATATCAACAGTACTTCACAAGCAGTCAACCAGAAGGAAGTAAGCAGGTGTAACGTCCTGGGCCCATATTGTAGCCAGAACTTCGAAAGTTAATCGATTATTCCCGGTGACAATCACCAGAGAGCTTTCACCGGGTTCGTTTATAGGGAAAAGACCTTTCCCTACGGGTTGGGGTACAGTCAATTGTGGAACCGAAGGAAGGTATGTTTTGGCTTCCAGGACGAGTTTAAAAGCCTGTAGTTGTCTTGGAGTGAGAAAGGTACAATCCTCTATATCGCCTTTCTCCGCTGCCAAGCGAGTCAAAAAATCCTTGCATGACATTCCCATATTCGCAGGCCAGTAACGGCAAAGGTCTATCATATTAAGATATAAATCAGCTTCTGGCATAGCGGCACCTGTGAGCATTATACAATACTGATTGCTTGGTTAGAAGAGCTTTATTGCACCATTTAGCGGAAAGTTCAACCTTGTATCTTCTTCTTTTCTGTCTTGCTGATAAACGAGCGTGAGCGTAAAATATTGCAGGTGTAAACAGGTGTAAAGAAGTTCGAATTCTACTCAAGGAGCAAGTTTGCTGTTTTCAAACTCAGATAGATTCGAAATGAGCTGAATCTATCTTATTCAAGTGGGGGGAGATTGCATCTTTTTAGTTGTGGCAAGGCATGACATCTAGAATCGGGTAACAATCAATAATGAGCCAGCAAGATATTGAATTTGGCAAGTTGAGCGGAATGAGGGTAACCATCAAGTTTGAGGGCCCGTCTGATAAAGAGGTAATTGAGCATCAAAACAGACAAGTCACCGAGGCTGAAAAAGCCCGCGCAAAGATAATTGCCAGTGGTGAGTGGTGGCACGCTTGGGAGCAAGACCCTGAACCTTTGGTGATGGCCAGTGTCTACGGTTTTTCGCCAGACGATGTTCATGCTGCTGTATCTGTTCTTAAACAGCTTCTCCCTGCTCCATGGCTACAAAAAACGCTAGTACAGGTCATCCGATGGTGCCTTCACTATTGGAACCTAGCGGCCAACTCCTTGCTTGGTCTGGCTTAAAAGCCATTCATTTGGGCTACGCTATCAATCAGTTAGGCCTGTCAGGACTTAGTCCGCATGTAAGGGCCGCTTTGCTGAAGGCTAAAGATTTCGGATCTTTTGCTTTTGAGATAGAAGTTATTGCTTGGTTAAAATCCCAGTTTCCAAATCTACTTTTGGAACATGAACTTGGCTTAAGCAGAAACATTGCTAAGCCAGATGCCATGCTGGCGCCGCATCTGTATGTAGAGGTCCGTAATCTCCAGACATCTAAAGTGGGTAGAACCCTGGAAGACCATCTCAATGAATTGGGTCATCGGCTGGAAAAACTGGCAGATAGCGGGGCGTGGGAATGGCATATAGATTTGGGCCAACCCAAGAATCTCGGGGAACTAGAAATGGCTCACAAACATGCTCTAGCCATCATAGATAGAGCCAAGCCACCCTTTGGCGAAACCGAAGGGAATGTTCACATTCAAATTGTTCAAGTAGCTGAGGATGCACCAGGAGGAAAGATGGTGGTAGGCAATTCCACAAACTTGCCGCCCTTGGAACTTCTTGAGCTTGAAAGGATGGTACGCCACTTGGTGCATAAGAAGAAAGGTATAGCTCGTAAACTGACGGCGTTACCAAGAAGAAATCCAAGCGGATCGGTTTCGAAATCAACTTCACTGCAACCATGGTGTTCTGAAATTATCCTCGAGACTTCCGCCAAGTTAGCCATAGCCTTGTACGTTTTGTCTCCAGGAATGCCTAACCTATCTTGATGCAGGTTCAGCAAAGCTGCTGAAAGTTCCTCGTGACACCACCAGTCTCTACCTTTAAGCTCTAAGCCGTCGCAGTTTGCCTTAAAGACCTTTTCTGCTCTTTGTCTGAGTAGCAGGGTTATGATCCAACCCCAGGTGATAGGAATTCGTAGTCAGGAGATAAAGATACTCGTCGGCGAGAACATATCTTGCCAAAGTCTTGGGGCGAACTGCATATCGCTCCTGTTGCCATGCAATAATCGGAAAAGCTCTTCCCACAAGTAGCCTATGTCATGTAGCAAACTCGATATCCACCACACTGTCTTTAGTTCGTCCCAACGCCAAGACCTGTATTTAAACCTTTCTTTGAGCTCCGATATGAGGGACTGTCTAATTATGTACTGCAGATGCGACCCCGAGGGGATTCGAACCCCTGATCTCCACCGTGACAGGGTGGCATGTTAAAACCGCTACACCACGGGGCCTCGCAAGAGAATCTATCACAAACTATAAAGAAAAATGTCCTTAATGTCAAACTTATTTTAACACCTGTTGTCCAAAAGCAAGAATGATACCTCGGGTATTGCATTAAGAAACGTAGTGTGCCGCTTATCGCTCTCCTCGTTCGTAACATGAGCTAGCCCGCGAACACTTATCGTTATGCCGTCCTGGAGCCAGTAAGCCTGGTTGACGTGCTTTTGAAATTCTGATAACATCACTCTGGTTTAAGGAGGCGTGATTTATGTCAACAGAGCACAGGCTTGAAAGATTGTTTAACCCCAGAACGATGGCAGTGGTTGGGATTTCACTTAAGGGCAAGGACCCAGCATCAGGGTGGGCGGCTGGTGGTGGGCAGTATATCCGCGAATATCAGAGGTTGGGCTACGAGGGCAAAATATATCCTATACATCTTACAGCAACTGATGACATACTTGGCCTAAAGCCATATAAAAGTCTCCTGGATGTTCCTGAGCCTATAGATTTTTGTGTCATTTGCGTTCCACCCAAGGCTGTACCTGATGTGCTGGAAGACTGCGCCAAGGCGGGGGTGAAGTTCGCCCACATTTTTAGCGCCGGCTTCTCCGAAACAGGAGAGCCAGAGGGAATAGAACTTGAGAAGAGAGTCGTGGAGATAGCGAAAAGGGGAAACATAGGAGTCATAGGACCAAACTGTAATGGGCTGGCCTATGTTCCTTCCGCCAAGATCTCCATGTGGCCAATACTGCCCCCCAGGAGCGGACCGGTGGCCTATCTCTCGCAGAGCGGAGTTAACTGCTTTCAGTTCATAACTTATGGATTGGGCCAGGGACTGCTTTTCAGTAAGGTGGTAAGCTATGGAAATGCCGCTGTCCTGGATGCCACCGATTATCTGGACTATTATGCCCAGGACCCTGAGACCAAGATCATTTGTGCCTATATTGAAGGTGTACGAGACGGGAGAAGATTCACTCAGCTTGTCAAAGAGACGAATAAAAAGAAACCAGTGGTAATATGGAAAGGCGGCGTCACCTCAGTAGGTGCCAGAGCAGCATCTTCTCATACCGGCGCCCTAGCCGGCAGTGAGGAAGTATGGGATGCTTTCTTCAAGCAAACAGGAGCTATCAGGGTAAGCTCACTGGAAGAGCTGGCGGACGTTGCCATGACCCTTTTATACCTCAAACCCCGCCCCCGGGGGAACCGGGTGGGAGTGATGCTTGGCGGTGGTGGATACAGCGTCCAGACGGCCGACCTGTGCACTAAGGAAGGTCTGGAGCTTCCCATCTTCTCGGAGGAGACTCAGAAGGAACTCAAGAGCTTCATAGCAGTTACGGGTGCCGGCTTCAAGAACCCACTGGACTCCGAGCCAATGGCAGAACATTCAGAGCAGATATTCAGAGCGATTAAGACGTTGAGTGCCGACCCATCTATTGACACTGTAATCATGAGCACGGAGCTGGGGTTCCTTCGTGGCGCAGAAAAAGTGAAGGAACTGACCGAGAACCTTACCCAGTTTGCCCAAGACAATCCCTATAAGAAACCTATAGCAGCAATTATGGACAGCGCAATGGCCAGAGGCGACGAAATGAAAGAAGCTGTCTCTGCGCTTAAGAAAGCGCTTCCAAGGGCCGCCGTACCTCTTTACCGTACAATGGCAAGGTTGGTTCGTGCCGTGGCTAAAGTAACCGAATACTATCGCTTCTGTGCAGAAGCGAAAGAAGAATAAGAAATCAAATTTTGAAGGAGGTTTAAAACTATGGTAGACGGTACAAAAGTAAAAGGCTTGCCGGAAGGGCATGTCCTTAATACAGCAGGAATGGATATCAGTAAAAACCATCTTCTGTTCGAGAAGGACTATGACAGGTTTTGCGCAACCATCACCCTTAATCGCCCCGAAAAGCTCAATGCCCTAACTCAGGAAGATTTCTATCGGCTTCTGGAAATCATCGCTGAGGTAGAGGTTGACGATGGCATAAAGTCTCTGGTAATAAAAGGTGCTGGCCCGTGCTTTAGCACGGGAGCTGACGCTGCTTACCTTGGTGGCTATCACGGCATCCGGACTCCGAAATCAGGAGAGAAAACGCGCCGCAGCCCGGAAAGGGACAGGTTGACTGCGGATCGTTTCTTCTTCGAGGGGATGTACAACAAATGGGCCAAATGTCTCAAGGTAACGATTTGCCAGGGACATAGCTATGTTATGGGGATGTGTCTATGGTTTGCCCTGCTCAGCGATATAACCATAGTCTCGGATGATGCTGTCTTTGGGCACTCGGCCTACAGGATGACCGGACCATCAGTCGATGGTTTAATCGGCTACTGGCTTCTCAAGGTGGGCACAGCTAAGACCAAGGAGATGCTTATCACAGGAAAATACTGGGAGGCCGAGGAAGCGCTCCGTGCTGGCCTGGTAAACGAGGTGGTCACCAAAGACAAGCTGGAAGAGAGGGTTGACCAATGGGTTCGGGCGATAGCTCTGCAGCCCATCGACGGCATCGTAGCCGGCAAAGCAGCCTTCGATGTTCACATGAATATGATGGGCATAGGGAACTCTATCTCAGTTGCTTATCCATTCCATACTATAACCACCAGTATGCGTTTCGAACCGGACGAATTCATCTTCTTCAAAGAGAGAAGAGACAAAGGCCTAGGCGAGGCTTTCAAGGAGAGAGACGCGAAGTTCAACGCAATTCCTGGCTTTCAGGTGATTAAGCGGCCCATTAAGTGAGTAGATAGTCACTGTATTCTACCAACATGGTCTTTGTACCTGCATAAGAACATAAGCTTTTCGAAGTTCCCCCTGGGGAACGGAGAGATTCTGAAGTAAAGGGGGTCAATGTGTCTGCGGATTGGCGCGAAGAATATAAACGTAAACTCATCAGTGCTGAGGAAGCTGCTGGCCTGGTCAAGAACGGAGATGTCGTTCTCTTTACTGTGGGTCGGGAGACGTTCGCTATAGGCTTTGCCTTAGCGGCTAGAAAAGAAGAGTTGAAAGACGTTGAGATAGTCGTACCAACTCCCGGGTACGACTTCGGCTGGTATGACGAAGGATGGGAGGATTCATTCTCCATCACCATAGGACATCCTACGGCGGTCTGTCAGGATGCCCTCGATGCGGGAAGAATTAATATGCGTCCGTGGCCTCTTTTCACCCTGGCACGTCCCAGCGAGCGCTCGGAAGGACCCCCTGACTTTCTTCTCGTTGAACTTTCGCCGCCTGATGAGAAAGGGTTTTGTAGTTTCGGAGCATCGCTGTGGAACAAGAAACAGGATGTTGAGCTAGCTAAGGTTGTTATAGCCGAGGTAAATAATAATCTAATACGTACCTATGGCGATAATTTTATCCACGTTTCAAAAATAGACTATTTTGTAGAACATATTGGCAGTGGGAAGGGTTTAAGGACGGGCAGCCTGGCAGGGAGAGAGGTAAAAGAACCCGATCCATATATAAGGACTATTGCCGAGAATGTCGGATCAATCATGAGGGATGGTGATACCTTCCAAATTGGTGTTGGGAGAATCACAGAGTATCTAGTGCAACTGGGGATGCTTGCCAATAAGCAGGACCTTGGTTATCACGCTGAGGCTACACCGTCCGGGATAATAACAGCAGTTAAGGAAGGAGTGATTACCGGAAAGTATAAAACTCTCTTTCCAAATAAGGTGGTGGCCACCTCCCTAGGAGGAGGTACGGCGGAAGAGATGGAGTGGGCAAACGGCAACCCGCTTTTCTGGCTGGTCGATATTGACTTCCTGGAGGATGGAAGGACACTGGCCAGCTTGGATAACCTTGTAGCCATAAATCAAGCCCTGGCTGTAGACCTTCGCGGACAGGCTGCTGCAGAGAGCATCGGTTACAGAATTCTCTCGCAAGCTGGAGGCCAGATTCCTTTCCATATGGGCGCTTTACTTTCCAAGGGTGGGCGAGCTATTACAGTGCTTCCCTCCACCGCTCAAGGAGGGAAGGTTTCTCGTATCGTTCCTGGCTTACCTGAGGGAACCGTGGTGACCATTCCCTATACCTGCGCAGATTACGTAGTAACTGAGTACGGCATTGCCAGACTCTGGAACAAGACGTTAAGGCAGAGGAAAGAAGAACTCATCAATGTAGCGCATCCCGATTTCCGTTCTGAATTAAGAAAAGCCTGAGTGAGCTGACTGATTATGGGGATAGCTGCTCACTCATTCATGACGATACGCTGCGTGCTGGTTGTAACAAGGAAGAGTCTTATCAGAGTATCACGACTTCCTTTTCACGGGAAACGTTACTCCAATTAGAGTCCAGAAAACAAATCCTCTTTCCAATCAAAGTTGAGGCCAAAAAAGCTTCTCTGCTTCCTTTCTCAGCTCGGCGCGAAAATCGGGGTGGGCTACAGAGATAAGCTCATCACAAGTTTGCCTCGCCGTCTTTCCCCTGAGCCGGGCAATACCGTATTCAGTCACCACATTATCGACACAGTTGCGCTGTATGGTCACCGCTGTTCCTGGCGGCAGCGTGGGCATAATGCGAGAGACAGTGCCACCTTGGGCGGTGGAGGGAAGTACAGTGATAGAGCGGCCACCCTTCGATAACGGGGTACCCATGACGAAGGGTATCTGTCCGCCAGCTACAGACAGCACTCTCCTGCCCAGGTTTTCAGCTGCAACCTGTCCCATAAGGTCAACGGCTAAGGCATTGTTAATCGCCACCATATTGTCGTGGGCAGCAATTACCCTGATGTCCTCAAGATAGGTTATATCAACCAGGAGAAAGAGAGGATTCTCAGAGACCCATTCCATCTCCTCCCTGGTGCTGCCCCCGATAGATGTCACCACCACCTTACCAGGGTGAAGGTTTTTGTACTTTCCGTTAATCACCCCCTCCTTTATCAATGATATGACCCCCGGAGGAGTAGCCTGGGAGTGAAAGCCGAGGTCATGTTTGCCATCGAATAGGCCAAGTCTGACCAGAGGCTCGGTGGTGCGACCTACGCCAATCTGAATGGTATCTCTATCCTTAATCAATTCCGAGACACTCTCGGCAATACGCTTGACGTATGGTTCAGGTTCCTTAGGCGTCCTTCCAGCCAAGGTACCCATTCCCGGGACTCCTCCCATGGAGGAGTGCTCCACGAAATAGTCTATCTCTGAGACATGAACATAATTTTCACCAAAGGTTCTGATCAGGTTTTTGTTTACTTCAGCAATTGTCAGCTTGGCGTCCTTAATTTCTCTTCTTTTGTTCCATACTGAAGCTCCAAAGCTACAGAAGCCGCGTTCGTCGGGTGACGATACCTCGGTAAGGAGTATATCATAGCGATTCTCGGATTCCTTCACAAAAGGAATTACAGTGCCGAAAGCAAGATCACATCTTCTCTCGTCAACCATTTCCTGACAAAGTCCTGTAGGCATGAATATGGTTACGGGGAAAGACTCCTCCCAACCTGGGTCATACCAGCCGAAGTCATAGCTAGGAGACGGCACAGCTACTTTTACTTTCCTCAGCTCCTCCTTTCTGGCAGCAATAGCCAGCGCGACTGAGCGAGCCTCTCTGCCCACGGTGAAGCCAATGCTATCTCCAGACTTGACTAAACCAGCCGCCTCCTCTGCTGAAATTAGCTTCCTTTTGTATTCTTCCTGCCAATCTTGCATATGTAACCCCCTTTACTTGGCAATCTCTCACTCTTTCGAGCCTGTGCCCGGAGTGGCAGTGATTGCACGGTCCTTCAAAAAGCCCTTTAGGCCCTTGTCCCTTTTCGCCTTGTATAGGTTAACCTCATAGGGTCGGAAATGCACGTACTGAAGTAAGAGGTGAGAGATGAAATGGCTTCTTAAGGCACTCCCCATCCCGGTTATATCGAGAGCCCCATTTATCCATTCCTTGGTTATGGCCACGCGCTCGGAAGGTAGCTGACTGAGAACTCTTGCCCACGTAAGCACTTCTTCTTCCAGTTTATCCTTGGGAACCGCTTTATTTATGAAGCCCAGCGCTGCTGCCTCCTTTCCCGATGTCTCCGAAATGACATGTCCGGCGTAGGCCTTATTGGACCAAAGGGGCCAGATTGGCCAATAAGTAACTCCGTGGTGCAAATTCCCAAAGCCACGAATGCCTAACTGTGCATCCTCGGCGGCTATTACCAGGTCGCAGCAAGACGCCACCATTTGGCTGGCACCGACGCAGTAGCCATGCACTTGGGCGATAGTGAGCTTGGGGAAATCTGCTATCGTCTCCCATTTGGTGCAACGGCGCCGTTCAAAGCCATAATAATCCACCATAGTGGGATTATGATTGGGATGAATCGGTGGTGAGTCCTCTCCTTCAGGAGAACTTAGCTCGTGCCCGGCACCAAAACATATGCCAGCGCCTCGCATTATTACCACCCGTACGTCGGGGTCATCGTTGGCCTGGTGCAGCCCCGCAAACATATCTTCAAACATCCTGTCACTAAATGCATTCCTCTTCTCAGGCCGGTTAAAGGTGATTCTGGCTATCCTGTCATTCACTTTGTCGTAGATGGCATCCTGGTAGTCTCTATCCCTGTAATCGACATTTTCCCATTCACATTTTTGATACTGAGTCACAAATTCTCGACCAAATCCGGTGGGCATATTAACACCTCCTATATCTTCATAGTGGAAGACCGCTACGGGAAACCTTTAAAAGGAGTATCCCTCTCCTCGATGGCAGCCTTCAGTCCTTTCTCGTCTCTAACATCAAAGAAATCAAATTCACCAGGCTCCCTGCTATGTTGTTGCATAACCAACTGCATTTCGTTGGTGAACCGCCAGGCCTCCCCCAGCCCTCTGGCCTCCATAACGGAGTTGATACCATCCTTGCAGTTCGCCAGACCATCGCCCGGCAAAAGGCTTATACCCTTTGCCAACCTGAATACTTCCGACTCAAGCTTATCCTTGGGGACAGCTTTGTTTATCAAGCCGAACTGCTCGGCTTCTGCGGCGGTAATATATCTCCCAGAATAGAGAAGTTCCCTGGTCTTCTTAATACCGATTAGCCAGATCCAGAGAGGCATGTCGGAGAGAAGTCCCATCCTTATTGAGGGGTCACCAAATAGGGCATCTTCAGATGCTATTGTTATGTCGCAGACCATTGCCAGGTTGCAGCCAAAACCCAGGCAATATCCATGCACTTGTGCGATAGTGGGCTTAGCAAGATTGAATATGTACTCCCACCTTCGGTTGCGTCGGCGTTCTGCTTCCAGTTGCTTTTTCCTAGAAACAGGCTTTCGCGGATCAGGCAGCACCTCGGAAGTCTCAACCCCGCTTAAGTCCTGACCTACGCTGAAAGCTCGTCCGGCACCCTTTACCACTACTATCTTCACTTCCAAGTCTGGCTCTGCTGCTGCAAATGCGGCATCCAACTCTTCCAGCAGGGCATCGTTTACGGCATTTAACTTATCAGGACGGTTCAGCGTAATGTACCCAACCCCATCCTTTTTCTCATAAATGATGTTTTTATAGCCCATTAAAATCAACTCCTCCTAGGTTGTAGTGGGGGAAAATATTCTCTGAAAGGGGCATCCCTGGCCTCGATGGCAGCCTTGAGACCCTTTGCATCCCGTATATCATAAAAGTTGAACTCTCCGCGGTCTATGATGCTTCGCCCTGGCCTTTGAATTGCGCTGAGGACATGGACATTAGCTGCCATCCTTCGGGCGGCTGCAAGGCCGCCAAGGTCAAGCTTGGCCATGTTCGTAGCCCAGACAAGGACCTCCTGGTCAAAACCGCCTATACCTGCTGATTTGGCAAAGGTTTCGACAGTCAGATTAACCTCGTCTTGCAGTTTGGCAGCGGGAACTGCTTTCATTACCAAGCCAATTTTCTCCGCCTCTTTACCATCTATGTACTTCCCGGTTAAGAGAAGCTCCTTTGTCTTCTTCAGCCCAACCCTATAAGTCCACAAGGGATTAGATGAAGAAAGCGCCATTCTTATCGAGGGATCGCCAAACACAGCATCTTCAGTTGCAACGATAGCCCGACATGACATTGCCAGGTCAAGGCCAGCAGCAAGGCAATATCCGTGCACCTGAGCGACAGTCCACTTATGAAGCTCGAAAATAGACTGCCATCTGAAGTTGTTTCGCATTGCACCAACTAACATATCACTGAGGTAGGCCTTGTTTCTGGGGTGAGGCGGCAATACTTCATCAGTTCCAACGCCACCTAAGTCCTGACCGACGCTAAAAGCACTCCCCGCTCCTCTTATGACAAGCACAAGGGAATTTGGGTCTCGGCGTACTTCGTCGAGAGCTGCCTCGAACTCTCGCAGCATGGCATCGTTTATAGCATTCAGCTTCTCAGGGCGGTTCAGGGTAATTGTGGCAACCTTCCCCTCGATTTCGAGGAGAACATTTTCATATTTCATACCCATTATCTCCTTTCAAAAGGAATATAGCCATTCTAACGAAAGACAGGGTGGCATGACAAACCAAGCTTGCCCCTCACTCCTGTCTTCAACTTAGCTCTGCCTTCCTCTGATTGTTCGGAAGCCAATTCCACCTAAGTAGTCTTGGGTGGGGCTGGATTTACCAGACCATCCGCCAGCGTACTGGGCACCACTTTCAACAGAAGGTCGAGAGTCCAACCTTGAGAGGAGTATATCATCTTGAAGGGTGGCTCTGGCTCCCGGTAGAGGCCGATACCATCTGTACCGACCACAAAGGTGTAGCCGTTGATATTGGCCGTTTCCTCAGTGCACAGATAAGCAACAAATTGGGCTACATCCTCCGATTTCAGCATCTTCGACTGCGCGATATAATCGAACCTGCCCTCCCGTTCCCAGGCAGCTTGGGTCTCCGGGCTGAGGGAGACCCTGGTGCCGGCTCGCGGCCGGATAACATTACAGGTTATACCGCGGGGCCCCAGCTCTCGGGCCATCACCCTGGTCAAGCCCACTATACCTTCCTTGGCAGCGGCATAGTTGCCTTGTCCGAAGCGCCCCCAAGCCCCCGCCTGAGAGGACGTATTTATAATCCGCCCCCAGCGTTGCTCCCTCATTATTGCTGCTGCCGCTCGACAGGTGTAAAAGACGCCATAGAGGTCTACCTTTATAATTTTTTCCCATTGTTCATCCGTCATCTTATATACCTGAGCATCCATGAGAATGCCGGCATTGTTTATCAGGATGTCCAGCCGTCCGAAGGCATCCACTGCCGTCTGTATGATGTTCTTGGCCCCCTCGTGGTCAGACACATCATCGTAATTGGGAACCGCGATGCCACCGGCCTTTTTGATTTCATCCACCACCCCATCGGCCACCGGGACATCAGAAGGGGTGCCGCCCTTCGCTGAGGTACGGTTGTTTACCACGACCTTGGCTCCCTCCGCCGCCAGAGCCAATGCCTCGGCCCTTCCTATACCCCGGCCAGCACCGGTGATCGCAGCCACCTTGTCCTTTAGTCTTGTGCCCATTTAACCTCCTTTCAAATGAAATGATTTGCTTTTTCTAATCCCTCCGTCCCAGGATCGTAACTATGGGAAGCAAGCTTCCCGGATGCCCCCCCTGGTTATGGGACAATCCAAGCCTGACCTCCTTTTTCAACTGGCGTTCCGGTAGCTCTGCCTTGCCCTGTATCTGCTTATATACCTCGTAGCACTCCCTCACTCCGCTGGCACCAATAGGGTGACCGAAGGACTTCAAACCACCATCGGCATTAACCGGCAATTCCCCTTTGAGAGTGAAGGTACCGGCGTCAATATCCTCCTTAGCCTTCCCTTTAGGACAGATTCCTATTGCTTCAAGAGTCATAAGCTCGCTTATTGTGAAGCAATCATGTAGCTCAAGGATGTCCAGCTCCTTTCGGGGATTCTTTATCCCCGCTTGTTCATATGCCTGTTGAGCAGCAACCTCTGTTTCCGGCAGGTGGATATAATCATAGGCGGCGTCCTCTTTCCCCAGGGCAGGGCCTATGGCAAGCCCTATCCCCTTGACCAAAACATAGTCATCCCTGAAATTCTTAGCCATATCAGCCCTGGTCAAAATTGCCGCTGCTGCTCCATCGGTGTTTCCACAACAATCAAATAGTCCCAGTGGCCAGGCGATTATCGGAGCGCTAAGCACCTGCTCCAGGGTGACCTCCCTACGAAGGTGAGCTTTGGGGTGTCTGGCACCATTGTAATGATTTTTCACCGAGATTTTGGCTAAGGTCTCCTTGCCTTCCTTAGGGTCGAGCCCGTAGGCCCGGAAATACCTTGTGGCTCCCATAGCCCACCTCCCCGGTGCGGTCACATTGACACCTAAGACGGGGTGGATATAGCCAGCGGGAAGCCCGGCCAGGCCACTATCCTTCAGTTTCTCATAGCCAACGCAAAGTACAATATCATAGGCGCCACAGGCTATGGCAAAGGAAGCACTCCTGATCGTCTCCATGCCGGTAGCGCAGAAATTTTGCACATGAGTAATGGGGATGCGGTCCAGTTTTAGAGGTGCGGCTATGGTGATTCCCCCCGCACCGGAAACAGTTGTCCCCACCCAGGCAGCCTGGATGTCCTTGCGCTCCACCCCAGCATCCTCATAAGCTTCGTAGGTAGCGTCAATAATCATATCATCGGCGCCCTTATCCCAATTCTCGCCGAACTTACAGCATCCCATGCCAACTATGGCAACCTTATCCTTTATGGTCCACATTTCCTTTACCTCCTTGTTTTTAGAGACCTCTGGAAAACCACCGCTCCTCAGCCCTCCTTCGACACCTCTCGTGGCGGCCTGCATTTCCAGTAATAGGTGTGCATTCCTCCGGAATCGTGCATCTTCCTGAAGGTCATTTCTACCGGCATGTCGGGCTCGACCTTATCAGGGTCTCTGTCGGTCATAAGACAATATACCCCCACTTCCTCATCCAGATGGACTTTGCTCACAACCGACGGCGGGTCTCCACTCAGGGCCAGGCTATCTATGCAGTAGGTATAGAGGGTGCCTGGCCTATCGGAAAGCCTGACCCCCTCGTACTCATCCTTGGCTCCACAATATATACAGACCCTCTGCATAGGATGGAAGGTTTTTCCACAGCGCTTACACCTGGAACCGTGGAAACTAGTAAGTTGCTCTCGCTCCCTCCAGGCCACTGGAGCAAAAGCATTTGCTGCCTCACGTGCCTGGGCCTGGACAGGTATAATCTGGCGAAAGCGTAGGTATTTCTCGTAGTTAGGAAGAAGCATCTTTGATGCCAGATGCCCTTTTATTCCCCGTCTATTCCTGATATTCTCTATTCCCTCAGTTACTCGAAGAAGGAAGACATCGCAGCCATCGCCATAGTTGGCAAACAATATTCTATCCCCGGGCTTCGAGTCCTCCAGGGCAGCTACCAGCATCATTAGAGCAAAAGAGGAGCCGGTATTGCCCAGGCGATCAAACATAGGGTCCTGAACCTGGGTCTTGGGGTCAAAGCCGAGGGCTCTAGCCATTTCTGAATGCCTCCTGGCATCGGGGGCATAATAGACTGCCTTGCCGATATCCTTCGGCGTCAGGCTGTATTTCTTCATAACATTTGAGACTGCCTCTCTCGTATTCAATACGTAGCCCTCCGTCAGGATAAATCTGTCTTCCCAGGACTTAGTAAAGGTGTCAGTCTGCAATCTCCATGTATCTAGAATCTCATCAGCGTGAGAGTAGCTGCCTTCGATTTCACAGACAACATCCTCATCCCCAATCAAAAGGGCAGCGGCACCATCGCCAAAGTCCTGCTCATAATTCGATTGGGGGACGCCCAAGCGGCAATCGGATGCAGCTACCATGACTTTGTTGCCAGATTTGCTCTTGACAGCATCGAGAGCTGCTCTCAGGGCAATAGTCCCTGCTCGCAAGGAGTTAGTGAAGTCTCCGGTGAAGATTTGCCGACGCAGGTCAGCGGCCAAGGCTATTAAGCTTGCTGATTGTTTTTCTATATATGGTGATGTCGTAGATGCAAAATACAGACCATCGACAGTTTGCCTGTTGATGCCTCTCAGGCAATCGATTACAGCTTCCACTGCCATAGTAGCACTGTCCTCATCGAAGTTGGCAACTGCCTTCTCGCCGGGAGCACCACGCCCTTCCCATGCCCGCGCAATTTCCGCCCGGCTCAGCCTGTAGATAGGGATGTAAGCTCCATAAGATGTAATACCTACCATATGATTCCCTCCTTTCAGATAGCTACATGAATCGTTTTAATTACGATTTAACTCCCTAAATTAAATGGTGCCGCATATCCGCTCGGTGGCGTTTCCTACATGGGGCAGGCCTGAAATTCACAGTCATCTGCCTAGCTCCAATAATAATCCTGCTTTCTGTCCAACCATCCCTTCGAATCTCCGAAGCTTTGCGGAGGAAAGCTTGCGCGGCTTTCCTCCCTTATCTAGGGATACCCCACAAGTAGGTTGCCACTTTATGAGCCGGCTTTCTTCTCTTCTGATACAGGTGGAGCCGGGTTAACATAGCCTGTTAGTATCGTCTTGGGGACATACTCTTCTAGCTCGTCTACAGACCAAGCCCCCCCTGCCTCCGACTTATAGATGGCTCTTATTTCCATAGGCTCGGAGTAAATGGCAACTCTCCCCCGCTCAACGTGCAATACCTGCCCATTTATGTTAGCTGCCGCGTCAGTAGCCAGGTATATCGCTAGAGGGGGGATGTACTCTGGACCTGGCATGGCTGCAAAACCTTCATATGCCTCCTTAGTTATAAGCCCAGCCTCAAGCCTCTTCTTCATCCCTGCCTTTACCTCTTCAGTCATAGTCATCCGTGTTGCCGCCACCGGGCAAAGAGCATTGCAGGTTACGCCGTATCTTCCCATTTCACGGGCAATAGCCCTAGTAAGGCTTACAATTCCTCCCTTAGCAGCACCATAATTGCATTGCCCTACGGTCCCCCTCCAAGCGTCGGAGGTAAGATTGATTATCCGGCCAGCCTTTTGCTCCCTCATGACTACACAGGCATGCCGTGAGCAATTAAAAGTCCCTTTAAGGTGAACAGCGATTACCGCATCCCACTCCTCTTCGCTCATGTTCCAGATCATCCGTTCCCGGAGGATGCCAGCACAATTGACCAGGAAATCTATGCGACCAAATTTATCCACACAGGCCTTGATAATACTCTCTGCAGCCTTGAAATCAACCACCGAGCCGTAGTTGGCAATTGCTGTCCCCCCCTTTTTCTGGATATCAGCCACCACTTCATCAGCTGGGGCCGCAGTGGTGCCCGAGCCGTCTCTGGCTACACCAGGATCGACAACTACTACATTGGCACCCTCGCTCGCCATCGCCAGGGCGATTTCCCTGCCAATGCCACGGCCGGCTCCAGTAATTACACCACTCTTACTCTTTAATTTTTCGCTCATTCTAACCTCTCTCCAAATATTTTTAGTGAAATCTACCACAATTGAGCTTCCTTTGCAAACTCTGCTGGAACTTATCCATATTCAAACTCTTTCTCAGGATGTTTTACCACCCCCTACTTTTTTGAAATTCTATGAGTTCACAACATCCTTAGAGTAATCCTCAACAGCACCCTACAGACACCGCAGATACTCAGGTCAACTCCACAGGTCCATTCCCCTTCTTGTGGAACCTGCCGTTGACATCTATGGACTAGCTCGATATAATCATTAGTTTGGTACATCGCATGTAATATGCGTTTATTGGAGGATAGCTATGGATCTAGAACTCACTGAAACTCAGAAGTCTTTGCAAACAGCGGCGCGCTCCTTCCTGGAAACTGAATGTCCCTGGACAGTTGTTCGAGATATTCATGACAGCGATAGCGGATATTCGCCCGAAATGTGGCAAAAGATAGCAGAGCTAGGGTGGTTGGGCCTATTTCTTCCGGAGGAATATGAAGGTGCCGGTGGGAGTCTCATGGACCTGGTAGTCCTTCTTGAGGAGATGGGACGGGCGCTATTACCCAGTCCCTTTGTGTCGACCGCCCTATTAGGAACTCAGACCTTATTGCTTGCAGGAACTGATGAGCAGAAAGCTTCCTTTCTTCCCAAAATTTCCAGGGGGCAGCTTATTACTGCCCTGGCCCTCTTAGAAGCTAATCCTGACTACAAAGCTACTTCAATCAATACTCAAGCTGTGCCAGATGGCGATGATTATCTCATTCAGGGTACCAAGCTTTTCGTCCGAGATGCTAATATCGCCGATTACTTGATTTGTGTGGCAAAGACTGATAGTAAGGCAAAGCCTGAGGATGCTGTCAGTCTCTTTCTGGTAAAGGGAGATAGCCCAGGCATTGTTTGCACCAAATTAAACACTGTGGCAAATGACCGACAGTGCGAAGTTGTCTTCAATAAAGTCAGAGTGCCCAAAGGCCAGCTCTTAGGTAAGCTCAACAAAGGCTGGGATATCATAGAGCGTGTTTTGCAATATGCCACTTTGGCGGAATGTGCTGAGATGCTCGGGCTGGCCCAGAAGGTGCTTGATATGAGCGTTCAATATGCCAAGGAGCGGGTGCAATTTGACCATCCCATAGGTAGTTTTCAGGCCATTCAGCATATGTGTGCCGACATGTCCACCTATGTAGAAGGCTGCCGCTGGATGACCTGGTACACGGCGTGGGAGATGGAACAAGGTCTGCCCTGTGCCGTGGATATCTCCAGGATCAAGGTCTGGGCGAGTGAGTCTGTACAACGCGTAGTCCGGCACGGGCAGCAAATCTATGGGGGAGTAGGTTTCACCTTAGAATATCCCATGCACTTATATTTCCGGCGGGCAAAATGTGGCGAGGTAGTGTATGGGAATCCCGAGTGGCATCGTAGAGTTATCGCCGATGCTTTGTTAGGCTAACACCAGGAAAAAGGGGTAACCATGGATTTTGGCTTTGGCGAAGACCTAGAGCGCTTCAGGAAAGAAGTGCGCAATTATTTTGATAAGGAATGGCCCCAAGAGCTCAGAAACTGGCGAGGCTGGCTGCAGCCGGATGACCCGGATTTCCTCGAAAAGACAGAGGAGTTTGGCCGTAAGCTTGGCGCAACAGGTTGGCTCGGGCTTGCTATTCCCAAGGAATATGGTGGTACAGAACGCTCCATTTTGGAGCAATACATTCTGTACGACGAGGTCAGGCGCGGCCATTGCCCTCCCAACCTGACAGGCGACATGCTCATTTTTACACCTACTATTTTGCGCTATGCCACCGAGGAACAGAAGAAAAAGTTTCTGCCTGCCATAGCCAGGGGTGAGATGGACTTCTGCCTGGGATACAGCGAACCTAACGCAGGTTCAGACGCGGCTGCTTTACAGCTGAGGGCTGAACGGCAGGGCGACCTCTATATATTAAATGGCAACAAGATATTCACAACCCAGGCGCACATTGTCAAATACTGCTGGCTGACGGCCAGGACAGACCCTAGCGCACCCAAACATCGCGGTATTTCGCTGTTCATTGTAGATATGAAGACACCCGGCATTACCATAAGGCCTATGCCCTGCATGGGAAATGAGAGGACCAATGAGACTTTCTGGGATAATGTCAAGGTGCCAGTTGAGAACAGGATCGGAGAAGAAAACAAAGGCTGGCGCTACGTTACTACTGCGCTGGGCCTTGAGAGGTTGATTCCCTTCAATACCACGTGGGTCAGGGTGCTCTTCGACGAGCTGGTAGACCTTCTCAAGACGGCTGAATATGATGGCTGGCGACCGAAGGAGGCCCCGTATATTCGCAGTAAAGTCGGAGAATTCTCCGCTGAGCTCGAGGTATGCCAGGCACTAGAATACAGAGTACTCTGGATGTTAGATCGGGGACAAATGCCCTATGCTGAGGGATCCATATTAAAGCTACGGACTACAGAACTTTACCAGCGTATTACCGATACCTTTACCCAGGTATTGGGGCTCTACGGGCAATTGACTAAAGGCTCAAGGCAAGCACCCATGGACGGTGGCTTGATCGAACAGCATGAATCCTCTATCGGGGCTACCATTCTAGCCGGCACTAGTCAGATCCAGCGCAATATCATCGCCCTTGCTTGGCTGGGATTGCCCATGAGCTAGCTTGGACCACAATCTCCAAAGAGGAATGCAGCCAAATGCTTCGTGAAGTCAAAACCTCCACAGCCACGAAGTACACCCCAAGTGTTTAATTAGTGCGTGGAAGACACTCTTTGCCTGCGGTTGCCTACAGGAGACTACCTGCTCTTGAATTGTGGCTCCTGCCCTGTAAGAAAGGCCTTCACACCTTCTTATATCATGGTGTAGCCGCCGCTGACGCTAAGGGTCTGCCCGGTTATGTGACCGGCACGGTCCGAGGCTAGAAACAGCACCGCATTGGCGATATCCTCGGGCTTCCCAATCTTGCCCAGAGGGTAAGCCTTCTTAATAATGTCCTGTATCTTTTCCTCAGAGTACCAGGGGTAGCTCCACATGCTCTTCTCCCCAACCTCCTCTGAACCTTGCTGGTAGTGGCCGGGTGGGTCTCCCGGAAGTGTCAGTCCAGGGCATACCACGTTCAGCCTTATCCCATAACGACGTCCTAGCTCCCGGGCTATGCTTTTGGACAACGCTATGATGCCACCTTTGCAGGCGCTATATACAGTCGATAAAGACTCGCCCACACGACCGGCATCGGAGCCTATGCTTACAATAGATCCATACTTGCGCTCTATCATATGAGGCAAGACTGCCCGGATACAGTTCATTGGCCCCCATAAGTTGACGGCGACTTCCTTCTCACTCTCCTCTATGGATTTGTCCATGAACGCCGAGCCGCCATTCCAGCCCACATTATTCACTAGGACATCTATCTGCTTGAATTCCCCCAGTGCCTTCTTGACCGTGGCCTCAACCTGCTCTCTTTGGCTTATGTCAGTCTTGACAACCATGATCTTGGCACCCAAGGCCTCGATCTGCTTAGCCACCTTCTGTCCCTGTGGCTCATCTAATTCAGCCATCACTATATTGGAGCCTTCCTTAGCAAAGCCAAGGGTAATGCCCCTACCAATATTTGAACCACCCCCTGTGATTATAACGGTTTTCCCCGCCAAGCCTAGATCCATATTCTCGGCCTCCTTTGTTTGATTATTTTATTCAAAAAGGGCTGCCACCTTGCAGCCCCAGATTCCAGAAACCGTTGACACGATCAAATGCCCTTCAGCCACACAGGAATTATACCACGCCGGCAGAAAGTATCGAACACTCTGGTAGGGTGTATCCGCTCACCTTTACGGCGCTAGCTGGCCCTACGTCAGCCTTATTCTTCAATCTTGAATTCCCACTGGCAGGCGATATCATCCGGGCTTTTGCGGGGAGGTAGCTTTAGAGGTGTTACCTTTACCTTGGGATTGATAAAATACTTTTCAATAAGCGGCTTTTCGTTAAAATTACAGAGCCAGGGTATTCTTTCCGGCGCCTCTTTTTCCATATATCGCAGCGTTTGGCAATCAGTCAAAGTCATTATGACATGATTGGGGCTTTTAATATCAAATTTAGGAGGGAACAGTCCTGATGTTGAAATATTGTCCAAGGGCAGCTGGGCAGCCTTCAAGGAATCCAAAACGGTATTTAGCTCGATATTTGCTATCTTGGCATATCTCGGGTTTACACGCGAAGCCATCCTCATCCAAGACTTGTGCTCAAGTTTATTGGCTACATCAGTACCGTACTCCTCCTGGACTACCGAGAACCAAGCCTGTCCAAGGTGGAGCCACGCCCATTGCCATACTGTCATAAGCTTGAGCAGGAAATCCTTGGAGAAATCAGCAAATTTTAGGTCAGGCTTGAAT
>DAOUMB010000064.1:0-4580 GCA_034414335.1 Dehalococcoidia bacterium
AGTCTCCAATCCTGATATCCTTGCGGTGAATGTCTTCCTCATTATGTAACGCTGCTGAACTGATAACAACACCGCCCACTCGGACTGGCTCCAGAATAGCATAGGGGTTAAGGCTTCCCGTCCTTCCCACGTTTATGCCAATGTCAATAAGACGCGTAGTACCCTGAATGGCAGGGAACTTGTAGGCAATGGCCCATCTTGGCTCGTGAGCCACAGTGCCCAGCTCTTGCTGAAGGGCAATAGAATTGACCTTTGCTACTATGCCATCAGCCTCGTAGGGTAACTTTTCCCGGCTCTCTACCCAGCTCTGATGATATTTCTCCACTTCGTCGATGGAGTGGCGTAGGGCAATATTGGGGTTTATCTTGAAGCCTAAAGACCTGAGCCATTGCATAATCTCCCAGTGAGTGTCAGGCACCGCTTTGCCTTCAGCCCAGCCCAAAGCATAGATGAATATGTCTAAAGGGCGTTTGGCGGTAATACCGGAGTCGAGCTGCCTTACCGAGCCGGCGGCGGCATTCCTGGGATTGGCAAAAAGCGGGAGTCCCTCTTTGGCTCTCTCCTCGTTAAGCTTTTTGAAGCCAGCCTTAGGAAGATAAACTTCGCCTCTGACCTCAAATCTGGGTGGGGCATCTCTGGGTACAGAAAGGGGAATACTCCTGACGGTTCTCAAGTTCTGGGTGATGTTCTCTCCTCGATAGCCATCTCCGCGAGTTGCTCCTGTGACGAGCAAACCATCAACGTAAGTCAAAGCCACTGCTAGCCCATCAATTTTGGGCTCGCAAACGAGGTCAAACTGGCGTCCACCTAAAAGATTGCTTGCTCTCTTATGCCAAGCTGCCAGCTCTTCGTAGGAAAAGGCGTTAGCCAAGCTCAGTAGAGGCTGAGGATGCTCCACAACTCCAAATGCTTCCACAGGAGGCGCACCGACCCGTTGTGTCGGCGAATCAGGGGTAACAAGCTCAGTATGCTCAGCCTCAAGTTGCTTAAGCTCCCTCATCAGCTCATCGTACTCTGCGTCGCTGATTTCAGGGCTATCCAGCACATAGTAGCGGTAATTATGGTAATTAATCTTTTCCCGTAGCTCTTCTACCCTCTGCTTGACCTTATCTATGTCCCCCATAAAGCTAATCCCTATTTATAGTATAGCAAAACTGCAAGGTTACAATAATTAGCCTTTTCTTAGTCCACCCATATTTGCTACAATCAGGGTGATGAAACCGGTTGTAATTAGATTCTTCGCCCCTGTGATTGATGCCACTGTCAATGCTCTGATGAGTGCTGTTGACCAGAAAATGAAGCAGGGTACAAGCAACTTTATCATCCTTATCTCTTCGCCTGGCGGCTCTGTTATTCATGGTTTAAGCACATATAACTATTTGAAAGGATTGCCTGCTTCCATAACTACACACAATTTTGGCAGCGTGGACTCAATAGGCATTGTCCTATACTGTGCCGGTTCGAGAAGGCTATCAGTACCCCAAGCGAGATTCTTATTTCATGGCGTTAGTGCGCAATTTAAGGGGGAACAGAGTTTAGAGGAGAAACTATTAGAGGAAAGGTTAAAGGGATTGAGAAGTGATATGGAGAATATTGCCAAGGTAATCGCAGCGAATATAGGTAAAAACGCCAAAGATATTACTGATGCTATGATTGAGAGGACAACCCTGAATCCAGAGGAGGCGCAGTCTTGGGGCCTCGTGCACGAAATCAAGTCAGAGCTATTCGAAGCAGGAAGCGAGGTAATTGCCATACAAGTTCAGCAACAGCCACAACAACTGCGGAAGCCCTAGCATTTCCTAGAAGCATATACCCCGTACGCCGTGTTTCAGACGAGCAGTAGGAGTCGCAGAAAAGAAGCAGGGAACTGAGGTAAGGGAGGCGGCTTCGATCTAATTAGAAAAGTTGAAGAGTGTCAACACAAACTTCGCTGGCATGCGCTAACAGAAACTTAAGTTCTTTGCCTGACCCTGCTACCCAAGATTTAGAATAGACGTAAACCATTAGGGCACATTGACACGAAGGAAGGCATAGAAATGATTCATAGCTTATTGGCTTCAGATTTCAATGCCATACTCAAGGTCATAAACGATGCTGCGCAGGCTTACAAGGGAGTAATCCCAGATGACAGGTGGCAGGAACCATATATGTCAGCCGAAGAATTAAAAGAAGAAATTGAAGCCGGCGTCATATTCTTCGGATGGGTGGATGACAGGCATTTGCTTGGAGCAGCAGGAATTCAGACTCTTAAAGATGCCACATTGATTAGGCATGCTTATGTGCTTCCAAAATGCCAGAGAAGAGGAATTGGCACAGGGCTACTTCGATATCTTGTGGGATTAGCCGAGACTCCTGAAGTTTTGGTGGGGACTTGGGCCGATGCCACCTGGGCCATTCGATTCTACGAGAAGCATGGCTTTAAACTGGTATCGCCCAGGGAGAAGGATAGGCTATTGCGGAGATATTGGAACATCCCTGAGAGGCAAATTGAAACCTCGGTGGTGCTCAGGTTTGTGGTGAGAAGGTAAAAAGGCCTAGAGCATCTGCCGATTACGGAGGCAGGTCTCGTATTTATATTAACGCTACTTAACCCTTAGTTTGACTCCAGCTAAAATTATGCCAATTCCAGCTATAATTGATGGAATCGCTAACATACCTATCTGTTGCACTGGTTGCATGACTATGACTACCGCCCCGACTATGACACCAATAGCACCCAAAGCTATAATAGCATAAGACATTTATCTCACCTCCTTCTCTCTTTCCATTTAATAACCTGACCTACACCAACCCTAGGGCTGGATTCCTCTTAGTTTGACTCCAATCAAAACTAAGCCAATCCCTAAAATAATTCCTAAGATGCCGAACATACCCATCGACAGTATCCCCCCTATCCAGGGCAATGATTGAAGTATCATAAATAACCCAAATATCAGAGCAATGGCACCTAAAGCTATAACGGCATAGCGCATCTCGCTCACCTCCTTTTCTTATTTAATAGGATGACTTCCAAATTTGTCAATAGCTTGTGCTAATCATCGCAGGGCAATCTATTTTGATCCTCCCCCCCCACAGCCCCCGTAGCTGGAGGGAGAGCATTGATGATATACTTTCCATAAAGATTTTCCGGAGGCGGAGATGAATATTCAACAGACCCTGAGAAATACTGCTAGCGAAGTACCACGAAAGGAAGCCATCGTCCTTGGTGCTCAGAGGATTACCTATGGAGAGCTAGATGAAGCTTCTAACAAACTAGCCAATGCCCTCATAGAGCTGGGGATGAAAAAGGGTGACCATGTGGCTATTTTAATGTCTCATAGCCCTGAGTGGGTCATGAACTATTTTGGGGTGGTTAAGGGTGGAGGCGTGGCTGTGCTACTTAACCCTGTGCTTAAAGCACCTGAACTTGATTCTTTGCTGCGAGACTCCGACTCGGAAATCCTGATAACAGAGAAGGACTTCTCTCGGATGCTTTCCTCAGTTTTGCCTCACATTCCTTTCTTAAAACATGTAATTGATGTTGGTGCAGATTCTTACGCCAAGATGGTAGCTAACAGCCCTTCCCTATCACCGACTATCGATATAAAAGACGAGGACGAAGCTACTATATTTTACACCTCTGGCGTCCTGGGGAGGCAAAAAGGCGTGGTACATACACATGCTTCCCTTATGGGAACTCCCCCCATAGTTTCAGCAGGCATACAACGGAGGAGAGAAGATATCATCATCGACCTTGTTCCCTTTTCTTACCTTTTTGGCCTATTTGAAGTTCTTATTGGTTCGATTATCACTGGCTCTACCATCGTGCTTATCCCTAATTTCACTCCCAGAGCTGTCCTGGAGGCCGTGGAGGAAGAGAAGGGAAGCATTATCTTTGGGGTTCCTGCCATGTACAATGCGCTAGCTATGTTGCGCGACGAAGTTGTGGGAGGATATAACCTGAGTTCGCTGCGGTTGGCTGTTACAGCCGGGGCGAAGTCCTTTCTCAAGCTCATGAAGATTTTGGAGGACAAGTTTGGTTTATCCCTTTATGAAGTATATGGTCTTACGGAGGTTTCAGCCGTTTCCATAAGCACCTTTAGCAGCCGTAAACTGGGAACTGTGGGCAAGCCAATTTGTGACATTAAGATACTGGATGACAGCGGCGAGGAAGTTCCCCGGGGCGAGATAGGAGAAGCTGTGTTCAATGCCCCGTGGGTGATGAAAGGCTACTATAAAGCGCCTGAACTCACGGCCCAAGTCCTTAAAAATGGCTGGTTTTATACTGGAGATTTGGTCAGGATGGATGAGGAGGGCTACCTTGAGTATATAGAGAAGAAATCGTTCATAATAGTGACGCCTTCTGGACTTAAGATCGGTCCTTCGGAAGTCGAATTCGTGCTGCTAAGCCATCCCAGCGTAGCTGAGGCAGCCTACATAGGTATTGACGATGATTATGGAGGACAAATACCCACAGCCTTTGTAGTGCTCAAAGAGGGGGAAAGCGTTACTTCGGAGGAGATAGCCAGTCTTTGTCAGCAAAACCTGGCTGATTTTAAGCTGCATAAGAGAATTGAATTTGTAGACAACATACCCAAAAC
>DAOUMB010000065.1:0-30560 GCA_034414335.1 Dehalococcoidia bacterium
CTCAGGGTCAAATATGGTGACATTAGCTGGCGTGCCTGCCTTTAAGGTGCCTAATTCACCACCTCTCCCAATGATTTTCGCTGGCTCACAAGTCAGCTTGGAGAGCAGCATGGTCAAGCTTATTCTCCCCTTATGCACCAAGCTCATGAGACAAGCGAAAGCAGTTTCAAAGCCGCTGATGCCAAAAGCAGCTAGCTCTAGCCCGCAATCTTTGTCCGCCGGAGTATGCGGAGCATGGTCAGTAGCGATAGCGTCGACCACACCGTCTTTAAGTCCCCTAATTAGGGCTTCGACGTCCTCTTTGGTGCGCAGGGGCGGGTTCACTTTGGCATTGGTATCAAAGGGTTTGCTCGAGTCCTTACTCACAATCCTCTCTTCGGTTAACGTCAGGTGGTGTGGTGTAACCTCAGCAGTTACCGAAACCCCTTCTTCCTTAGCATGACGGATAAGCCCCACCGAACCTTTGGTACTCACATGGGCAATGTGAAGCCTGGCCTTGGTCGACTTTGCCAGAACTAGGTCACGGGCTACCATGACCTCCTCAGCGGCTGCTGGAATCCCTCTTAACCCTGATCCAGCAGATACCCGTCCTTCGTTGATGATTCCGCTGTTACTCAGCCCTTTATCTTCGCAATGATCGATGACTGGCAAGCCCAGGTCGCGGCTATGATTCATAGCATCACGCATAAGCTGCGAGCTTCCCACAGGGTCACCATCGTCGCTAAAAGCAACTACCCCAGCTTCCGCCATTCCAGCCATATCTGTTAGTTGCTCACCACTCCTGCCCTTGGTGATACAGGCTATGGGAAAGACATGAACCAGACCTTCCTCGATAGCCTTTTGTCTCAGCCAATCCACAACAGCCGGATTGTCTAAAGGAGGATTTGTGTTTGCCATACAACAAACAATGGCAAAACCACCTATGGCAGCTGCTTTTGTCCCCGTGGCGATTGTTTCCTTATCCTCAAAGCCCGGCTCTCGGAGGTGGCAGTGAAGGTCTATGAAGCCGGGGCAAACAACTAGTCCTATGGCATCTAGATTCATCGTTTCCCTCGGAACGATAGTACCCCCCACCTGAACAATCTTGTCCTCGATAATAAGTAAGTCACCAACCTGGTCTATGCCCCGGCTGGGATCAATTATATGGCCGCCATGGATAAGCAGGGGAGTAGCTTTCTTACTCATCGTCCGACATAGCTGCTGGGCTGGAACTGCTGAGCCCGAGCTTCCTTTTCCGAAGCAAAGATAATCAAATTCTCCGGTTTAATCTTTTGAGTCCAGTGGCTATTAGCGCTGTGATATTTCTTGCTCTCCAACTTTCCTTCATGCCAATCTGTGCTGGCGATATATTCAGGATAAAGCTCATGGTCACAATAGATACACCTCAACATTAAAGGCTCGAGGCTCACTATCTTGAACTCGGGCTTTATGTACCTTACCTCTGTTCCCTGGTTTGAGACACAGTTTGTATTAGGGCAGCTAAGCCCGGATTCCCGCTTATAAACGGGATATTCCGCCTTCTGAGTAAAGGAATCATATTCTTTAGGAATCTTGATTTCCTTAGCGCACAATAAGAAGGCTATAAGCGCCATTCTGACGGGCACCCCATAAGCCGCCTGCTTAAAATACATGCTCCTGGGGTCAGCATCCACCTCATAGGCCAACTCATCAACACGGGGTAGTGGATGCATAACAAGTGTGCGCTTAAACTCTTTTCCTTTGAGGAGTTTTTTGTCCACCACCGGGTAGTCTCCCTTTAAACCCTGCTCTACCGTGGGCGCAAGCCTTTCCTTTTGGAGCCTGGTGACATAAAGGGCATCAACTCCCGCCTCCAGCTCCACCTGGAGGCTAACATCAGGTAGCATGGCAAGTTGATGCGGGCTACTTGGAGTCATGTATATTGCATCGATAGGAAAGCGCCCCACTTCAAGCTCTTGGTTCAGAGCCCCATATCTTTTCAGCTCACCTTTATATTCGCTGCTTAGCCTCTTTAGAACATGCTCAGGCATCTCAAGCCCTGGGCCAGGGTGAAAAAGGATGGTGGCACCAAACCTGGCTAAGGCATAGATTAGGGAATGTACTGTTCGCCCATGTTTTAGGTCTCCCCAAAGGGCGATCTTGAGCCCCTTAATTGTCTGCCTCTCTTTTCTGATGGTGTAAAGGTCGCACAAGGTCTGGGTGGGATGTTCATGCCCCCCATCACCGGCATTTATCACGGGGACGCCAGCGTAGTCAGCAACCACCCTGGCTGCTCCTTCCCAGGGGTGCCTGATGACAATTATGTCGGCATAGTTCCCGACCACCTTCGCCATATCAGCAATACTTTCGCCTTTGGCCAGGGAGCTTGCCCCTATATCGACGGCGCTTATGACGCGACCCCCGAGCCTGAGCATCGCAGCTTCAAAAGACAGCCTTGTCCTGGTACTTGGCTCAAAAAAGAGGCTGGCCATGATCTTCCCCTGGCACAGCCCAGATTGCTCCCTTATCGAGTCCGACATCTCGTCTGCCAGGGAAAACAGCGCTTCGATTTCCCCGTTAGATAAATCGTCTATGGTCACCAGATTTCTATTTACCAGATTCATGATTGCCTCCTCCCTTCAATTTCCTCTGGATAGTTGCTCCCGGGCCAGACTCTCAATTATAACTCCATCTACGCCATCAACTTCCTCCAGTTGAACCTGTATCTCTTCGTCTTTAGAGCTTGGTATATTCTTACCTACATAATCGGCCCGAATAGGAAGCTCCCGGTGACCGCGGTCGATGAGCACAGCTAACTGGATAGACTTCGGACGCCCCAGGTCTACGAGGGCATCCATAGCGGCGCGAATGCTCCGCCCCGTATAGAGAACATCGTCAACCAGGACTACTTGCTTGTCAGTGATGCTAGCGGGGATATCGGTGCGGCTTCGGTTGGGCGACTTTAATTCTGAGGGCGAAATGTCATCGCGATAAAGGCCGATGTCCAAAGCACCCACGGGGATTGGAATTCCTTCGAAGCCTTCAATTATTTCGGCTATGCGCTTGGCTAAAGGCACCCCCCGAGTTCGCATACCCACGAGTACAACACCGTCAGCGCCCTTATTCTTTTCTACAATCTCGTGAGCAATACGAGCTAACGCCCGCTCTATCTCCCTGGAGGTCAGGAGAAGCTTTTCAGGCACTAAAAAACCTCCTGCCTTCAAACTGGCAAGAGGTCTCAGTTAGCGCTTCTATTGTGAGTTGCTTCAGCATATTTCCCCTTACCAGCCTCACTGGACTGATTTAAAAAGGTCCGATTTATTATTATGCCACAATTATGGAAATAATGCAACTTTTATCAGTTTGCCCGGGCGAATATCGCTCGCAAATACCCGTTAACAAAGAGGGGACACAGTGAGTTACTTTATCTTTAAATTCTATGCTCGTGGTAAGCCAAGACCTCTTTGAGCAATGACAACACGCTCAATTTCAGAACTCCCCATGGCAATTACATCGCCTATAGCGCGAAGATACAGAAAAGGTGCGTGTCCATCCAAAGGAGCCCACTTGGAGCCCTCAGTCAAGGCACCATAGTGGCCCAAGTCCCTGCAGACTGTGGCAGTGACTTTTTGATTTAACTCCGACATACACAACTTATCGATCGAGGATTCATAATTAGGCACAATTCCCTGATCTTGCATCCAAACTACACGATAGTGAATTAATCGTGCCACCTCAGATTCAACAATTAACTCAGCAATGTGGTTTCTCATCATAGGATCCGAGATTTTCGTTTTCCGCACATGCTCTATGTAATCATCAAGCTTCCTGCGAGCTATAGCATGGAAAGGAAGAGCAGAGCGTTCGAAATCGAGCACCCCCACAACTACATACCATCCACGATTTTTCTCTCCCACCATATTCTCCTTAGGAACACGAACGTCGTCGAAGAAAACTTCATTGAATTCATGTTCCCCGGCCATATTCACTATAGGGGTAATACTAATGCCAGGGGTCTTCATATCTAAAAGGAAAAAGCTCAATCCTCTATGTTTTGGCTCCGCCTCGGGGTCCGTCCTGACCAGGATAAAGGCCCAATCCGCCTGATGCGCTCCGCTTGTCCAGCACTTTTGTCCATTGATTACAAAATAGTCATCCTTCTCAACCGCTCTGGTTTGCAATGCGGCCAAGTCTGAGCCAGCATCCCGTTCGCTCAGAAGTTCACACCACGATGTCTCTCCCCGAGCCATTGGGGGGAGAAATCGCTTTTTCTGCTCTTCACTGCCAGACATGAGGAGCATTGGAGCCAGCATGCCAATTCCGCATGTATCCCAACCTGGACATTTATGATATGCCAACTCTTCAACCAAAATATGCTGGAGAGTCGGTGAATTCCGTCCACCGTACTCTTCAGGCCAAGCTATAGATAGCCATCCTTTAGCCCCAAGTTTCCTCGCCATCTCTCGACTAAAATTCCACTGCTCAGCACCACCACCAAACATGGAAAGAAAGTCCCTGTACATCCCCCTCCACTCCGGAGGAAACTCCTTTTCTATGAATTCACGGACTTCGCT
The DNA here is from genome assembly GCA_034414335.1 of Dehalococcoidia bacterium. GTDB lineage: Bacteria > Chloroflexota > Dehalococcoidia > GIF9 > AB-539-J10 > RBG-13-51-36. The sequence continues at coordinate 4,533 of DAOUMB010000065.1, forward strand.
GCGAAAAGCTTCCTGCTCTGGAGTAAATGTAAAGTTCATCCCTTCTGGTCTCCTTTACTTTTAAAATGAAATTTTGCCACCCTGCTTCACACAAACAATGAAGCAATAGTACTACGATTTCCCAAAAGCCGTCAATAAAACTTTGCTGCCCCGCACGGATCAAGTATATCCGCTTTACCTTTTGAGAGTAGCGATGATAAAATTGATATGAAGGGCAGCGATGTCAGGGCATTCTAAGTGGGCACAGATTAAGCGGCAGAAAGGAGTAGCTGATGCCAGGCGTGGGCAGCTATTTACTAAACTTGCTCGAGAAATCATAGTTGCAGTGCGACAAGGTGGACCTAATTTAGAAAGTAATCTTCAGTTACGTTTAGCGGTACAAAAAGCCCGTGACAATAACATGCCATCAGATAACATCGAAAGGGCTATAAAGCGGGGCAGCGGTGAGTCTGAGGCATCTGCCCTAACTGAGGTAAAACTCGAAGGCTATGGGCCAAGTGGGGTAGCAGTTCTGATAGAAGCCTTGACCGATAACCGTAATCGCACCATTCAGGATGTACGCCGTCTCTTCACCCGCTACGGCGGTAATTTGGGCGAGAGTGGTTGTGTCTCCTGGCTCTTTGAGACTAAGGGAGTCATCACTGTAGAAAGCGATGCCACAGATGCTGAAGAAATAGCACTACAAGCCATCGATGCCGGGGCTGAAGATGTAAAAACGGGAAGGGATTATGTGGAAATTTACACTCAACCACAGGATTTAGAAGAGGTAAGGAAGGCCATTGAAGAGAAAGAACATGTGGTTTCAGCAGAGCTCTCCCTGATTCCTAAGACCACGATGTTACTGGATGATACCAAAGCAGTCCAGACCCTGAATTTTCTCGACCAGCTAGAAGAGTTAGACGATGTACAGCGTGTTTTTTCTAATATCGATTTTTCTGATGCAACTTTAGAAAGGCTGCGCAGCCAGACTTAACATGCGCATTCTCGGTGTTGACCCCGGTACAATAAACTTAGGCTATGGTGTGGTAGATGGTGAAGAGGAAATGCATATGGTGGATTGTGGAGTAATCAAGCTTCCCTCTCGAGTTCCCATGGAGGAAAGGCTGCGCTCTCTATACGATGAATTAGGCAAAATCATCGCTAAGCATAAACCAAGCGAAGTAGCTATTGAAGAGCCCTTTGTCGGCAACAATATAAGGTCAGCATTCGCTATTGGTAGAGCACAAGCTATAGCTATCCTGGCAGCAATCAAACAAGGACTACCCATCTACTACTACTCACCAGCTAAGGTAAAGCAGCAAATAACTAACTGTGGGCAAAGCGATAAACAACAGGTTCAAGAAATGGTAAGAATCCAGCTCAGGCTCCCTCAGCTAGCTCTGCCTACCGATGCTGCTGACGCTTTAGCTGTAGCTATTTGCCACCTTCAGCAGAGCCGCCTCAACCAGTGGCTCAGTGAGCATATGCCGAAATGATAGCCACATTAGAAGGAATACTGGAATACCGTGGTGACGACTCCGTCATCATTAACGTCGGCGGTATAGGTTTTCGTGTATATGTCCCTGTCTCAACTTTGAGCCAATTAGGAGCTGTCAAAGGCAAGGTCTCCCTCTATACCCATCTCCACATGAGGGAGGATAATGTTTCCCTTTATGGTTTTGCCTCAAGCGAGGAATTGGCTTTGTTCAAGAACCTTATTTCCGTCTCAGGAATTGGCTGTAAGGTGGCTTTAGCCCTACTCTCTGCTTTGAGTCCTGAGCAACTTGTCATGGCTATAACCAGCGGCGATGTCGACCTCATTAGCCAAGTGCCCGGCATTGGTAAAAAAATGGCTGGCCGTCTAGTCATTGAACTCAGAGGTAAGTTGGAGAAAGAGTGGAAAGAGGCAGCCTTGCCTTTAGCCCCAGAGAGTGCTGATGCCATAGCTGCTTTAACTGGCTTGGGCTACTCTTTAGCCGAAGCCACCAAAGCTATCTCTAAGCTTCCAGATTCTGAGGAGCTAAGCTTAGAGGAGAAGATTAAAATAGCGCTACAGCAGATGGCAAGATGATAGGCTGACTAATGTAGAGCCAAACAGGCACAGCATCAAATGGCTTTGAAGAGGAGCAAGGACAGGAATATCTCTTCTATGAGCCCGCCGAAAGGTGATATAATCTATTTTTATTGACTTTCATCGATCCAATTTGCTATATGCCTGACTATAAATACTAATAAATAGGAGGAAGAATCATGAGGTTTGTGAAGTGGTTTGAAGAGATTGGAGCAAAAGATGTAGCTTTAGTCGGTGGTAAGAACGCATCTCTTGGTGAAATGATAAGGAACCTGACTAGTAAAGAAATAACCGTTCCCTCCGGATTTGCTATTACTGCCGAAGCATATAAGTATGTGGTAGAGAAAACGGGCATAAGCCAAAAAATCAAAGATACTTTGGCAGATTTGGATACACATGATATGAAAAATTTGTCGAAGAGGGGCGAAACTATAAGGAATCTGATAAGAACTGCACCTTGCCCTATGGAATTGGAGGAGGAAATAAGAGTTTCCTATCGGGAGATGGAAAAGAGATACGAAAAGAACGTCGATGTTGCCGTGAGAAGCAGCGCCACTGCGGAAGACTTGCCTACAGCCTCGTTCGCCGGACAGCAAACGACCTATTTGAATGTGCGAGGGGAAGAAGACCTAATAGAGAAAGTTATGGACTGCTTCGCATCTTTGTTCACAAACCGGGCAATCTCCTACCGGGTAGATAAAGGGTTTGACCATCTAAGCGTTTACCTCTCGGTGGGGGTGCAAAAGATGGTTCGCTCTGATTTAGCCTGCGCTGGTGTCATATTTTCCATAGACACAGAATCAGGCTTTAGGGATGCGGTGTACATAACTGCTGCATATGGTCTGGGGGAGAATGTGGTGCAGGGGGTTGTAAATCCAGACCAGTTTTACGTTTTTAAGCCCACTTTGAAGGAGGGGTTCAGGCCCATTGTGGAGAAGAAATTGGGGACAAAAGATGAGAAGTTAGTCTATAGAAGAAACAGAACAGGAACGGAACAAAAAGAAGTCAAACCACAGGACCAAAGAAAGTTCGCATTGAGCGACGATGAGGTTCTGACTCTCGCCAGGTGGGCTTGCATCATAGAAGAACATTATCAGCTGCCCATGGACATTGAATGGGCAAAGGATGGGGTAACTGGAGAACTTTTCATAGTTCAAGCCAGGCCAGAGACAGTATACTCACACATGGACTTAGCATCGCTTAGGACTTATGTGCTTGAAGAAGAGGCAAGGTTATTGCTCAAAGGGGAAGCAGTGGGCGTAAAAATAGGGCAGGGTGAAGTTCATGTAATAGAAGACAGTAGTGAAATCCAGAAATTCGAGAGCGGTCAAGTTTTGGTTACTGATATGACAGACCCTGACTGGGAGCCAATAATGAAGATAGCTAGTGCTATAGTAACGAATAAGGGTGGAAGGACATGCCATGCGGCTATCGTTAGTCGGGAGCTTGGGGTGCCCTGTGTAATTAGCACTGGCAAGGGTACAGAGATCTTAAAGGCGGTAAAGGAGGTTACGGTAGATTGCTCGCAAGGCGAGGGCAGGATATATGAAGGAAAACTAAAATACAGAATAGATGAGGTGGAGGTGAGTAAGCTCCCCAGACCCCACACCAAGGTGATGATGAACTTTAGCATTCCCGATGGTGCGTTTATTCAGAGTCAAATTCCCAATGATGGCGTGGGTTTAGCTCGGGAAGAGTTCATCATCAACTCTTACATCGGCATACATCCAATGGCGCTGATAGAATATGATAAGTTGAAGAAAGCAGCGAGTAAGGACAAGAAGTTAACAAAAGTAATTAAGGAGATAGACACGAGGAGCGCATCATACGAGGATAAAAGGGAGTTTTTCATTGATAACCTCGCTATGGGGATAGCGAAAATAGCGGCGGGGTTTTATCCCAATGAGGTAATCGTCCGTTTTTCTGACTTTAAGACGAATGAGTATGCCAATTTAATTGGAGGGTATCGCTACGAGCCAGAGGAAAGTAACCCAATGATAGGCTGGAGAGGGGCATCTCGCTATTATGACGAGAAGTTCAAGCCCGCCTTTGGTTTAGAATGCAAAGCGATAAAGAAGGTAAGGGATGAGATGGGGTTGACAAATTTAAAGGTGATGGTTCCTTTTTGCCGGACACCGGAAGAAGGGAGGAAGGTAATAAAAGCAATGGAAGAGTTTGGCCTAAGGCAAGGGAAAAATGGATTGGAAGTGTATGTAATGTGTGAGATACCGTCAAATGTGGTTTTGGCAGAGGAATTCGCCGATGTCTTTGATGGATTCAGCATAGGGTCAAATGATTTAACGCAACTAACTCTTGGCCTAGATAGAGATTCTGAACTTATTGCGCACATATTTGATGAAAGAAATGAAGCAGTGAAAAGACTGGTGAAGCAAGTCATAGATGCGGCACATAATCATAAGCCAAGGAGAAAGATAGGGATATGTGGTCAGGCACCGAGTGATTTCCCTGAATTCGCAGAGTTTCTGGTTGAATCCGGGATAGATTCGATGTCTTTAAACCCGGATGCGGTGCTATCAACGAGGTTAAATACAGCAGAGGTGGAAAACAGAATAAAAGCCAGAAGCCAAAGGAAGACGCGGGTGAGGACATGAGGGTGCTACTGTGACAAATTAAGGATTTCTCCTCAACTTGCTATGATTACAGCGATTCCATGGTTAACAAACCTAATATACGTGAGCAGACAGAGAAGAAGGAAGAGGCTCTTTCCCCTTATGCTGCTAAGAGTAAGTTCAGTCGTGGTCGGCTGAGGTGGGAAGAGCCATGCCCCATAAGAACCAGTTTCCAACGTGACCGTGACCGTATCATCTATTCCAAGGCCTTCCGTCGGCTGAAGCATAAGACACAGGTTTTTATCGCCCCCTTAGGTGACCATTATGTCACCAGGCTTACCCACACTCTAGAGGTATCCCAAATAGCCAGAACTATAGCTCGAGCTCTAAATCTCAACGAAGACCTGGCTGAGGCTATCGCTCTAGGACACGATTTAGGGCACACGCCTTTTGGTCATATAGGCGAGGAGGTCCTAAATGAATTATATGAGGGTGGCTTTAGGCATAACGAACAAAGCTTACGAGTAGTCGATTTATTGGAGAGAGAAGGACAAGGGCTAAATCTTACCTGGGAAGTGCGAGATGGCATACTCAACCATTCCAAGGGGCAAGCTGAGATTTTAGGAGAGGGATGGGGAGATGCCAATACTCTAGAGGGCCAAATATGCAAGATAGCCGATATTGTGGCCTATGTTAACCACGACATCGAAGATGCCATAAGAGCTGACATTATCTCCCAGAATGATTTGCCCAAGCTAGTAACAACAACTCTAGGACATACGCATTCACAGCGAATCAACACCTTGGTTTGTGATATCGTAAACTACTCCTGGCCCGTTAGTGATAATGGCAATTTGGCCAAACCAAGTATAGGCATGAGTCCTGAAGTCCTTAGAGCAACTAACATACTTCGCCAGTTTCTATTTGACAAAGTATATAATCCCAGCGTAGCTACGGAGGAGGCAGTAAAGGCGGGCGAGGCATTGCGTCTGTTATATTATCATTTCCTGAGGCATGAGGATGGATTACCTCGAGAATTCGCCTCTTTACCAGATAGTAAGGAGCGCAAAGTTATTGATTATATTGCTGGAATGACCGACCAATATGCGTTAAGATTAGCTGAAGAAATATCCCAATGAGCGTAATCACCGAGGTAAAGCAGAGGCTAGATATAGTAGAGCTTGTCTCTGAGTATGTTACTCTGCAAAAAGCGGGACGTAACTTCAAAGGCTTATGTCCCCTCCACAGTGAGAACCACCCTTCCTTCTTCGTCTTTCCTGAGCAACAAACCTGGCATTGCTTTGGTGCCTGTGGAACTGGCGGCGATATTTTCTCTTTCATCATGAAAAAGGAGGGAATTGACTTTGGCCAAGCTCTCCGCCTTTTAGCTCAAAGGGGAGGCATAACTTTAAGCCCACTTGAGGCGCCAGACAAGGCTGAGGATAAGGAGAAAGAGAGATTATTTCAGATTAACGAGGCAGCTACTGAATACTATCACCACTTACTTTCGAGCACTAAGGCAGGCGAAGCTGCAAGAAGCTATCTAGAAAGAAGAAAGGTTACCCCCGAGACTGTCAAAGAATTCCGTCTCGGTTTCAGTCCTGACACCTGGGAAACACTTAAGAATTACCTGCTGAATAAAGATTACAAGGAAAAAGAGCTAGCAGAAGCTGGTCTGATAATCGAAAAGGAAGAAGGGGGTAGTTACGACCGATTTCGCAACCGGCTGATCTTTCCTATATGTGATATCCAGGGGCGAGTCACTGGTTTCGGAGCTAGAGCTCTGGACGATTCCTTGCCGAAATATATTAACTCGCCCCAAACAGCAATTTTCGATAAGAGTAGCAGCTTGTATGGCATTGACAAGGCTAAATCTGCCATTAGAAAGAAGAACTTAGCAATAATCGTAGAAGGCTACACGGATGTTCTCACTGCCCACCAACACGGCTGGCAGAATGTAGTTGGCTCAATGGGAACTTCTTTAACCGAGAAGCAAGTGGGAGGCATTAAAAGATTGACCAATAACATAACTCTAGCACTCGATGCCGATCTTGCCGGAGAAGAAGCTACCTTGCGGGGCAAAGCGATATTAGCTTACTCTAATGCTGAAGCAAATGTCATCCTATTACCCCCAGGAAAAGACCCAGATGAAGTAATCAGAGAGGACCCGAGTCTTTGGCAGAAACTAGTAGAGCAAGCTATGCCTATTCTGGACTTTGCATTTCAATCTATAATAAGTAAAGTCGATATCAATAAAGCCAAAGACAAGTCCCTAGCTGTGCAAAAACTCCTGCCCTCAATCCATGAGATAAAAGACCCTGTACAACAATCCCATTACTTGAGAAAACTGGCACGTGAATTAAGAATCGAAGAGTCCGCCATAAAAGCCGCTTTGCGGGAATCAAAAATCGGCCGGAAGCCGCCCCAACTTGGCAAGCCACCAGACCAATCCCGACTTGCCCACCAGCTTGTATCTAGCCCTATTGAGGAACACTGCTTAGCACTTATCCTTCAATACCCAGAACTCCACCCTCTAGCCCGAGAGCTATCACCAGAACATTTCGAATGCACGGAAAATCGTGAAGTCTTTGTCAAATGGCAAAATTCTCCTGCTATCCCCAGCCTCGAAAGTGAACTTGACACGAGCCTACTAGAACATTTATACTATTTGATTAGTAAATTTTTCCCGCCAGCCGTGCGGGAAAACGCTAAAACGCGCCAATTTGATTTGGCTAATTGTATTCTCCGTTTGCAAGAGAAGCTATCCCGGAAATTGGAAACTGAGAAGGAGACGATGCTTGAAGTCGAGAGGGAAAAGGGTGGTACAAGTGCAGAGTTGTCTAAACTAGAGGAGCAAGGAATAAATTCTGGGCAACAACTTCAGGAGGTCTTTATCAAAAAAGGGGAAAAACAATGGATTCAATAAGAGGAGAAAAAATCAACCTAGATGGTGATGAGGTACTGGCTGAAAACTTACTAAGCGATGACGCTGAAGTTGAAGATGTCAGTGCCTTGGTCGAGGAAGGTGAAGAAAAGGAAGAAATCGACGAGTTTTCCCCTGAGGAAGAGGAAGCTGAGGAGGTCAAGCCTCCAGCACCGTTAGAAGAACATGAGGTAACCGACGACTCAGCTCGTATGTATCTTCAGGAAATCGGCAGGGTGCCACTTCTCAAGGCCCATGAAGAGAAGTCACTATCCCAGAAGATAGAGCTGGGCAGATGCTTAGAAAGAATTGAGGATAGCCACTTCAGGAAATACAAGAAATTCCCTTCACCCACTGAGATGCTTATTCACCTGGTCTCCCAATTATCTAGGGCATACCCCGTTGTTCAGGTTATCTCAGCGCATGTTGGCGTCGATTCCTCCAGCGATGTGGTAGATACGATCAAGGATCCTAAATTTCGCTCCGCTATCGATGATGTTATAGATCCATCGTTAATAGCTGCAACCGCTAAGGAGATAGATAAAGGAACCACTGCGGCAGAAGAAGCCATAGTAAATCTTTCCGTAAATAGTCAACTTTTGCCCCAGCAATTGCTAGAGCTATTAGCTAGAGATAAAACTTCGTGGCAGAAACTAAAGACTCTCCTAACCAACACCGAGTCCCTGTCTCACTTCGACTTTCATAGCAGTGAGTTCAAAGCTCACTTTGAAAAGGTGCGGGCCGAAGCAGAAGCGTCAGAAAGGCACCTCACTGAGGCAAACTTGCGCCTGGTGGTTAGCATAGCTAAGAAATACATCGGGCATGGCATGTCCCTCCTTGACCTTATCCAAGAGGGGAATATTGGCCTTATCCGGGCCGTAGATAAGTTTCAGTACAGAAAAGGCTACAAGTTCAGCACCTACGCCACTTGGTGGATCAGACAAGGTATCACTCGAGCTATAGCTGACCAATCCCGAACCATCCGCATTCCCGTACACATGGTAGAAACAATTAACAAGCTATTACGCACAACGCGACAGCTAATTCAAGAACTTGGACGCGAACCAAATTACGAAGAAATTGGCAGCCGACTAAATATATCCCCGGAAAAGGTAGAAGGGGTCATGGACTTGTTTTTCCATGAGCCAATATCACTGGACACGCCCATCGGCGAAGATGCAGATAGCCGTTTAGGCGACTTTGTTGAAGACCACGGCAGTTTAGCACCAACTGAAGCTACTTCACAGCAGCTACTCAAAGAACAGATAGATAAAGTGCTTGATGAACTTACCGACCGCGAAAAAAGGGTGCTACAGCTTAGATTTGGCCTAAAAGACGGACATGCTCGAACCCTAGAAGAGGTGGGCAGAGAATTCAATGTAACTAGAGAAAGAATACGACAGATTGAAGGCAAGGCTCTACGCAAGTTACGTCATCCCACCCGCAGCCGAAAGCTCAAAGGCTATCTAGACTGATTTTACCTAAAGGGCATATTAAGCATAGTACCCATCTTTTTAGGTAACTTATCTCGTGTTAGTGACTTAGTCAACTTCTGCATCTCACGGAATTGGTTAAGAAGTTGATTAACATCTTTGGACGTGGTGCCACTCCCTCGAGCAATACGGCTTCGCCGGCTACCATCGATAATGGCTGGATTATGCCTTTCCTCATAAGTCATAGACAAAATAATAGCTTCTATCTTCCTTAATTGTTTCTCCCCTTCGTCATCTGGCAAATAAGAAGCGAATTTAGAAAGGCCCGGTATCATTTCAACCAGCCGACCTAAAGAACCCATCTTGTGAATTTGACGCATTTGACTAAGGAGGTCCTCAAGATCAAAACCCCCGGTGCGCATTTTCTTGGCCAAATTCCTGGCCTGTTGCTCGTCAAAAGCCGTCTCAGCTTGCTCGATGAAAGTGAGCATATCTCCCATACCCAAAATGCGAGACGCTAAACGGTCGGGATAAAATGCTTCCAAAGCATCTATCTTCTCGCCCGTGCCCAGATACTTTATGGGCACTCCGGTAACAAATCTGATAGAAAGGGCAGCCCCACCTCGGGCATCACCATCCATCTTCGTCAGGATGAGTCCCGTGAGCCCGATTCGGCTGTGGAATTCTTGAGCTACCCTTACTGCATCCTGCCCAATCATAGCATCTACCGTAAGCAATACCTCTGAAGGCTGTACCATGGACTTGATATCAGCCAATTCCTTCATCATGGCTTCGTCAATATGCAGGCGTCCCTGAGTATCTACTATAACCCAAGTCAATCCCCTTTCCTTAGCTTGCTTTAAAGCATGCTGGCAAATTGTTGTTGATGTTACCTTAGCATCCTCACTATATACAGGGATATCATGTTGCTCACCTAGTAACTGGAGTTGCTCAATAGCCGCAGGTCGGCGGGTATCGGCAGCTACTAGTAAAGGACGCTGCCCTAGATGTTTAAGCTGAACAGCCAGCTTCACCGCCGTAGTGGTTTTGCCGGAGCCCTGCAATCCCACGAGCAAGACAACCGCTGGTAAGTCAGTAACCGAGGCTAAACGGCCAGACTCTCCACCCAAGATAGCAGTTAATTCCTCGTTGACAATTTTGATAATCTGTTGGGCTGGTGTCAGGCTGCGCAATACTTCAGAGCCAAGGGCACGCTCTCGTACCTTGGACAAGAATTCCTTGACTACCTTAAAATTTACATCTGCCTCTAGAAGCGCCAGCCGTACCTGGCGTAAAGCATCGTCAATGTCACCTCCACTAAGCTTGCCCTTTCTGCCAAGCTTATCAAATACAGCAGTCAACTTTTGAGTTAAGACTTCCAGCATATTAACCCCGCATTATTTTATTCCTAGCTAAATTCCATAGTCAACTCATTTTGCCCTGTTCAGAATTTTTCATCTTAATCTCAAAATCCCATTGCACTTAACCCAGAATCAGCATACCATATAGGGTTAATGGAACAACTTTGGGCACCATGGCGAATAGAATATATAGAAAGAGCCACAGAAAGCGGCTGTATCTTATGCCAAAAACCCCGGGAAAATAACGACGAAGCAAACCTTATCCTTTATCGTGGCCAACACAATTTTTTGATCCTGAATGCCTTTCCCTATAATCCAGGGCATCTAATGATAGCCCCCTACCGGCATATAGCAAATTTACAGGACTTAACGGATGAAGAAGTAAAAGACCACTTTGACATTATCAAGAAAGGCTTAGACCTTCTAAAAGAGGTAATGGAGCCATCTGGCTTCAATATTGGCTTAAATGTGGGCAGAGTCGCCGGAGCCGGGATAGCGGAGCATCTCCACACTCACATAGTGCCGAGGTGGGGAGGTGATACTAACTTTATGCCGGTGTTGTCTGATATTAAAGTCATGCCGGAAGCCTTGGCTGCCACATACCAAAAGCTAAGAGCTAAGTTATAGCATAGTTGTCAGCCTGCTAAATTTGTTCAGACCGTTTAGCAACTCTCATTATGGGCCGAGACAATTCCTTTGTCCCAGAGACTTCGCTAGAATGACAGCAAGGCAGTTGGAAAGCAAGACAGCTGTGCAAATGGTAATCCAAAAACATAAAGGGATTTGTCATGTACTTCATCATTCTCCTGGGGATTGTCAGCCTATTCGGAGATGTAACCTACGAAGGAGCTAGGAGCGTTACCGGGCCTTACCTGGCTACGCTGGGAGCAAGCGCTGGGGTCGTCGGTTTGGTAGCTGGCATCGGCGAATTCGTTGGCTATGCTCTGCGCCTGGCCTCTGGCCATCTTGCTGATCGCACTAAGGCATATTGGCTTTTTACTTTTATTGGTTACGGACTGCTTCTTTCCATTCCCTTGCTGGCATTCGCTGGCTATTGGCAGCTTGCTGCTGTGCTTATCATCTTGGAACGAATGGGGAAGGCAATAAGGAATCCGGCAAGGGATACTATGCTTTCCTATGCTACAAAAAAGGTGGGGAGGGGTTGGGGGTTTGCTGTTCACGAGGCACTAGACCAGATTGGCGCCATCATTGGTCCTGTTGCTTTTTCCCTTGTTCTTCTTTTCCATGGTAGCTATAATGAGGGCTTTACAGTCCTATGGATACCTGCTTTGCTAACCCTGGCTGTTCTGGCCCTGGCCAAGAAGAAATTTCCTGCACCACAAAAACTTGAAGCTCCCGGAGAAACCAGCAGGCAAGGCATCCAGACTAAGCTACCTAGGGTCTTCTGGCTCTACACCATATTCACTTTCGTTTCCATGGCAGGATTTGCTCACTTCCAGTTAATTTCCTATCATGTCAAAGTCCAAGCTATCGTTCCGGATGCTCAAATTCCTATAATTTACGCCATTTCTATGGGCGTAGATGCCTTGGCAGCTCTTCTCATAGGCAGAACATACGATAGGATTGGGCTTATATCATTATTGGCAGTCCCTTTGTTAACCTTACCTATTCCTTTCCTTGCCTTTTCCCATAGCTATAGCCTGGTGCTAATTGGCATGGCATTATGGGGTGTAGTAATGGGGATTCAGGAAACGATTATGCGTGCCGCCATCGCCGACCTAACACCTATAGAGCGAAGGGGATTTGCCTACGGAATCTTCAATACGGCATACGGGGCAGGCTGGTTTTTGGGAAGTGCCCTGATGGGGCTACTCTATGAGCTTTCTATCAACTACTTAATCCTGTTTGCCGTCGTCATGGAGCTAATCTCAATTCCGTTGTTCCTCTTGGTTAGAAGAGCAGCTTAGCCTTTTACCAAAGTAAAACCTGGAAGGAAATTTCTAGGATCTGAATAGGATTCAATAGGCGGGATTATTGACAGCTTGGCTCCAGCTAGCTTGAGGATAGGAGCCAAGTATCTTAACGAAAGTAGTTTCTTTCTGTATCTCCATCATAGCCTCTTGGTAAACTTCGCCATCCAAGTGACCCTCAAAATCAGCGTAAAAAACATATTCCCAGGGCTTAGCCCTGCTTGGTCTGGACTCCAATTTTGTCAAATTTATATTCCTCGTGGCGAAGACACCCAAAATCCTGTATAGAGAGCCAGGTCTATGCTCAACAGCAAAAACGAGAGAGGTTTTATTTCTCTGCGCAGGTTTAGCTTTTTGCTTAGATATAGCCACGAATTTGGTGTAGTTGTTGATGCTAGTCTCAATTTCCGGTGCCAGGATTTCCAAACCATAAATATCAGCAGCCCTCTTACTGGCTATAGCAGCACAACTCCTCAATCCTTTCTCCTTTATCATTTTGGCACTGCCCGCAGTATCATAGCTAGACATGATTTCAACCTTCAGTTTACTCAAAAACCCTTCACATTGAGCTAAAGCTTGGGGATGGGAGTAAATCGTTATTATGTCCGTCAATTTTTCCCCTGGCAAGGCCATCAGGCAATGGCTTACTTTGAGAATAACTTCAGCAAATATATTAAGAGGATACGCCAGTAGCAAATCGTAGGTCTCATTGATACTGCCGGCTTGTGAGTTCTCCAGGGGGACTACTCCGAATTCAACCTTATCCTGCGACACAAGTTTAAAAACCTCTTTCAGCCGGATACACGGCAAAAAATCAATATCCCTGCCAAAAAGCTTTGTCGCAGCATCCTCGCTGAAAGCGCCTCTTTCTCCCTGAAAAGCAACCTTGACCATAAACCTATTGCAAAGTATAACCTGAATCCTCTTTGAACTTCCACTGTAGCTTGATTAACCTTTCCAAAAGCGAGGCACGAATATCATAAAAACTGTAAATAATTCTAGCCGCCCCAACCACATGCACAAAATCAAGATGACCTTGGCTGCGCCAGGGAGCCAGGCAAAATTTGAAGCAGGTCCTACTGCGCCCAGGCCGGGGCCACAGTTTGCTTGGCAAGTCGCTACTGCTGAAAGTGATGTCTCTAGATTAAGTCCTAAGAAACTGAGTATTATGGAAGCTACAATCGCCACAAGGAGGTAAAGAAAGAAAAAGGAAATTACATCTCGAATTACTCCTTCTGGGAGAGGCTTTCGGTTATATTTCAGCGGGACCACGGCTTTGGGAGAAATAGCCTTTCTCATCATTACCCTCGTGTGTTTCAGCAGGGTTAAGACTCGCACCACCTTTATTCCCCCACCAGTCGAGCCACCGCAGGCTCCAATGAACATCAGAGTCAGAAGCACCATTCTGGCTCCAAAGTTCCAGGCGCCGAAATCGGCGGTGGCAAAGCCTGTGGTGGTCATGATTGAAATCGCCTGAAACATTGCATCTCTATATGAGCCAACGCCTTGCGAAAGCATTAATAAGAAGATGGCGACTGTCATAATAATCAGGTAAAGTCTGAATTCATCGTCTTTGATTGCTTTCCAGTTTCCCCGTAGAACCTGATAATGAATTAAGAAGTTTGCGCCTCCAAGGACCATGAAGAACATGACGATATATTCAGCCAGGGGATTAGCGTAAGCTGCAATGCTTGCCGTAGTAGGCGTAAATCCACCGGTAGAAAGGGTCGAGAAGGAGATACAAATCGAGTCGAAGAGTGGGAGTTTGACCAGGAAATAGAGGGACGCTATTTCGGCCCCCGTAAAAGCCACGTAAATTGTCCACAGCATCCTTGCTGTAGTTGCAAATCTGGGACGAAGCCTTTCAGGCATGGGACCAGTAGCCTCAAGGTCGAAGAGCTGAGAGCCTCCTACCCCCAGTCTAGGCAAGATAGCAATAAAGAGAGCAATCACCCCTATCCCACCCAACCATTGAGTAAGACTACGCCATAAGAGAGCGCTCTTGGGTAATTCTTCTACTACCTTTAGTATGCTAGCCCCGGTGGTAGTGAAGCCAGACATAGCCTCAAAAAAGGCATCGAGAAAACCTAACCCCAGGAATATGTAGGGGATAGCGCCAAAGAGGGGAATGAGAAGCCAGGTGAAAGCCACTATGGTAAAACCATCGGCACGCTCTATCTCCCTTGTGGTTCTAAAGCCAAATTCCAGAAGCAGCCCTATAGCCAGAGTAGGCAATAATGAATACAAAAAAATCTGCCAATTCTCACCATAATAAAGAGCTACTGCTAGGGGAACGATATAAACCAGAGCGAGGAATTTTAGAAGTGAACCAAGGATATGGAGGGTTAACCTTACCCTTTGGTAAACCATTTATTCATAAGTTCGACTCCCTTTTTGGTAGATTTCCGATCTACAATGAGAGTCAACCAATCTTTGGGAGCTATCTTAGTACCCTCATTCAAATATTTCCCCTCCCGCTCTATCACCAGGATTTTCAGGCCATTTGAGGCCCCTAATTCAGAGACTTCTTTGCCAATGCACTTCATACCCTCCTCAATCTCTATTTCGAAAATCTCCGCGCTTTCAAAAGAAAGAAAATCCTTCACATAAGGCTGAGAAACCATTCGAGAGATATGCTTGGCTACTACAGCGTATGGCTTAACCTGGAAGCCGATCCCCGCCTGCTTAAAGGTTTCTGTGTGCGCAGCATCATTTACCACAGAAATGACCTTCCTTGCTCCCATCTCCTTAGCCAGCATACAAATCATCAAATTGTCTGAGTCATCGCCAGTTACGGCTACCAAAGCATTAGCATTCTTCACCCCGGCTTCTTCCAGAACTTCTCCCTTAGTAGCATCCCCCGATAAACACATTACATCAGAAGATGTTGCCATCTCGGAACATCTATCTTCACTCGTGTCTATGACCACCACTTCATGGCCCTCTTCGGAAAGGAGCTCTGCCAGACTCTTCCCTGTGCTGCTTAAGCCCGCTATTATAAAACGCATATTTTAACCCTTTAATAAAAAAATTGCCTCCAAGATTAGACCTTAGAATAAATCAATCGATGGCATAAATCCTGAAAAGCATGGACTAAGCGGGGAATTGTGAAATAAGCCCGGTAATCCGAATCAAGATTCAAATTTAAACCAGCCCTCATTTTTGACTGCCGAGCGATTTTAAGCCTCAACACAACAATTGTCAAGTTCTTGATTGGCAAATTTTTCCTTTAACTCCTTAAGCCAGGTCACTGATTTAAGCTCCCGCTGTAAAAGATATCTTATATACTCCTGCAATACTCGCTCTAACTCCCAAGATAATTCCGGTTTTACCCTTACCCGCCTTGCAGTAGCATAGTCACAGCTTTGCCACAAACGAAGTACCTTCAAAGCTTCGACCGAGAGAGAAAAGGAAAGTCGTAATAAGGTTGCTTCAGTCTGCTTATAATGGTGATTCTCTCCAGAGTTACAATGAGGACACAAGATTCCACCTTTGCTAGGGCTGAAAAAATTGACTACCGGCTTGAGGGGCGAATCGCAGTTAACACATCGGTGCAACTGAGGACGGTAACCAAGACAGTGAAGAAGATGCAGCTCAAAATAACGTAAGATAGTCTCATTACTTTCAGGCTTGCTCAACTGACTTAGGATATCAAGCAATAAATCAAACAAAGGACGATTCTCACCGCCCTCAGCAGTGAAGGAATCGATAAGCTCTAAGATATAAAATCCACAAGCCACACGCCATAAATCACTTTTCAAAGCCAGAAAACCATCTATAGTTTCACTTTGAGTAACAATATCGAGGTTACGCCCTTTAGCCAGCAACATCAAGCTATGAGTCAATGGCTCTACGTTGCCACCCAGCTTGCTCTTGGGACGACAAGCTCCCTTAGCCACTGCCTTTAGCTTACCAAATCCCGGAGTGTAGATAGTGAGAATCTTATCGAACTCGCCTAGCTTAGTTTGCTTTAAGACGATGCCTTGTGTTTGATAACTTCGAGGTGTACCCATCTACACTTTGTTAGAATTCTCGCCTGTTTTCCAGCGCTTGCCCTAAGGTTAAATCATCGGCATATTCCAACTCAGCACCAAAGGGCAAGCCCCGAGCCAAGCGAGTGACGCGAATGCCCAGAGGCATGATAATCCGTTGAAGATACATGGCCATAGTTTCACTCTCTACATTGGGATTAGTTGCTACAATAACTTCAGCCACCGAGCCGTCTTGAAGACGGGATAAAAGCTCCCTTACCCTCAAATCTTCAGGCCCTACGCCTTGTGCCGGGCTAATAGTTCCATGAAGCACATGATAAACACCGTTATACTTCCCCGTCCGCTCCAAAGAAAGAATATCCAAAGCTTTCTCCACAACACAAATCTTAGAATGGTCACGCTCCTCATTTTGACAAATGAGGCAAGGGTCATAATCAGTGGTGTTAAAACAAATCGAACAAAGTTTTATCTTTTCTTTCAGCGCTAGAATAGCCTCGGCTAAAGCTTTAGCTTCCTCGTCAGGGCTATTCAATAGATGATAAGCTAGCCTTTGAGCACTTTTTGGCCCAATCCCAGGCAACTTATTGAATTCCTGAATCAATCTAGCTACAGGCTCAGCGACAAATGACATTTCCCCAATTCTTTACCATACTCTCATTCTCAGCTCAATGAAAAAGCCCAAGAACCTTTTACCTCTCGCCTCGTTTAAGGTGACATAGCATGGCCATATGTTGAAATTTTCCTAAAATAAACCCGGTATATTGAGACCACCGGTCAAACTACTAAGATGCTTGCTAACAAGTTCTTGTGATTTACTAATACCTTCGTTAACAGCAGCCATGACCAAATCTTGCAGCAATTCAACATCTCCAGCCTCCACCACTTCAGGAGATATCTCCACGGAATGAACCTTCTGGTGTCCGTCAAGCACCACTTTGACGGCACCACCTCCACTGGTAGCTTCCACAGTGAGGGTCCCTAATTCCTCTTGGGCTTTAGCCAACTTTGCCTGAAGCTGTTGTGCTTGACGTAATACTGATTTGTCCATCTCCTTCCTTTCCTTACAATTCTTCCTCAGTAATCCTGGCTCCCATTTCCAAAGCAGCTTTAACTACCGGATTCTGTGTCTTATCCTGGAATGGAACTTCCCTTTTATAATCAACTAAAATACAGCGTATCTTATAGGGCCGACCAAAAACCTCATTAAGCTTTTTCTCCACCAGATGTCGATATTTAGCATCTTCAATCTTCTCCTTATGAAAGGAATAATAGAAACCTAACACCAGTGTATCATCTTCAACGGTCACTGGATCACAAGCGCTACGCAAGAAAGCATCCAAATTGCCGCTGGAACCTTCTCCTCGCAAAGATTTAATGAACTCCTTCCAGTGGCTACGCAGGTAATCAATGTCCTGAGAAATTTCTTTGTCTGGAAGCTCAGTACTATCCAATGTCACAGGAACCTCAGCTTCCTCAATGGACTCGGAAACCTCAGTGCTTTCCAGTGCCGCAGGAACCTCAGCTTCCTCAATGGACTCGGGTGGCTCTGTTATCTCAGTAGCTCCCACTACTTCTGAAGGTTTAGTTGTAGTTAGCTGCTCTTGTCCTGTGGGTGGAGACAAAGCACAATCCAGTAAAGCTAATTCTAAGGGCAAAGCGGAGTAACTATCACTCCGAAAATCTATGCTGGAGAAAGATTTAACTGCCTTGAGCAAATAATTCAGTGTAGCATTGGTCGCAAGGCTTTCCATCTCAGCTAAATCTTCGCTAGTAACATTTACGGCCTCTTCGCATTGGGATTTAGCCAGCAACAACCCTCGAAGATATTCTACCAAGCCCAGATTAAACTGACGAAGGTCAACGCCATCACTCTCGAGGCTATTTATGACTTGTAGCCCAGCAGCCACATCCCTATTGACCACACATTGTACCAGTCGTCTAACCCTTGAATCCCCGCTAATGCCAAGCGCCGCTTGAACTTGGTCAAGCTCAATTTGATTGCCATAGTAAGCAATCAGCTGTTGTAAAATATTCTCAGCGTCTCGAAGACTCCCAGTAGCAGCACGAGCAATAAGCCTTAAGGAATCAAGCTCAATTTGAATTCCCTCTTTCTGGCATATTAGCTGCAGTTTATCCATTATCTCGGTTTGCGCCAGACGATGGAAATTAAACCGCTGGCATCTCGATATTATGGTGGCTATCACTTTGTGTGCCTCTGTAGTAGCCAAAACAAAAATTACATGCCCAGGTGGCTCCTCCAATGTCTTCAACAAGGCATTGCAAGCTGCCTCGGTAAGCATATGGACTTCGTCTATGATGTATACCTTATAGCGAGCAAGGCTAGGGGCATAATTTGCTTTTTCCCTAAGGCTACGTATCTCGTCAATGCCACGATTGCTGGCGGCATCTATCTCTATTACATCCAGAGCCCTGCCCTCAGTGATTGAGCGGCATATATCGCAAGCATTGCACGGCTCGCCACCTATCTGATTAGGACAGTTAACTGCTTTGGCTAAGATGCGCGCCATGCTGGTTTTACCTGTACCTCGCGGACCGCAGAAAAGGTAGGCATGAGCTATCTTCCCCCCCTCCACAGCATGACGCAGAGTCTGAGTCACAGGCTCTTGCCCCAGCACTTCACTTAAGGTCTGTGGCCGCCATTTGCGGTAAAAAACCTCAGAACCCATATATTAAATCTTATTATACACCCCTCCACCCAATCCCCAAAGAAGGTTGGGGCATCAAATTATGGGTAATATATTAATTTTTTTTCAGCTCCTGTGGCTCCCGGTTGCCCGATTTATAAGGCAAAGAAAGTTTAATAAACTCTCACCCAACTAAATCTTCGATTTGATTGGGAACCCGGAGTCCCCACAAAAATAATAAATTTTGTGGGGTAAAGTAAATTGGGCAACTACTCCTCAATTTCCTAGGTTAGAAAGGGCTTCATCGTAATCTTGTTCCACATTCCTAATGGCTTGCTCCAGAGAAGACTTGGCCCCTTCCGGAGTCTTTGTCAAAGCTGCCTGCAACACACTTATACTCCTTGCACGGCTCTCGCCCAGCATCGTCTTCAGTTTTTCCTCAGGCTCTCCCCCCTTGGTATGATCCCCCGCTTCTCCGGCTGGGCCTGGAACTGGAGCCGGAGTTGGAGCTAGCATCTTTGGCCCCCCCTCCTCAAATTCCTGTGCCTTCTCAAGCTCGTACACCTCGTCCAAATGCCTGGCAACTTGCTCGGTCAACGCAGGAATTTCACTAACTTGCCCCTTGCGGGCAACTTCCGCAATTTCAGTTGCCCTCTGCTCAGCAAACTGTATATGGAGCTCTGCCCTGTCAGTATCAGAAAAAGCCAGTGCTATCCTTGCTTGCTCCGTAGCCAACTTTACAGCATAAAGAGGCTCATCAGGCAAAGCATCTGCCGAAGCTGCAACTGTTCCTATGCCAGCATGTAAAACAACTAAAACGGTGCTCACAGCCACAGCCCAGCGCCTGCGCCAAATAGAACCCATTGCCTTCTTTTCCGCCTTCTCTCGTTTGACAAGGAGCATTCCTTGAAGCTGGGACCCAACTCTGGCTTTAAATGCAGGATTAGGCTGGATAGCAGCAGATTTCTGGAGCAAGGCAAGGCTAGTTTTAAGCAAGGGCTCCAATTCAGATGCCTGCGAGGGATAATCCCTAAGACAATCGTCGATGCTCTCGCCCTTGAACAGACGCTCTAGACAGTTGTCCAGAATATCCTCTATCTTTATCTTCCGACTCATTTCTTACCTATCTACAGCATCATTTTCTTTAGCGCCACTATGCCACTGTGCTGCAAAGCCTTTACTGTGCCCGGGCTTTTGCCCAAAACTTTGGCCACCTCATCCACAGAGAGTTCGCCTCCAAAGCGAAGAGAAATCACCGCACACTGGGCCGGGGATAATTTCTCAACATTATCTCTCAATTCCTCAATTTCAAGTCTTTGCTCGGCAATACATGCCGGGTCTGGCTCTTCAACATGGGCCATATTATCGTCCCAGGCCATCTTTTCCACCTTGCCTGCTTTTCTCAAATGGTCAATCATATGATTACGGGCGATGCGAAATAGCCAGGAGGCGAAAGGCAAGTTCCGCCACCTATAAGAGCCAATTGCCTCCAGAGCCTTAACAAACACCTCCTGGGCCAAGTCCTCAGCTTCAGCTTGCTCCCTTAACCTGAGGAAGATATAGCGGTAGACCTTATCGAAGTATTCTTCGTAAAGTTGGGCAAATGCCTCTTCATCGCCTTTTATTGCCCGAGAAACTACTTCTTTCTCATCAATAGACATCAGCTTGATGTCTATTATACTGTAAAACGAAGAAAGGAATGAAAGGGTTTACAGCAGGCGAAGGAGACAGGATATGAGGCTCTTTGTGGTTAGACGGCAGGCTTTTTATAATCCCCCCACCCCTAACGAGAGAGAGTTAATAGAAGGAGAAATCCACCCTTACTCTAATCCTCTCCCTTAAATGGAGAGGAATCTTATAAGAAGCATAGAGAGACTAACGAAAAGCCGCCGGGCAAATCCCACGCCAGGAGGAGATTCCTTGCCCGGTAACCGCTTCTACTCGACGGCCCAGAGACCAAATAGGCCTGAAGATATAGGGACAGGACTCTATATTAGCCACACAGAAGCTGGCTGTGGTTGCCTGATTTATCAAGCTTGGGCCAACGAGTCGCTGAAAACTTTACTTGCTCGCCTGCTTCTCAGCCCAGTTGCCTGCCCAGGGCACCTTCCACTTTCTGCCGGTTCCCGCTAGAATCATGAGGGCAATCCACAACCCAACCATTATAACCCACAGAATTACATTCATGACCCCGGCAAAAATAATCAGGCCCGGTGACAAAGTCACCGCACCAATAACACCAAGGAGTACTGACAATACAAGCCACGCCACGAACAATACCCCGAAGGTCATAAGAGATTGCCAAGCGTGGAACTTGACATATTTACTCTTCTTCTCCAGCAATACAAACACTATCCCTGTTATCCAATGAACCACATAGCATAAAAGCCCGGCTACATTAGCCGACAGCCCTGTGCTGCTCTCCGCTTCAGGCTTAGCCCCACCTTCAGCTGGCGCTGCAGCAGCACCAAGGTCGGCACCACACTTAGAGCAAAACTTAGCCCCATCGGGATTTTCCGCGCCACATTTAGAGCAAAACATACTTCACCTCCTTACATAAAATCTACATCACATATTACTAGCATGTCAATAGATTTTTGAAGTTGCCCACTTCATTTGGATGGCAAATTAGTTGCAGAGAGCGCTATGAGGAGGCTAAAGGGTTCCTAAGAACTGCTCGATAACCTGGTTAACAGCCCCAGGCTTTTCTGCAAAGACAAGGTGGCTACCGCCATCAATTATGGCGAGTTTTGCTTCTTGAATCTTGGCAGCCAAAGAAGAGCCATACTTCGGCGGCGTCATCTCATCTTCACTGCCACAGAGGAGCAAAGTTGGAACCTTGATCTGGTGAACTTTGTCCATAATGTCAAACTTGTCACAGCAAAGCATATCATTTAGCTGTACCGCGGCTCCCGATCGAGCTATTTTCTCGATTATCTCTTCTCCTACCTCCGGAGCAACTCGACTATAAAGAGGTCTAACGAAATTCTCAAGCCAGCTCAAAGGATTATCAATGCCATCGCGAATCAAGGAAAGCAATCTTGGAGCCACTCGTAGTCTAGCTCCAGTCCCAATAAGAATGAGAGCCTTAATGTCCTGAGGATATTTTAGAGCATATAGCTGGGCAATAGCACCACCCATAGAATGCCCGATTAAAACGGGATCAGAATACTTCTGCTCAAGAATATATCCGTGTAACCAATCAACATAATCTTCAACACTGGTACACGGGCTTCCTGGAGAAAGGTGACCCGGAAGGTCAACAGCCTCAGCTTCTGGGAAATGCTCTATCTGATAATGCCAAACTTTGCTGGTATTCCCTGCGCCATGAACAAAAATCAGCTTCATTCGGCAGATGTATTTTGGTCTCTCAAAGCAGACTTGAGAGCTTCATCGATATTCTCTACAAATATGAATTGAAGTTCTTCTTTAACCTCCTGGGGGACCTCTTCCAAATCCTTCTCATTTTCTTTGGGCAAAATCACTCTTTTAAGGCCAGCTCGATGAGCCGCCAAAATTTTATCCCTGATACCACCCACGGGGAGGACTTTGCCTCTTAATGTGATTTCGCCAGTCATACCAATATCTTTGCTCACCAAGCGCTTAGCCACTGCCGAAGCCAAGGCCACTGCCATAGTAACACCAGCAGATGGCCCGTCCTTGGGAATAGCACCGGCAGGAACATGAATATGAACGTCATTTTTTTCATAGAAGTCCTTTGGAATGTCTAATTCAGCCTGCTCACGGGCAGTAAGAGAGCGAACATGAGTAAGAGCAGCCTTTGCTGACTCCTGCATGACCTCGCCCAACTTGCCGGTCAGAATAAGATTACCCTTTCCAGGAACCAGGGCGGCCTCAACGAAGATGACATCACCACCGGCAGGCGTCCAGGCTAATCCAGTGGCTACACCCACTTCATCAGCTTCTTCGGCTATTTCATAGCGGAATTTTCTCGGCCCAAGGTAATCATGAAGCTTATCTGGTGTGACTTCAGTAGCTTCCTCCTTCTTCTCAGCTATCTGGCGGGCTACCTTACGACAGATAGTGCCTATTTCGCGTTCCAAGTTCCTTAATCCTGCCTCTCTGGTGTAATTCCGAATAATGCCAAGCACAGCCTCATCTTTAATCTTAAGCTGTTGTGCGGTCAGCCCGTTTTCCTTAAACTGCTTAGGGATGAGAAATTTTTTGGCAATGTGAAGCTTCTCATTTTCGGTATAGCCTGGCAGCTCAATTACTTCCATTCTGTCCAATAGCGCTGGAGGAACAGGATCAACTATATTGGCCGTGGTGATAAACATTACCCGGGACAAATCAAAGGGCACATCAAGATAATGGTCAACGAAGGAGAAGTTTTGCTCGGGATCGAGAACTTCGAGCAAGGCTGCTGAGGGGTCACCCCTAAAATCTACACCTACTTTATCAATTTCATCAAGCATAAACAAAGGATTATTAGACTCGGCACGGCGCAAGCCCTGAATAATCCTGCCGGGCAAAGCACCGACGTAAGTCCGACGGTGCCCCCGAATATCAGCTTCGTCCCTGATACCACCCAGGGACATGCGGACGAATTTCCTCCCCAGAGCGCGCGCAATAGACTGCCCGACCGAGGTCTTGCCAGTCCCTGGAGGCCCAACAAAGCATAGAATAGGTCCTTTCATGTCTGGCTTCAGTTTTCGTACCGCCAGATAATCGAGTATCCTTCCCTTCACCTTGTCCAAATCATAATGGTCTTCATCAAGAACTTGAGATGCCTGGCTAATATCCAGGTTATCTTCAGTGTTTTTTTGCCAGGGAAGATTGATGAGCCAATCAAGGTAGGTACGGGATACAGTATACTCGGCAGCCGCCGGCGGCATACTGGCCAAACGGTCAAGCTCTCGCTCCGCCTCCTTGCTCGCTTCGGCAGGCAGTTTTGCCTCAGCGATCTTCTCTTTGAGCTCATTTATCTCTATGGTTCGCTCATCGGCCTCCCCTAACTCCTTCTGTATTGCCTTAAGCTGTTCTCGAAGGAAAAACTCTCTCTGAGCCTTGGTCATCTCCTCCTTAGCTTGAGATTGAATTTTACTTCCTAATTCCAGAACTTCCAGTTCACGATTGACAAATGCAGTTAGCTTCCTTATCCGCTCGGCTACATCGATAGCCTCCAGAATTTCCTGTCTTTCCTCAGGCTTAAGACTGACATTGGCAGCGATAAAATCAGCCAGACTTCCGGGATCCGGCATGTTTAGCACAGCAACATTCAACTCCGTGGGCAAATTGGGCGCCAACTCAACCACCTTTTGGAAAAGCCCGGTCAGGTTCCTGGTAAGAGCTTCGAGTTCGGTAGTCTGCTCTATCTTATCTTCAATTACCTCAACTTCGGCCTTCAGATACGGTTCAACCTGGGTAATTTTTTTCAGTCCGATCCTGGAAAGCCCCTGAAAGAAGACACGAACGGAACCATCAGGCAACTTGAACATCCGGGCAATAAGAGCAGCAGTACCAATAGAATAGAGGTCAGTATCTTCCTTTGAATCCGGGCGCCGGGCAAAAAAACCAACGAGCTTATCACCCGCCGCAGCTTCGTCTATGAGTTTAACTGCTCTTTGTTCCGCTGCGCCTAAGGGGATAATAAGAGAAGGATAGACTACAACTTCGTCCCGAGGAAGAATGGGTAACTCTTCAGGAATGCGGAATTTTTCTGCCTTTGTCTCCTTCCCCTCTTCGCCTTTAGTAACGACCATCACCAGTTTCTCCTATCGGCTTGTTCGTATATCCACACGACGCGGTTTGTCCTCACCCAGCTTGGGCAAGACAACCTCCAAAATTCCAGCTTCATAAAAAGCTTTGATTTGATCCACATTCACATTCGCAGAAAGGGTGATATCCCGTTCAAAAGGTCCCCATAAAATCTCCATTTGGGAATAAGTTCGCTTAATGCCTTGCTTGATATCTTTCCTTTCGCCTCTGATAGTAAGGACACCATTATTAACAATTACCTCAATCTCAGATTCTTTAACACCGGCCAATTCAACCAGGACTACCACCTCGCTATCAGTTTCATAAACATCGATTGCCGGCTGCCAAGTTTTGGGAGAAAAACGCACTGTGGGCGGTTTACGGCTAACGACTTCGTCCATTAACCGCCCCATCTCTCTTTGTATATTAACAACCACTTCGGACCAGTCTCTTCGTAACTGGAGCATCTCTTACCTCCTTCTCCTCGCCAAAAAAAGATGAATAACGAGGGTCGTCCCTTTCACTTACTGAAAAAATGCAGCCCTGTGCCTACGTTGATAATAATGATACACCAAGTCTCAATAAAGTTCGAAATCCCAGGCATCCCTTCAGGACAAAGCTCAGCCCAAAATTGTCAAAACACCCTGGCGAATCATCTTCACAGCAATAGCAGCTAAAAGCAACATAATTATTTTCGACATAGCATTCACGCCGGTATTGCCTAAAAAATATAAAATTCGGTCGGCTTCCCTAAAAAGGATCCACTGTATTGCCAGATTAAGGATGAAGGCAAGCACCACAATGCCGACAAGATATTGGTTAATAAGCAAAAGCAAGGTAGTAAGCACCGCTGGCCCTACAACCAGCGGAGTGCCTAGAGGTACAACGCCTATCATCTCGGAGGTCGATGAATCCTTAGTTTCTATAATCTTCCCGGTGATTAAATACCTGATGGCCAAAATCAGCAGAATGATGCCGCCGGCCACTAGGAAATCGGCTACCTCAATGCCTAAAAGCAAAAAAATAGCTTTGCCAACGGCAACAAATCCCAGCCCTACACCGAGGGCAGTAAGTGTTGCCAAATGTACCGCGTGCCTACGATGTCTGAGCTCTACTTCCTGCGTTAAAGTGATGAAGATAGGCAAATTCCCCACCGCATCCATGGCCACAAAAAGGGGGACAAAAGTCAAGCCTAACTCTCGGAGAACATCCACCATACTTTCCGCCTAAAATTCTTACCGCCACTCTGACCAAGCGAAGAATCTCTGGGCCTCTTCACGGAGTTTATCTTGAGCGCGATTCTTCGATGCTCAAATGCAGAGAAAGCTAAGGGGAATTTTCGCTCACAGGATTTAATCCTGCCGGAAAACCCAAGGTGGCCGAAACTACGTTATCACCCTCGGCT
>DAOUMB010000066.1:0-3606 GCA_034414335.1 Dehalococcoidia bacterium
GTTTAGGCCTAGCTATAAGCGAGGCGATAGAGTACATGGCAGGCCGTCCAGACTATAGGTATTCGATTGGGAGCGTGCTTAACCATGTCCTGCTTCATCAAACCATCGTCGGGGAAGAGACAATAAAACAGATGGAAATGGCAGATGCCTACCCTGATATTATCGTCGGCAACGTCGGCGGTGGCTCAAACTTCGCCGGGCAATTTTTCCCCTGGATTCGGGATAAGATCAGCG
Source organism: Dehalococcoidia bacterium (assembly GCA_034414335.1). Classification (GTDB taxonomy): domain Bacteria; phylum Chloroflexota; class Dehalococcoidia; order GIF9; family AB-539-J10; genus RBG-13-51-36. Next base: position 235 of record DAOUMB010000066.1, read on the forward strand.
GTAAGAAGCCAGACATGCGCATTATCTGCTGCGAGCCGGAAAGCTGCCCCAGCATGACCAAAGGACTTTATGCCTATGATTTTGGCGACATGGTCGGACTGACTCCCCTGATTAAAATGTATACCCTGGGGCATGGCTTTGTGCCGCCACCAATCCATGCCGGTGGACTGCGCTATCATGGGATGGCACCTACGATATGCCACCTCCACAGACTGGGGTTGGTTGAAGCCGTAGCTGTGCCTCAAACCGCCGCCTTTGCGGCAGGGGTACAGTTTGCCCGCACGGAGGGGATTATCAGCGGGCCTGAGCCATGCCATAATGTCAGGGTAGCTATTGACGAAGCTCTCAAGTGTAAGAAGGAAGGTAAGTCAAAGACCATCTTGATAGCTCACAGCGGACACGGGCACTTCGACCTGGCTGCCTATGATGCCTACCTATCGGGTAAACTTCAGGATTATTCCTATCCTGAGGAAGAAGTGAGAAAGGCCCAGCTTGAACTGCCCAAGGTAGCCTGAAGAAAACTGCTGGCGCCATGGCAAGGGTCGCCGTGGCGCCAGCCCTACAGCACGAGCCCTAAATACTTGCCTATAGGAAAGAATAGCAGTAGATACTAGAGGTGCTTACAAGGTAACTTTCATGTCTTCATAGCCCAGACTTATATCAGCTTCTAGTTCCTGAGCTAGCTGAGCTACCTCTTCCTTAATCTGCTGCTCATTGGGATTCCCGATGTGAATAACGACAACACGGGGTAGATAGCCCTTGAGTTGGCGAAACTGAGTAAGCTCCTGTTTCAATAGCCGCGCCGAAAAATGGCCAACTTTCTCAAGCCAATCTCCATAATTATTAGGCCCAGTAACTTCAGTGATGAGCAACTGAGGAGAAATATGTTGCCAACAATCAGATATTCCAACCGTGGTATCGCCTGTATAAAACAGGCTTGTGCCATCTGAAGAGGTGATTTGATAGCCAACAGCAGGTACGGAATGCTTTGCCGGCAGTGCCAAAACATCATACCCCGCAATGGCTTTTCTCTTATAAGGTTCAATAGCTTCGAGTAGGAGAGAAGGTTTTTCCTTACTGGGATATTCCAGAAAATTGACATACATCTTGCCATCGAGAAGACAGGTGGTAACAACGTCAAGCGTGTAGCGCAGAGCATAAACCTCTAACTGCCCTTGCCAGTAATAACCAGCATTGGCAGCCAGAGTAACCAAATCCCGAGTATGGTCGAAGTGGTGATGGGTAAGCAGAACGGTTTTTATCTTTTTCTGTTGTGGCAGGGAAAGGGCAGAGGTAATTCCACCGGCATCTATAGCTAAAGTATCATCAATTAAAAGGGAAGTTAACCGTGCTCCTTTCAGCTCAAATTGATGGGCCCCTAGAATTTGAATTTTCACTTCACTGGCTGTCTATAACTCTGTCAGTGGCACCAAGAAATTTCTGCCATTGAGCTAATTCTTCAGCCAGAATCTGATGACCTTTCTCGGTTAATTCATAATATCGGCGCCTTTGCTTCCGGGCGGCTTGCTGCCACGAACTCAAAACAAGCCCCCTGCTCTCCAAACGGCGCAATGCAGAGTAAATAGTGCTCGCCGCAAGGTCAAAATAGCCTTGGCTCCTTCGATCCAGTTCTCTGGCAATCTCGTAGCCATGCATAGGTAATTCATCGATAATGAAAAGCAATAAAGGCTCAACAACACCCCGCAGTAACTGCCGAACATAAGATTGAGACATCGCTTCTTAGTATATCACCCCTGCAAGATTAAATCACCCTGTCCCTAAGTCCAGGCGCAGATTTTTTTCAAAAAGATAGCAATGATATAATAAGCCACAGCGAAAAATGGCCAAAAAGATTGTATATATCTTGGTTACCATAATACTGATAACGCTAACGTTAACTATCAGTGCTTGCTCAATATTTTCTCCTCCAATATCCACACCACCGCAACCGAATAACTCAACGCAGCATACTAACCCCGATTGGACACTCCCCCTAGAGCACGAGCCGCCGGCTACTCCCTTGCCAGATTTTCCCCCTGTAATTGCCCAGACAATGCCTTCAGTGGTCTCCGTAACCACAGAGATGGTCGTCTCTAGTTTCCTCGGTCAATATACTCAGTCTGCTGCTGGATCAGGGGTGATTATCGATGATGAAGGATATATCGTCACCAACAACCATGTAGTTGAAAATGCCCATACTATCCACGTGGAGTTGAATGATGGTAGAACTTTCCCGGCATATATTGTAGGCACTGACCCCTTGTCCGACCTTGCAGTGATAAAAATAGATGCCACAAATTTGTCTTATGCTTATTGGGGCGACTCAAGCCTGCTATCTATTGGCGATTGGGTAATAGCTATTGGCAATGCTTTGGGAGAGGGAATAACGGCGACTGAGGGCATTGTAAGCCGCTTAAATGTATCCGTGGACATTGAAGGAAATACCCTTTACGGCTTAATTCAAACCACTGCTGCTATCAATCCCGGCAACAGCGGTGGCCCACTGGTGAACATGGCTGGTGAGGTGATAGGCATCACCAGCGTTAAAATGGCTGCAGTTGGGGTAGAAGGTATGGGCTATGCCATAAGCAGCGATGAGGCGAAGCTTATCATCCCTGATTTAATTCACAACGGCCGCGTGACTTATCCCTGGCTAGGAGTGGGATTATATACCGTGGATCCCTCTCTAGCTGCGACAATAAACCTTTCAGTCGATAAAGGAGCGCTTATTGTAGAGCTAGTGGATAATAGCCCTGCGGACCTTGCTGGATTAAGAGTGGACGATTTTATCATCCATTTTGGGGGCAAAGAAATAACCAATGTTGCTGACCTTGTCCAAGCCATCCGCAGCAGCCAAGTTGGACAAGAGGTAGAAATAACCTTCGTCAGAGGCGAAGATACTATAACAACCTCAGCCCGATTAATAGAGCGCCCGACCCCCTAGCATTAGCTTGCTTCAATCAAACCCCAAGCATCGAATGCGAAACCTTTTAACTTACGGTCTGTCATTTCGCACTTTTATTTTTGCTTTTTGCATTTTGAAGGGATTTGTTCAATGTTCAGGAATTAGGATTTAGGATTTGTCTTTTCGATTGCCAAAAAGACATCACTATCTGAGATGCGATGTCTCTCACTATAAGCCCCATCAGGAGGCAAACCATCTATAAGCTCCTGAGATAACGTCTCCCGCTTAATATAACTGGCAAAAGCATTTATCACTTCCCTGATAAGTGGTTCTTTTGCCTGATAATAAGTAATAATGTGGTCTGTGATTTCAAACCTGGCATTGCGATGCATATTCTGAAGATGCCGCACAAGCTCTCTACTCGCTCCCTCGGCAATTAGCTCAGGAGTTAATTCAGTGCTTATGGC
>DAOUMB010000067.1:0-6935 GCA_034414335.1 Dehalococcoidia bacterium
CTGCTTGACTATCTCAGTGCTTTTCAGTAACCATTCTCTTATCATCATGGTCTGTCCCCTCCATAACCTTTGGTTTGTCTTAAGAGGGGGATAGACCTTTTTTTCCTAAAAATCAATGACTAAAAACCTATTCTGACATTCCCACCCAAAAGCGCAGTTCTTCTGGTTAAGAATGATATTAAAATGTTAATATGTCTAGTTACTGAAGAAGCTGCTTGGCCTTTTTACCCATAATCCATAAAGAGAAGGAAGATTCAGGAATGACAAAAATTACGGGAGATGAAATAGCAAACTAATCTTGCCATGGCAAAATCTTAAGAAAAAGATTGATGGACTCTATTGCGGAAAGCTCATGATTAGGGGAAGCACATGCACGCTTACATAATTAAAAGGTTATTGCTAATGATACCCACTGTGTTCCTAGTCAGTCTCCTAATCTTCTTCATGATACGCCTCATTCCGGGCAGTATAGTAGACATAATAAAAAGTGAGATGGATTATTACGGGGGAGTAGACACAGCTTTGCTTGAGCGCTCTCTAGGATTGGATGTTCCCGTCCTCACACAGTATGGACGCTGGATGGGAGTCGTTCCCCAAGCGGACGGCGGTTTCAGTGGTATTCTTCAAGGCGACCTCGGGAGTTCCTTGTGGAGAAAAACCCCTGTGATTGAGGACATAATGGATAGGTGGCCGGTAACCCTTGAACTTGGCTTCATGGGTTTAGCGATAGCCCTAATAATAGCGTTGCCTATAGGTATATTGTCAGCGTTACGGCAGGACACCTGGGGTGACTATCTGGGCCGTAGTTTTGCCATAGTGTGTATTGCTGTCCCCAGCTTTTGGTTAGGGACGATGATAATGGTCTTCCCCTCAATTTGGTGGGGTTACGTGCCGTCGATAGCACTTGTCCCGTTTACTGAGAACCCGATAGGTCATCTGAAAATGTTCATAGTACCGGCTATTGTTCTGGGCATGTATCTTTCAGGCGTAACCATGAGGATGACCCGCACCATGATGCTGGAGGTGCTGAGGCAGGATTATATCAGGACGGCCTGGGAAAAGGGGCTCAAGGAAAGGGTGATCGTCATAAGACACGCCCTAAAGAATGCCCTAATCCCGGTAATCACAATAATAGGAATGCAGTTGCCTCACCTTGTCGGGGGCACGGTTATTATTGAGGAGATATTTTGCCTGCCCGGGATGGGCCGCCTCTTAATAGAAGCCACCACACGTAGAGACTACCCGGTACTTAGCGGAGGCATGCTCGTGTTTGGAGTGGCCATGGTACTAATCAATCTAGGGGTAGACTTAACTTACAGCTACCTCGACCCCAGGAGTCGTTATAAATAAAATGGACAATACAATAGATACAATAACAGAGACAGAAACAAAAAGACATTCCTTGCTGGCTGATTTGTTCGTAAGGCTGGTGAAGGAGAAGCCGCTAGGTACAGTAGGGTTGTTTATAACCCTGGTCCTGCTTTTCGTTGGCATTTTTGCAGACTTCTTGGCTCCTTATGGAATGATCGAAACTCACACGGCAGATGCACTGGCGGCGCCATCAGCCGAATATTGGTTGGGCACAGACAACCTGGGGCGAGACGTGCTCAGTCGTATCATTTACGGGGCGCGTATCTCTATGATCGTAGGTTTGGCTACCGCTACTCTGGCTACGTCTATCGGCTTAGTTATAGGTCTTCTCAGCGGGTACATCGGCGGTAAATTCGACCTGGTGGTGCAGAGGTTTGTTGATGCCGTGATGTGCATGCCTGGTCTAGTCCTTCTTATGGGCCTAATGTCTGTCATTGGGCCAGGTTTATGGCAGGTAATCATTGTTATGGGGATAAGATTTGGCATCAGCGGTTCCAGGGTAATAAGAAGTGCTGTAATCGGCATTAAAGGTAACGTATATGTAAATGCTGCGGTGGCTGTTGGCTGTCCTCTCACCAAATTACTTATTCGGCATATCCTGCCCAATATTATGGCTCCCCTGCTTATCCAATTTACTGTGCGGGTGCCGTCGATGATTCTAACTGAGGCTTCCCTGAGCTTTCTCGGTTTCGGCATACCTCCCCCGGCTCCAAGCTGGGGTGGTATGCTTAGCGGAAGTGGGCGCAAATATATGTTCTTGGCGCCATGGATGGTTTTATGGCCTGGCCTTGCCCTGAGTATCGTGGTCTATGGGGTGAATATGTTTGGTGATGCGGTGAGAGATATTCTGGACCCGAGGTTGAGGGGCAGGTTCGGAGGCTATGGGATAAGGGCGAAAAAGCCGCCCCAAAAAGTGAGCCCGGCGCTTCATAAGGGTTGAAAAAAAAGAATATTAAGGAGGCTATATGATAAGAATTAGCTATCAAAGAGCAAAATCTTGATAACTTGAAGGGGGTGTAGAAATGTAAAAGTAAACGCAATGAACAGTCAGTATTACTTAAGAAAAAATAGAAGTAGAGGTAACAAAAAAATGAAAAGAAGAATTTTGTGGTTAGGATTGAATTTCTTGCTGGTACTGGCATTAGTGCTGGTTGCCGACTTTGCCTTTGCCAGCGGCAAGAAGGCGACGAAGGAAGCTCCCACTGCAGCCCCTGGAGAGCCGCAATATGGCGGGACACTCTCCATGTTCCACTACTGGGGCGAGAGAGAACCAGTAACTTGGGACCTGCCTGTTTCTGGATCGTCTCCAACAATGATTTGGGGCAGTCCCTATAGAGAGACGCTACTGGTGGGCGACATAGAGAAGTATGGGCCGAGAGGCACCAATGAGTTTTCATTTAAGGTGACGGAGTGTGTGCCCGAAGAGTTCGCGGGAGGCTGCAACGCAGAAAGCTGGGAGTTACCTGACGCCAAAACTATTATCTTCCACATACGGCCGGGGATTATGTGGGCGGCGGACCACGTAGATTTTATGGAATCCAGAGAACTTACCGCCGATGACGTCACATTCCACATACAACGGAAATTAGACTATAGAGCCAGTATTGGTAGTCCCAGATACTCTTTTGTTGACTCCGTTGAAGCCACAGACAAATACACAGTTGTTATTAAATGCAATAGATACGATGCTGCATGGTCAAAACAAATGGGTCTCTACAAGCCTGGGGCAACAATCCCTCGTGAAGTGTTAGACGCTGGCGTTAATGATTGGAAGAATCAGGTAGGCACTGGACCATTTATCTTCACCAGTTATGTCAAGGGTTCTCAAGCAGTCTACGAAAGGAATCCCAATTACTGGGGAAAGACGACCATCAACGGTAAGGAATATCAACTACCGTTTATAGACAAGCTTGTTTTCCCCGTCATAGTCGATGAGTCTACTCAAATAGCCGCCATACGGACAGCTGCGATTGATTTGCACGTGAGAGTTCCTCTGGTATACCAGGACTCCTTGACCAAATCGTCTCCTGATTTGATACAAAGCCAGTATCCTAAGGGCACCGCAAGAATACTGGAGTTGAGGTGCGACCAGAAGCCCTGGAGCGACAGAAATGTTCGGCGAGCTATGATGATTGGCACAGACCTGGGAGCCATACGCAATCTCGTGTTCGTCAAGGGAAACATACTCAGCTACCCAATAGGTCAGGGACTTTCCACCATTCACACCCCACTAAATGAACTACCTGAGTCCTCCCAACTGCTGTACAAGTATAATCCGGAGCTGGCAAAGAAGATGCTGGCTGATGCGGGTTACCCCAATGGCTTTAAGATGGACTTGCATCTGTTAGCCGACCCGGAGGAGCAGGATATAGTAGATCTGCTTCAAGACATGTGGGCTAAGATTGGCGTAACGGTTAACCAAAAGGTAATGGATCAAGCTGCCCTGCTTAGTCTATACGGATCTCTTGATTTCAAGGACTCTGTCACGGACGAATCCACCATTACTGCTATAGACTATTCATTGGGTAGGGGGCTAGTAGAGTCGGATAGTAACCATTCTCGGTGGGATAACAAAGAGTTTGCAGAGCTGTTTGCATCGGGAATGTCAACAATGGATCCGGTCAAGAGAAGCGCCATACTCAAGAAGGCCTGCCTAGTTTTCATTGACGATGTTCCTGGTATATCCTTTGCCGAACCTGTTGTCCTGAACTGCTATTGGCCGTGGGTCAAGAATTACTTTGGGGAGATTGAGGCTGGATTCTATTGCTATATCCCCATGGTAAAAAGGCTATGGATTGACCAGGCCATGAAGGCAAAGATGGGGCATTAGGTAGCAGCACCGGTTCACCATATAACCTATCCAACCCGGTAGAGGGGGGCCCAGCAAAAAAAGCCTGGGTTCCCCAATACCGGGAATTTAGCCTTGGTATGGATTAAGTAGAGCGAGAATGAAGTGATGCCAGAACATCACGAATTCATTCAGAGACAGGATTCTTATGAGAAAGTGAAGGATGGACTCGTCTTTCACTGCACGACGAGTCGGGTAAACCAAGTTGACATCTATTTGACCATTTGCACGCCGAGCATCATCCGGTTTCGAATGTGTCCCGATGATGAGCTGAGGGATGTAAAGGGCTTACTGGATATCAAGGAGGAGTGGCCGGCCACAGCATTTGATGTGTCTGAGACGCCTGAAGCGGTCCGCGTCGACACTGGTGCTGTATGTTTCGAAGCTCAGAAAAATCCTTGGAAATACTCAATCTACGACACGGCCGGGCAGGTCGTCTTACAGGAGAACATGCGCGACCTAGACGTTCACAACAACTATCGCAGCCTGCCAGTGGGCTTCACGAGTCAGGACGGCAAGTTCCACCGATCCAATGAGACCTTCAGTCTCTTCTCAGGAGAGGCCTTTTACGGCTTCGGGGAAAAATTCACGAGGTTCAACAAGCTCGGGCAGACCATCAAAGGGTGGAACGTCAACCCCTTCGGCTCAGGGACCGAGGAAGCACACAAGAACATTCCCTTTTTTATGAGCACGAGGGGCTACGGCATCTTCGTTAACACCACCTACCGCGTCACATATGACATGGGCAGCCGTTCCCTGATGACCTTCACCGTAATAGTGGACGACCCCAGATTGGACATCTTCATCATTTATGGACCTGGGCTTAAGGACGTGCTGGCCCGTTACGAGGAGATCACCGGCTGGCCGCCCCTTCCGCCCAAGGAGTCCTTTGGCATATGGTGCAGACCTTTTGTGCACAATATGCGCCCCGGTAGTCCGGAGGACCTGGACGAGGTCCTTTCCGTCGCCAGGAAGTTCAGGGAACTGGACATTCCAGTGGACCTTTTTATCCACATGATAAGGCTGGACCGACCACCAGAAGTCTCGACGGAGGAAGAGCTAGTGTGGACGAGGAGCGTATCCGAGGAGCTGGCCAAGCTGGGTATCAAGACCGGCATGCATACGGCACCCATGTTGAACATAGGCACTGAGATGGAGGAGGAGGCGAGGGAGAAGGAGTATGTGTTGACCCGAGAAGACGGTTCTCCCTATGAAGTACACCTTGGCAGGAAGTATACCGGTAGGAAGTCTACCGGGCTAAAAGGGCAGACAGAGTACTCCCTTGCCATGATCGAGAGGGATAATGCCTGGAGGGACCGGCACAACCGCATGTACTTCGATCCTTGCCTGATGCCAGACTTCACGAATCCGGAGGCGGTAAAGTGGTTCAAAGACAAGGTAATCCAGTTCATGAAGGCCGGTTGCTTCTCCATAACCCAGAGCGACTGGGGAGAAGACGTTCCTTCGGATGCTCGCTATCATAACGGGCGGTCTGGTCAGGAGATGCACAACCTCTATCAACTGCTCTACCAGAAGGCTTTGTTTGAGGCAGTCGAGGAGGGCACAGGGCACAGGGGGCTTGTGAATGCTCGCTCTGGTACAGCCGGCATGCAACGCTATCCCATTTGCTGGTCCGGCGACCCCAACTGTGAATGGGAAGATATGCTTACGAGCCTCCGTGCAGGGCTATCCATTGGGCTTTCAGGAGTACCGTTTTGGAGTTGCGATAGCGGCGGCACGTCAGCTTCTGCAGGGCATCTGACCTCTGAGCTGTGGATTCGCTGGGCCCAATGGTCTATGTTCACCTCACATACCCGTTTGATGGGACTAGGTCCAATCCGCAGGGTACCTTGGACATTCGGCGATCGGGCTGTTGAGAACTTTCGCAAGTATGCCAAGCTAAGGTATAGGCTCCTGCCGTACATCTACTCTCAAGCGTACAAGGCCACCAAGACAGGTCTGCCGATGATGAGGGCTATGGTCCTCGAGTTCCAGGACGACCCCAATACCTACTCCATAGAAGACCAGTACATGTTCGGCGATGCTCTCCTTGTAGCTCCCGTGTGCACCCCAGCCAACAAACGGACGGTGTATCTTCCAAAAGGCACGTGGTTTGACTACTGGACCGCCTTGGAACACGAGGGTCCCATCACCCTCCAAGTCCAGCCTCCGTTGGAGGAGCTTCCCCTTTACATCAAGGGAGACTCTATCATCCCTATGAGCCCAGACATGAGTTATGTGGGGGAGAAGCCCTTCAACCCCATTACCCTGGACGTCTGGCTCTGCTCTGATGGAGAGTGCACCATTTACGACGACGACCAGATGGTTAAATGTCGAGTCAGACGCAAGCAGGACAAGGTAATAGTGGACGTGAGCGCCTCGGGCAAGACATATGTCGTTAAGCTGAACAGGACTGGTACCCCGGCCAGCGTCAAGCTCAATGGCGTAGAGCTGCCGAGAATGGCATCGGCCGTGGAGCTTGAGGCATCAAACCATGGCTGGTGCTTTGCCCCAACGTTTGTAGTGTATGTCAGGTTCAAAGGGCTGGATGGTAGGTGCGAGTTGGTACTCCGGACATAAGCTCCAGGCGTTGTAGATACCCGGGGTGTGATTTGAGGAATCGGAAGGAAATGCCGATTTACTGTATCTGAGACTTTGAGGAAAGGATAAAAGAAACCGGGCAATAAACCCTGAGAAAAGGCTGCCCGGCTTCCCC
>DAOUMB010000068.1:0-45171 GCA_034414335.1 Dehalococcoidia bacterium
GTCAAAAGACGTGGACCAGCTGCGCCTACCTAGCCCACTACTTTTACATGGTAGCCAGAACGGACCCCGAGGCAGCAAAGCACAGGGGGATCAGCGAGTTTATAGTAGATGCCAAGGCCCCCGGGCTCAGTCGCATCCCCATGATTGATATTACCGGCACCGAGGCCTGGAGCGACCTCTTTTTTGACAATGTGCGCGTGCACAAGAAGTATTTAATAGGAGAGAAAAACCGCGGCTTCTATCAAATTCTCCATCAGCTTGATTACGAGAGATGTGGCATGGAACGCATCATGGGCAATTATGCCCTCTTCGAAGCCATTGTGAAGTTCAGCAAGGAAAACAAATTGTCCCAGGACCCTATAATTCGCAATAAGCTGGCACAGCTTCAGATTGAATTTGAGATCGGGCGTCTCCTTGGTTACAGGGTAGCGTCGGTCATGGAAGAAGGGCGGGCCCCTAACTGGGAATCCGCCATGTCCAAGGCCTATTCCACGGAATTTGAGAAACGCCTGGCCAGCGCGGCTATGGAGATACTGGGTCCCTATGGGCAGTTGATGCCCGGCTCCAAGCTGGTCCCTATTCGTGGCCTGGCCTCACATTCATACCTGGGCTCCAAGGGTTACAGTCTCCAGGGGGGGACAACCGAAATCTTGAAGAACATCCTGGCTACACGAGGACTGGGACTACCAAGCTAATCCCCCTCCCTCTAGCTCCCTCCCACGAGGGGAGAGAGAACAGAATGAATTTTATGTGAGAGGTGTAATATGAGGTTAACTCTTACTGAAGAACAAGAAATGCTGAAGAAGACAGCCCGCGACTTCTTGGCCGATAAGTGCCCTAAAAAATTCGTTAAACAGATGGAAGAGAGTGAGACAGGTTATTCAGCAGAATTATGGCAGGAAATGGCCGAGCTGGGCTGGATGGGCCTGGTATTCCCGGACAAATATGGCGGCGGCGACATGAGTTTTCTCGACCTGGCGGTGCTATTAGAGGAGATGGGACGCGCCTGTTTACCCGACCCTTTCTTCTCTACGGTGGTCCTTGGGGGTCTATCTATTCTGGATTTCGGCAGCGAGGAGCAAAAACAAGAATACCTGCCCGGGCTAATCCGCGGGGAGAAAATCCTTACCCTGGCCCTGAGCGAGCCCGGCTATCACAATTACGATGCCTCTGCAGTCAAGGTCGAAGCTACCCCTGACGATGGCAGCTATATTATCAAGGGGACAAAACTGTTTGTCCCCGATGCTCATATTGCTGACCACCTGCTATGTGTGGCCAGGACCAGGCCTGACGGCGTTACCATTTTCCTGGCGGACGCCAAGAGTCCGAAGATAAAATGCACCGTTCTAAATACCATCGCCGGCGATAAACTATGCGAGGTGGTTTTTAACCAGATGCCAGTACCTAAAGCTAACATTCTGGGACAGCCGGGCCAGGCAGGGAGCGCGGTGCAGAAGATAATCGAGCGGGCAGCAGTAGGAAAATGCTGCGAGATGGTCGGCAATATTCAGCAAGTACTGGAGATGACCATAGATTACGCTAAAGAAAGGAAGCAATTTGACCGTCCCATTGGCAGCTTCCAAGCCATACAGCACTATTGCGCGGACATGGCAACCGATGTTGACGGCGTCAGGTTCAGCACCTACCAGGCAGCGTGGATGCTAAGCGAAGGACTCCCCTGCAGCAAAGAAGTAGCCATAGCCAAGGCCTGGGCGGGCGAAGCCTCTCAGCGGGTCCTTTCTCTGGCACATCAGATACATGGGGCAATTGGCGTTACCATGGAACATGATTTGCATTTCTACACCAGGCGAGCCAAAGCTGGAGAGCTTGCCTTTGGTGATGCCAATTTCTATCGAGAAATAGTGGCCAAAGAGATGGGATTGTGACCTTTCATTGGTAACATATGGTGCCAGCACTTGAAGAGAGCTAGCCAAGGTCATTAAGCTTCGTTTCTAAGTTTTTCTGCCTCAAAGCTACTGTTAAATCTCCGCGGGTTCTTTCTATAATGCCCCTCATAGCATCTGTAGTTCGCCTTAAGCCATGAGCGAGCAATTCCGGGAAGTCCATAGTTATCAAGATTCCGTAGATTTCATCCATTATGCCCAGCAGCTCTTCGCAACGGGAGAAGTCCCCCCGCCTTAGGCTATCCAGTATATGCCTCCTCAATTCACCCACGGATTCGCCCAATCCGTCAAGGTAGGCAGCATTGCTTACGCCCAGAGCGTCCGGCTTCAGCAAGTCTTCTCCAGCAATCAAAGCCAGGGTTATACATCCCTCGGCGAACTCCTTTTGAGCGTCATGAACGAAACCCGAATGAAGCAACCTTCCATGCCTGGCTAGGTCATGGTCCAGTTCCTGAAGCAATTCACGAGCTGAATCAAGGCGTTGCTTTGCCTTATCCCATTCCTGACGATGCACTGCACGTACGGCCTCAGCGCTGTAGCGGATTACCTGACGGCAACTACGCAAGGCTTTCTCCCGCGCCCCATCCTCAGCAGCAAAATAGGGGCGCAGCTCCGCAGCAATAGCCTCCAAATCTTCTAATGGTTTTGACATTCTTCCCTCGCCAGATCCATCTTTGAAATCAGCCCCCGCACAGCTTCCTCAACATCCTCTTCACTCAGGACGGCGCTGATCACAGCGATAGCATCGGTGCCAGCAGCCACTACTTTGCCGATATTATTTCCGGTTATGCCGCCAATAGCTACCACAGGGACGGAAACTGTTCGCTTAAGTTCTTTGAGCGTATCCAGTCCGACTACAGTGGCTCCCTCTTTCGTTGTCGTAGGAAACATGGACCCCACGGCAATATAATCTGCTCCTTCAGCCTGGGCTTTTGTGGCTTGAGATAATGTGGTGACGGAGCAGCCAACTATTTTATCTATGGGCAACTCCCTGCGGATTACGGGCAGGGGCAGGTCTTCCTGCCCAATGTGAAGGCCATCGGCATCAACAGCCATAGCCAGGTCCAGGTAATCATTTATTATAAATAGAACATCCAATTTACTACAGAGCTCCTTGAGCTTTTGCGCCACAAGCAGTAGTTCCCCCTTTTTGCTTCGCTTATCGCGAAGCTGGATTATCCGGGCACCTCCACGAATGATTCGGCGGGCAATATCCAACTCATCCCAGCCAGCCAGAAATTGCCTGTCCAGAATAACGTAAAGCCCAAACATTCTTTCCATTTTGTCACGTCGTGATATTTTGGAAACTAAATCCTGCTCCAGGGTATAAAGGGCAAATCTCGCCTGCTCGAATCTGGCTGAATTCAGCATTGAACTTATCTCCGGCAATTTAGCCAGCTCCTCCATCACGCGAAGAGATTCTTCCACCCTCCTGGCATTGGCTGTAACCAGGTCAGCCAAGCCCTGCAGCGAGGTTGCTTCCATAGTCAGGTCTCGCTTCCTTGAAGAGGAAGGGATAGAGTGAGGGCGACCGATGTCGTGTTCGGAATCCCGTTGAGACAAGAGCCCTCTGCGCAGTGATTTAGTCTCCTGTGCCAAATCATGGCGTAGAGCCTTTAACTGCTGGCTCAGCTCATCATCATTGAGAAGAAAGCGAGCGACATCCTCCAAAACCCGCAAGCCTTCGCTGGAGCGGTTCAGATTGGCATCAATCATACGCAGCGGTCGGCGAGGCACTGTCAAGGTCCCTCAATGGCTCGGGCAACACACCTTCCCTGGCGGCTTGTATCTGTTCCTGGACCTGGGACGGCATCTCTTGCCCCATGTCCTTGAATCTCTTTTCCACCCAGCGGCCGATATTCCGGGGGTCTTTATAATAGTCAGGGGCGGGATTCGCTGTCGGCTCACCACTTTCTTCCCAAACGGTCTGCAATGATTTATGGTAAGCGAAGCTCGATACAGCGCGGTATAAATCGGTGCCGCCGCAAAACGAACATTTATGGACAACGGAAGCAGAAGCATCCCGTATGAGAAAGCTCGATTTTCTACGGCAATTCTGACAGATAAATTCATAGATAGGCATGGCCCACCTCAATCATTCGTTTCGGGTTTGCTTGGCTCTTTGCCGAAGAACTCCTCCTTTTTCTCCTGCAGCTGTTTTAGAGGCCATTCCCCCCTCTCCATCCTATCAGTTATCTCTTCATATTCAGGGGGAGATTTTTCCCCACCAGTCATTCGTTTATTCCACTCAGCCATTGCCCTGGGATCATTTTTCAGCATACCCTGAGTCAGCTCTCGGTCAGAAAGTATGTCTTCATACACATCTTTGGTAGTTTTGTGCATGGCAAAGGTGGAAAATACTCGCTTTAGATTGCTATTTCCACAGCGAGGACAGCGGGCTGGAGAGGAAAAGTCCTGTTTGTACACGCTAATCTTTCGCTGGCAAGAGCCACACCAATATTCATAAATAGGCATCTTTGCTTCTTCAGGTGCTATTTTGCCTCAATTACACACCCCGATTTTAGCACACTAATTCGTATTAATAAAAACTAACTTCCCCGGCGCCCACTCCTATATCAAAGCTCTTCACCATCGGGCATCTCTGCCATTTAGGGTCAAAAGCTCTGACTATGATGGGTTTCCTTTCTTATACTACGACATTTATGACAATAATCCCTGCCATATGACTTCCTCTCAAGTTTATTGGGATTTCTTGGCCTGACATAGTGTCCAGCTGTTCCGCCGTCGAGGATGATATACTATGGACTAGCATTGCGGAAGAACTAAGCTATTATAAGAAGGTTACTATGGAAGATCCCACAGAGCTGCATATCGAGCAACGGTGGGTTACAATCCCATGTGGCATGTGTCATAACGGATGTGGAATCAGAGTGCATGTCAAAAAAGGTAAAATCGTTGGTGTTGAGGGATGGCCTGAGCATCCGTATAGCCGGGGAAGGATTTGTGTTAAAGCCCGTCAAATTCCCGAGCATGTACACCACGATGCCAGGCTTAAGTATCCTCTCAGGAAAGAAAAAGGAGAGTGGCACAGAATATCTTGGGACGAAGCCTTAGATACCATAGCAAGTAAATTGACTGAGGGCAAGGAAAAGTATGGCGCTGCCTCGTTTGGTGTTTTTTGTGGCGACCCAGTAGAGCTGGGTGCTGCCTTAGGCGGTGGCTTAGCATGGCGATTCTGCGACGTTTATGGCACTCCCTACAACTTTCATGCAGCTGATATGTGTTTTCTCCCGGTGGCGATGGCACAGGTAGCGACATTAGGTAGTCCCTATGAGCCTGATGTGGAAAACTCCAGTTGCATAATAGTGTGGGCTGATGACCCACAAGAGACTTACCATGTAGTTGATGCTCGGATTCGCAATGCCAAAAAAAGAGGGGCCAAGCTCATCATTATTGACCCCAGACGAATACCCCTAACCAGACATGCTGATATACATATCAGGCCAAGGCTGGCTACAGACGGCATTATTCTCCTGGCAATGATAAATACCATAATCTCGGAACACCTGTATGATAGGGAGTTTGTGGAGAACTGGACTGTAGGCTTTGACAAACTTGCCGACCATGTCAAGCAGTATACGCCGGAAGAGGCTGAGCGAATCTCTGGCGTGGCAGCGGAAGACATTAAGAAAATCAGCCGGATGTATGCTGGCACCAAACCTGCCTCCATACAACCTGGTTTCAAGCTCCACCAATGCCAGTGCGGTTTTCAAAACTGTCGTTCCCTGGCAATACTATCCGCCATAACCGGTAATCTCCAGGTGCCTGGCGGAGATTTAAAGTGGTTTAGTCTTCCTATAAGAAACATCAGGCTCCCAGAACTAATGCGAGGAGTAAAGAAGCAAGTGATTGGTAACTACCCGCTATATACTGTCCTGCCACATTTTCAGCCTGGTTGCACGGTTAATTGGGGAGACCTGGTATTAAATGAACCCCAGCAACTCAGAAATGTAATCATAGCGGGGGCGAATCCTGCTGTTACCTGGCCCAATGCGACAAAGGTTAGAAAGGCTCTGGACAAGCTCGATTTTTTAGTAGTTATGGATATCAAGATGACAGCCACAGCTCAGATGGCTGATATTGTGCTTCCAGCTTGCACGTTTTTGGAAAAGCTAGCGCCTGTCACATGGCGTGGCTGGTTCCTGCGCAGACCGGTAATCGAGCCACAGTGGGAATCCTGGCCTGATTCCAAATTCTGGCTCAGTCTGGCCAGAAGGGTGGGCTACGAGCAGTACTTTCCCTGGAAGAGTGACGAGGAGATTGTAGATTACTGTTATGAGCCGGCCGGATTGACTGTCAAGAAAATCTTGGAGTTGTATCCTGAAGGTTACATACATCCTCAGGCCATCTCTGGTGAACGTCAGTACAAGCAAGAGGGGTTCCGGACACGGTCAGGAAAAGTGGAGCTTTACTCTGATCGACTGGCAAAGGTTGGGATTGATCCGTTACCCACTTATCTTGAGCCCAGGGAGAGTCCGCTCAACACCCCGGAGCTTTTCGAAGAATTTCCCTTAGTCTTGACTACCGGCAGGAGGGAAATAGAATATTACCACTCGGAGCAGCGCCACCTGAACAGGCTACGCCGCCGAAATCCAGAGCCCCTAGCCCATATTCACCCCGATACGGCAGCCAAATATAGAATCACTGATGGTGAGCCTATGATCATCGAGACTAAGATAGGTAATCTGCAGATCAAGGCTAAAGTCACCAATGAAATCATGCGGGACATGATTTCTGTCCCTCACGGTTGGGAGGATGCCTCCGAAAATATGCTGACTGATGACACACCTGCTGATCCTGTATCAGGGTATGTGGCACTTACCGGATTGCTGTGCCGGGTCAGGATGAAGACCTAGATGTAACAGAGCATCGAGAGCCACTCAACGCGCCAAATGCGGAGCAAAACGACCTAAGACATAATTGTGGGACCGAATTAGATTGTTTACACACAAGGCTTCATCCCTCTTGGGAGCTTCTATTCTCCGACCTTGAATTCCCATATGCAGGCGACTTCCTCTTGGCTCCGCCGAGGAGGTAATTTGAGAGCTTTTATCTGGATACTCGGATTGAAATAATCGGCGTAGTCTCCGAACACCTTAGGTTCTACAACTTTGCAAATCGTTTCCTCATGCCCCCTTCCCTCCCTTTCAAAAGAAACCAACACAGACAATCAACGAAGGTTAGTATGACATGATTCCGGTTTTTCACTTCTACTCTGTGTTTGGCATTCCATATCCACGGCTCTAGCTGAAATGCTTTTATTAAGCTAACCACGTCTTTACCCTGGACTTTCATTGCCTTAGTGATTTTATCAAGTTCATGTAACAGTGCTAGCCGACACCATTGAGAAGACGGTCGCATTATTGACTCTGTTTTTCGACTGTTTATCAGATGCTCCTGAGGGCTCGGAGAGCCTTGATAAGGTCACACATCGACGTTACATGCATAACCTACAACATGGGGAGTAATGCAACTAGAGAAATGGTAATAAACACTTGGATATCAGTTTCCGGTGCGAATCCAATTTTCCACAAAAAGCTAAGTCTTGTCGTTCAAAATTGGCATCTAACTGTATTATTATTCTCAGCCCGAGTACTCTCCATAGAAACGCCCAAGGGAGGACGGGAAAATCCCTTTGAAGCTTATACCCAAGATCGAACTTTTGCCCATATCTGGCCTGGACTTCTCTTTTTTTCGCTTTCATTTGTTCCTTTGCAATCTTACTTTTCCTGGCAGGGTGAACCATATTAGCAGATAAAACCCTGCTTACCGACTTGAATCTTGCACCAACCTTAGCTATTCTCAACCAGTATTCGTAGTCCATTACAAAATCTGAGTTGACATCCAACTGATTGCTCTGGATTATTCTTCTTCTGAAGAAGGTCGCTGATTGGATAACGCAATCATGACAAAGGAGCCGCTTGTAACTGACCCAAGGAAAGGAAGGCCGAATCTTGAAAATCAAGTTGTCTTCAGTCATCGAGACATTACTCCCGTGTATTACATCAACATCGCGGCAGGATTCGAATTGCTCTACGATATAAGAAATCACTTGCTTATCAAAATAAACATCGTCAGAATTAAGCCACCCAACTATTTCTCCTGCCGACCTCCTGAATCCTTTATTAATGGCGTCTGATTGTCCGTTATCCGGTTCAGAAATCCATGTTAAACTGTATTCATTTGCATGCTTTCCTAAGATTTCCAGTGTATTGTCAGTTGATCCTCCGTCTACAACTATATGTTCGATATTTGGATAGTCCTGATTCTTCACGCTCAACAGAGTATCCTCGATGAACCTGCCCTGGTAAGGGGTTACGGCGGAAACTAAAGGCCTGTTGCTGCTCATCTTACAGGCCTTTTCTCGAAGAGTTGAAGCTTTCTGACTTGATATTTCCTCTTTTCATCCTAAGATTTGCTTTTGGTATTTTTTCTCAATTCCTTTTCGAGTTCTGGCAATCCGCTAAAGTCGTTCTCTTGTCCGCGCGGGTCCTTCCTGAGGTTACGGAGTTCTTATTTCTCGATTATCCTGTAGAGCTGCAACGGTTTGCCCTTAAGCTTTTTATGATTGTTGAAAGAATAGTGTTCATCTGTCCACCCTCGTTTTCTTATACCACTCAATCGTTCTTCTCAGACCCTCTATGAAATCGGTCTTCGCCTCAAAACCAAACTCCCTTTTAGCTCTCGAAGTATTCAAACATCTTCTTGGCTGCCCGTCCGGCTTACTGGTATTCCATCTTATCGCTCCCTTAAACCCCGTAAGTTCTGCTATCAATTTGACCAAATCTTTAATCTTTATCTCAAGACCAGTTCCAATGTTTACAGGTTCAGGCTTATTGTATATTTCCGTAGCCAAAACAATGCCTTCAGCCGCATCTTCCACATATAAGAATTCTCTCGACGCTTCCCCGGTTCCCCAAACCTCAACACTAGTTTCCTTATTCTGCACCGCCTCTGTAAATTTTCTTATCAACGCCGCAATAACGTGGGAAGACTCCAGGTCGAAATTATCGCCCGGCCCGTAGAGGTTGACGGGCAAAAGATAAATGGCATTGAAGCCATACTGTTGCCTGTATGCCTGCGACTGTACCAGTAACATCTTCTTCGCTAAGCCATAGGGGCCATTCGTCTCCTCCGGGTATCCATTCCACAAGTCTTCTTCCTTAAATTGCACTCGTGCGAACTTTGGATAGGCACAAACAGTTCCTACTGCTACGAATTTCCCTACGGCTTCTTGTCTGGCTGCCTCCACCATTTGAATGCCCATGATAGCGTTGTTGTAAAAAAGTGAGGCGGGATAGGCTTGATTATATCCGATACCCCCAACCCTGGCAGCCAAATGGATGACGATATCAATATCTTTGACTGCTTTAACACAATTCTCCCAGCGCCTCAAATCCAGGTCCTTGCTCCGAGGTATACTCAGATTGTGTTCACTCACCCCTCTTCCTCTTAACTTCTCCACCAAAAAGGAACCTAAAAATCCCGCGCCACCTGTAACCAGAATTTTTTTATTTTCCCAATATCCCATCTAATCTACACCCCACCACTTATCCGGGAACTTCTGTTCAATGATCTTATTCCCTTCACCTATAGGCTCTAATCCCGCCGCCCTCATATCCGCATCCACCATAATTTTCACCAAGTCCTTAAACTTAACCTTCGGAGCCCAATTCAACCTTGCCCTGGCCTTAGCAGTGTCAGGGAGTAATGTTTCAGGCTCCGTTGGTCTAAAATATCTTGAATCAATTCTGACATAGTCCTCTATGTCCAAATTGACGTAGGAGAAGGCTTCTTCCAGGAATTCCCTGACTGAATGAGACTCGCCCACTCCGACGACAAAATCATCTGGACGCTCATTCTGAAGCATGCGCCAGATACATTCTACGTATTCCGGGGCATATCCCCAGTCTCTTTTCGCGTCTAAATTCCCCAGGTAGAGATATTTCTCCTTTCCGGCAAGAATTCTCGCCATAGCCATGGTGATTTTTCTGGTTACAAAGGTCTCGCCTCTTCTGGGAGATTCGTGGTTAAAAAGGATGCCGCTACAGGCAAATACACCGTATCCATCACGATAATTTTTCGTCATCCAGTAGGCGTAAACCTTGGCACAGGCATAAGGGCTTCTTGGCCTGAAAGGTGTTTCTTCATTTTGGGGTGGTGGGGATGCCCCAAACATCTCACTGCTGGAAGCTTCATAAAACTTGGCCCTATTCCTACTTCTTCTTATCGCCTCTAACATCCTAGTCGTGCCCAGGGCGGTAACATTTCCTGAGTATTCAGGAGTATCGAAACTAACCCGCACATGACTTTGCGCCGCTAGATGGTATACCTCGTCAGGACTTATGTTATAGATAATATTTGAAATCTGTTCAGAATCAGAAAGGTCACCGTAATGCAGAGTCAATCTGGCATTAGGGTCATGGGGGTCAACATAAATGTGGTCTATTCTATCTGTATTAAAGGTAGATGCTCTTCTAATGATACCATGGACTTCATAACCTTTATTCAACAAGAACTCGGCTAAGTAAGAGCCATCTTGCCCCGTTATGCCCGTAATCAATGCCTTTTTCATCAATGCAAGCCTTTAGGCTGTAATTCGTGAGATGAAACCCACCTTTAGACAGCTAACTTGTTGGTCAGCCAGCTGTGAAGTAGTTTAATGTCAATTCCCATGACTGTCAATGGCCTGAAATGTTGAGAGATGGACGATTTTGGGATGAATACAAACCACATGGAGAAATGCCTACTGGTAGTTGTATCGCCACAACAAATAATTCTCAGAAATCTACCAGGGAGATTCTAAATATGACATCCGATTGAAGTTGGTCAGTGCTACATGCTCATAATAGGCAGGACTAGTTATGAGGGCATAAGGAAATACTCCAAGCAACCTCCCCTTCTGTGGTTTCCTCCCCTCCTCCTTTCGACTTCCGCCTACCCTTCGGCTTTCACCTATTAATCGACTTCTGCCTACTCAGTCTCGGTTCTTCGTCCACCAAATTCCCGTTTGGCCACTTGGAGCAATTTTAATAGTAGCACATCCATCAACAGTTTGTCAAACTTTCATTCTTAAATCTGAAATAGTGCTAAAAAAGATAAGAGCAGTAGAAAAATATATTGCCATAGACGTAACTTAAAGTTTAGCTTAGGTCTAGTTTGTCACCAAATTGACTGACAACCTAAGATGATTTCTCTCCTAAGTAGCGTTTTATTGCAGTGAACCCGCAGAATTTACAGCTAGTTTGCCTTTGCATCCTTGGCAAATCCTGTTTGGGGGTGTAAAATCGGCACAAATGGCGCAACTAGTATGTCCCAACTGCAACTCAAAGACTATTCTTTATACATTCAAAACACACACCTACATCTGTACAAGATGTGGGCACGTCTGGGAAAAGAAATAGTAATCTCACCTTGTTTCTAATTGCATTCTAAAGGGCAGAATGGGTGGCCTTGCTTGTATAGCTCCAAATTTTAGAGAATCCAAAGCCATTAGCTTTAACTAAACTGTGTTATTAGCTGTCTCTAATGACGAATAAACTCCATTTAATGCCCTCTTTTCGTCCTAAAACACAATGAAAGAGTTCAGAGAGAGATGATTTTAGAATGGATGCTATGTACTTGATAAACAAGCCCTTACAAGCTTTTCACTGATAAAGGGTGAAATAAGTTCAAAGGGATAAGGGTATCAAATCCTTACAGGTTATGACTTGGAGACCGAAGCGGGCAAGTCACACGCAACATTTCGCAAATTGAGGGGATAAGGGATGCTTAGGGCCTCTCTAAATGTTACTTGGCGCCAAGCCAAAGGCTATCTCTGAAGCTCTAGGCCACTCTAGCGTAGCGTTTACTTTAGATGTCTATTTTCATATAATTGAGGAAACTCAGAGCGAGGCTATGTCACTTCTGGATGATGTCTTACCACCCGCAGCAAACAGCGCTAGAAAAATAAGGACAATTTAACGGCAAAAGTAGACGTATCATCGAGTAAGAACTGAAATTTAGCTTCAGGAGGGGTGACCGAGCGGCTTATGGTGGCGGTCTTGAAAACCGCTTTCGCCTTTTTGGCGAACGTGGGTTCGAATCCCACCCCCTCCGCCAGTCGAAAGATGGTTCGCTTACGGCGATTTCATGTTAGTCCTCTCCACCAAGGGAGGGCGAAACAAGAATGAGAAGAAAGGAAATGATATGAAGGTCCATGAGTTTCAAGCCAAGGCACTTCTAGCTCAATACGGCGTTCCCGTTCCCAGGGGCAAGGTGGCTTCCAGTCCAGCCGAATCTAGAGAGATAGCCGCTGAGATTGGCGGTAAGACGGTAATTAAAGCCCAGGTCTATGCTGGAGGAAGGGGCAAGGCCGGTGGCATAAAGACGGTTAATAACCCAGAAGAAGCAGAGAAGGCTGCGAGCCAATTGATTGGAACCCGACTGGTGACCCATCAAACTGGACCGGAAGGAGCGCCGGTGAATAAAGTCCTGGTGGAGGAAGCAAGCGCAGTGGCACGAGAGCTCTACCTCAGCATCCTTGTCGATGGGAATAGTCGCTTACCTGTGATGATGGCAAGCGAGGCCGGGGGCATGGAAATCGAAGAGGTGGCCCAATCGACTCCAGAGAAAATATTTCGGAGTAACATTGACCCTGCTATTGGCTTTCAGCCATTCCATGGTCGCAGGCTGGCTTACGGGATGAATCTGAATGGAGGGCAAATAGGCGCAGCCACGCAGTTGATGACAAAGCTCTACAAGCTATTCATGGACAAGGATTGTTCTCTGGCTGAGATCAATCCTCTGGTTATCACCGCTGAGGGAAAGTTGCTAGCTCTAGACGCTAAACTTAATTTCGACGACAATGCTCTTTTCCGTCACAAAGATATCCAAGAACTCCAGGATAAGGAGCAGGAGGAGCCTCTGGAAGTCCAGGCTCGTGACTGGGGAATCAATAATTATGTCAAGATGGATGGTGATATTGGCTGTATGGTCAATGGCGCAGGGTTAGCCATGGCAGTCAATGACCTTATCCAATACTGCGGTGGCAGAGCAGCAAATTTCCTGGACATCGGCACGCTCAATAACCCTGAGAGAGTGGTAAACTCGTTCAAGATGTTTATTGCCGACCCCGGGGTAAAGGCCGTCCTGGTAAACATATTTGGGGGCATGGCTAGGGTAGATGTCATCGCCCAAGGGATAGTTGAAGCCTATCAGCAAATGGACATCCGCTTCCCCGTAGTCGTCAGGCTGGCAGGGACCAACCTTGAAGAAGGCCAACGCATCCTGGCTGAGTCAGGGATAAGTTTCATCCGGGCTAAAGATTTCTATGATGGCGCTTATAAGGTAGTCCAAGCAGCTAAGAATTCAGGCTAAAAAGGAGTAATTAAGTGAGCATTCTCGTTGACGAAAACACCAGGCTTTTAATTCAAGGAATCACCGGCAGCGAAGGTAGCTTTCATACCCAACGCTGTATAGAATATGGTACCAAAGTAGTGGCTGGGGTTACACCTGGCAAAGGGGGCAGCCAACATTTGGGAGTGCCCGTTTTCAACTCCGTAGAGAAAGCTATCGCTGAGACCGGAGCTAATGCTAGTCTCATTTTTGTGCCCCCCGCCTCTGCCACAGATGCTATCCTGGAGACGATTGACGCTGGCATACCATTGATTGTGTGCATAACTGAAGGCATACCAGTTTTAGACATGGTGAAGGTACACAGCTACCTTAGAGGTAAATCATCGAGGCTCATCGGCCCTAATTGCCCGGGAGTCATGTCCCCAGGGAAATGCAAGGCTGGAATTATGGTGGGGGAAATTCATCTTCCCGGCCACGTAGGGGTAGTCTCTCGCAGCGGCACCCTGACTTACGACATCGTATCTCAGCTCACCAGTCTGGGAATTGGGCAATCCACGTGCGTTGGCATTGGCGGTGATGCCCTACCTGGCAGCACCTTTGTTGATATCTTAGAACTATTTCAAGCAGACCAAGATACCAACGCTGTGGTTCTTATTGGTGAGATTGGTGGCACCATGGAGCAAGAGGCTGCTGAATTTATCAGCCATAAAATGACTAAACCCGTGGTTGCCTTTGTCGCGGGAAGCACTGCTCCGCCCGGGAAAAGAATGGGACATGCCGGAGCCATTATTACGGGCAGCGCTGGCAAGGCTTCAGAGAAGATAAAAGCTTTGTCACAAGCTGGGATTACCATTGCACCCAACCCAGCTGAAGTCGGCCTCACGACTAAAGAAGTGTTAGAAAAGATTTGAAGAAGCAGTCAGTATTGGATTGATGGCTGAAAGCTAAGATGAATCGCTATCCTCTGGTCGAAGAAGTCTTTACCTCCCTAACCGCTCCGGAGCTTTTTGAGCTAATCAAGGACAATCCTTATAGCTTCTTTCTGGACAGCGGCATGGACCCTCAAAGACTGGGGCGATACTCCTTTTTGGGCAGCAATCCCTTTCTCGTAATGACTAGCCGGGGTACAGAAATTACCTTAGTTCGCGAAGATGAACGTGAAGTTCAGTCTGGAAATCCCTTTGACGTTCTGGGCAGCTTGCTGGAGCCGTATAAACTAGACCATTGCCCATCGCCTGTACCCTTTCTCGGTGGAGCAATTGGCTATTTCGGCTATGACCTGTCCCACTTCGTTGAACGCCTGCCATCCACAGCCATAGACGACCTGAGACTTCCTGAGAGTTACTTTGCCTTCTATGATGCTGTCCTCGCCTTTGATCACCTGGAAGAGAAGGCTTATCTTATTACCACAGGCTTTCCTGAGCTGGAGGAAGGGCAAAGGCTAAGACGAGCCAGAATGAGACTTGAGGAGCTGAAAAACTGGCTTTACGCCGCCTCTCCTACTCAAGAAGCCCCTCTCCCTCCAAGTGAAAACTTAGGTGAAGGTGAATCTCGATCCATCCCGGAGAATAGGAAAATTTTGCTCAAGTCTAATTTTACCCACGATGAATATATAAAAGCTGTGGATAGAGTGCGGGAGTATATCGCCGCTGGCGATGTCTTTCAAGTCAATCTTTCCCAGAGATTTGAGTCTAATTTGCCCTATCCGCCCTACGAGCTCTATAAGCGGCTAAGAATGGTTAATCCCGCTCCCTTCGCCAGCTACCTCAATTTCCAGGATGTCGCCATTGTCAGCGCCTCTCCCGAAAGGTTCCTTAAAGTCCAAGGGGACTTGGTAGAAACGCGACCTGTAAAGGGGACGAGGCCACGAGGCAGAGACCCTGTTGAAGACCGGAACCTGGCTCAGGAGTTGACCAAAAGCACCAAAGACCGAGCGGAAAAAGTGATGATTGTCGATTTGGAGAGGAATGATTTGGGGCGTGTTTGCCACTACGGCACAGTAAAGGTTACTGAGTTAGCTATCCTGGAGACTTTCCCTACCGTATTTCATCTCACCTCCACCATCATGGGTAAACTACGTCGGGGCAAGAGCAACATTGACCTGCTTAAGGCCACATTCCCCGGTGGCTCTATTACCGGCGCTCCTAAGGTGCGAGCTATGGAAATTATCGATGAACTGGAGCCAACTAAGAGAAGCGTCTATACCGGCTCCATAGGCTACCTGAGCTTCAATGAGGACCTGGATATCAACATCGTTATCCGCACCTTTTTGATCAAAGAAGGCAAAGCTTACTTTCAGGTAGGCGGTGGCATTATTTATGATTCTGATTCGGAAGCCGAATATATGGAAACCCTGGACAAAGCCAGGGCTCTAATTCAAGCTTTGCAGTTAGCACCAGAAGTGGTTGTAGCTTCAAGATAGGGAGCCTGAAGAAGTCTACGATTTTTTGGAGTAAAAAATGATACTAATAATAGACAACTATGATTCCTTCGTTTACAACCTGGCCCAATACCTGGGGGAACTGGGCTGGCAACCAGTGGTCTACCGCAATGACCAGATAATTTTGGCTCAAATCGAAGAGCTGGCCCCTACTCATATTGTCATCTCCCCTGGACCTTGCACTCCCCTGGAAGCAGGCATCTCTAATGAGGTAGTGCGGCACTTTGGTGGGAAAATCCCCATACTGGGGGTGTGTTTAGGGCACCAATGCATTGGCTATGTCTATGGAGGCAGGATTGGTCGAGCCGCGCCAGTCCATGGCAAGACCTCCCTCATCCATCATGATGGTAAAACTATCTATCAAGGTTTGGCTAATCCCTTTCCAGCGACACGCTACCATTCCTTGATTATCGAAGCTGAGGGCCTGCCATCCTGTCTCCAAGTCACTGCAAAAACTCCTGAGGACATAATAATGGGGATAAGACACCAGTATTATGTCGTCGAAGGGGTTCAATTTCACCCTGAGTCTATCCTCACCGAACCAGGACACGATATTTTGACTAACTTCCTCCGTTTTACCAGGCCAGTTTGGAACAAGAATCAAATACTAAATCCGAAATGCTAAAAGAGCAAAAGGCAAAAAAGGCGGAGAAAAATTCAAAAATGGAGTATTTTCCCTCTTTCAATTGTAATTTTGGCCTTTGATTTTTGATATTGTTTAGAATTTAGGATTTTTCTAGCATGGCAGAAATTATTTATCTCAACGGCCAACTTGTCCCCCGCTCCAAAGCCAAGCTATCGCTATTTGACCACGGCTTCCTCTACGGACACGGGCTATTTGAGACCATGCGGGCCTATAATGGGCATATCTTTCGCCTCGACCGTCACCTGGCTCGCCTTCAATGTTCCGCCCAGAGCCTTGGTCTCGCAAGCAGGTTTGCCGCTTCTGACCTAGAAACCGCCTGCATACAAACTCTAAATGCTAATAAGCTCAAGGACGCTCGCCTGAGGCTTACTGTTTCAGCCGGAGAAGGCGACATGACGCCTGACCCCGACACCCGCTCCAACCCCACTGTTCTGGTCACCGCCCAAAATCTTGTCCCCTTACCCCCCGAAAAATATGAATCAGGTTTTAAAGCAGCGCTGTCCTCCCTGCGCCGCAATAGCCAGTCGCCTCTATCCCGGCTAAAATCTACCTGCTACCTGAGTAACATCTTAGCCCGAATGGAAGCCAGGGCTGCTGGATGCGATGAAGCCATCCTACTCAATGAACGTGGTTACCTGGCCGAAGGCAGCACCACCAATATTTTCTTGGTGAGTAAAGGCAAGCTCGTTACTCCCTCTTTAGAAAGTGGCGTCTTGCCCGGCATCACCAGAGAGGCAGTTCTGGAAATAGCTCAGGCTTCAAACATAAAAACTGTGGAAAGACAGGTGGAGTTAAAGGAGCTAATCGAGGCTGAGGAAGCATTTGTTACCAATTCCATACTGGAGCTTATGCCCCTGACCTGCTTTGATGGCAAGCCCATCGGCTCAGGCAAAGCCGGCCAGCTAAGCAAAAAGTTAATGGCTGCTTATAGAAAACTCATAAACGAGGCCGTAGTAAGCAGGACGATAACATCCACAGGCGTTGACTAAAGGCACATCGAGGGATAGTATATGACTAGCCAAGGAGTTTTGACTGATATTCTTGGGCATGGTGGATTGATCTAAACAAATTTATACCACCATCTAAATACCCTTGGGAGGTTGATATTATGCTTGAATATGTTCCCACAGGTATCCCTGGCGCCGACAAGATTCTTGGGGAGAAAGGAATACCGAGGGGCCACAGCATCTTGGTTGCTGGAGGACCTGGAAGCGGTAAAACCACCTTTGCCATCCAGTTTCTGTATATAGGAGCTACAGAACACAACGAGCCTGGAATCTATATATCACTTGATGAAGACCCTGAGGATGTGAAAAAGAACATGTCGAAATTCGGGTGGGACCTTGGCAAGCTTGAGCAGGATAAGAAACTCGCCTTCATCAATGTTTCTCCGGTTCGGGTGACATCATCAGAAAAAGCTGGTCTCATTCAGCTGGGAATGAAGGAATTCAAGCTTATTAAGCTGCTAGAGGCAATCAGAGAAGGTATAGATGATGTTAAAGCCAAGAGGGTGGTTATTGACCCCATTACTATCTTCACCCTGCAATACCCTGACGAAGTGGAGCGCATATACGCTATGAGAGACCTGATAGCTGATTTTAGGAAAACTGGCTGCACCAACCTGTTAATCTCCGAACTAAGAGGCACAGGCCTGGAAAGGGAGCATCAATTCGAGGAGTATCTGGCACAAGGGGTTATCCTGCTTCGCACGGTGATGAAGGATGACAAGTTGACCCGGATGTTTCAGGTGGAGAAAATGCGCGGCCTGGCGGTTGACAATCAGCCGCGCCCGTATAACATAACCAGTAGCGGAATAGAGGTATATCCTACCCTGACTGTCTTCAAGTAGGGAGGAGAGGGATGTCGTTAGCCGAAATACAGGAACCGCCAGATAAAGGTATGACCCTGCTGGCTGGTGCTCCTGGAGCTGGGAAATCCACCTTCTGCCACCAGGTAGTCCTGAAGAGCATAGCTCTAGACAAGCCGGTCATCTTCGTCACCACTGAGCGACGCCCCGCTGAGATCATAGAGCTATTGCGTGAAAGGGGTATAGGCGAGATGGTCGGGTTGAACTTTGTTGATGCCTTCACTGAGACAGTGGGGCTGACATGCACCCAGCGCTTAGACACGGTGTGTGCTAACTGTGCCGACTTGAACAGCCTCAGCATCGCCGTTACCAGATTACAGGAGAGGACGGGGCCAAAGGGTGTCCTTCTTGTCTTTGATTCCCTCACCTCTCCATATCTCTTTAATGGTATGGAGTTAATCAAGTTCATGAGGCTGTTTCTATCTAAGTTTGCCTCTGAAGGGAACTCGGTGTTGGCCTTGATGGATGAGGGCTGCGGCAAGGAAGAAGACCTGGGAGCCATGATGAGCGTCGCTGATGGCATCATCAGGATGGAGACGAAAGAGGGCTCAAGAATCATAAACGTGGTCAAACACTCCAAAGTGACACCAACAGAAATTAAGCTGCCAGTAACAGGAAGCACTGCAGTCCCATTTCGTGTTCTGGATACTTTTTGGGAGTCGCACGCTAAATCTGGTTTTGGCACAGGGGCTAAACCACCAATTCGCACTGAGATGGGGGATTTCGTGAACGTCTTCTGGCTAAGTTTCGTCACCTGGGCTGGGATGCTTTGGGACCCCAAAAGATTCCCTTCCCTGCTTTACGACCTGACAAAGGATACTATTGGCCAGGCGATAAAACTGGTTATGGGTAAAAAAGCCCCATGGTATTTTAGGCTACCGTTTAGATTCCTCCGCCCAAAAAGTTGCAGCAATATCGGGGCGGTAAAAAGAGTCTTCCCGCGTTTCGAAAAAGGGCGACGTGAACATGACAGAGACAGAATGTTGGAATATGTTAGTGAAATCTCGAAAACAGATGAGCACTACTTTAGAGCCTACGAAGGTGCCTCATGCTGGGGACTGGAAAACATTGGAGCGCCATTATGCTTCAGTGACGCCGCCGACCTGGCCGGGACGTTGAAAAGTATGGAAAAACAAGAGCGGGACTGGAATGTGGTTGAAACGGCATGCGTCGGGGAAGGAGCCCCCTGCTGCGAGTTCAAGGCAGTCCCCGGCGAATTGGATGAACTCGAATCCCGCCTCACCGCATTAGACAGCTCAATAGTACAGAGAATAGTGGAGCGGCTGATAGAATATGTCGCCGCATTCATGCTCCAGGGAAAGCCCTTGGGTGAGAGACCAACGTTGGGAAGTGGGGTTTATACACATGGATTCGTAGCTGGCTTGGCGCTTCCGGCGTTAGCCAGTGAAAGATACCGAATGGCCATTAGGATGGGTGGTGCTATGACTGGAAAAAGGCTTGGCGAACGCCTGATGAATGCCGGAATAGGGGAAGATGAAGTAGTTAAGCGTGTGACTGGTTTCATGGAATACTGCAAAGTGGGCAAGATAAGCATAGGTGAGACCATAAGGATGAAGGAGAACTGCGAGACCTTCGGATTAGAAATTGGGGAGCCTTGCTGCTTCTTCACCACCGGTTTCCTGAACGGTCTTTTCTCAGCAGTCAAAAACCAACATGTCAGGGAAGTAAAGTGTATTGCCGCTGGAGACGCTTACTGCGAGTGGGAAATCGTATAGTCAACAACAATATGGGGGATAGCATGGAGAAAAGGAGACTGTCATTAGCCGAGATACAGGAAGTGCCGAAGGAGAGCTTGATTCTGCTGACAGGGACCCCGGGAGCTGGAAAGTCCACCTTCTGCCACCAGGTGGTGCTCAATGGGCTGGCCATGGAAAAACCAGTCGTATTCGTGACCACGGAGCACGGCCCTACCGAGGTCATAGGTCTTCTAAGAGAAAGAGGCATGGGTGAACCCCCACCTGGCGCGCTCAGTTTCATTGATGCCTTCGGGGAAACTGTTGGAGTGACAACCCCGGAGCGGCCAGATACCGTGAATGCCAACTGTGAAGACCTGAACAGTATAAGTATGGCTATTGCCAAAGTGCAGGAAAAAATTGGCAGGAAAGATATTCTCCTCGCTTTTGATTCCTTGACATCCCCATACCTTTTCAACGAAAAGGAGGTGTTTAGATTTATGAGGCTATGCCTGGCGAGGTTCGCTTCTGAAGGGAATTCAGTATTAGCCTTGATGGATGAGGGCTGCGGCAAAGAGGAGGACCTTACAGCCATGATGAGCACGGCGGACGGCATCGTCAAGATAGAAACAAAGGAGGATAAGCGGCTCTTCAACGTCGTGAAGCACCCGAAAGTGAGACCGACAAGAATTGAGATTCCCATTGAACCCGAAAGGATTGGACTCGAAGAGCGCGTCATCAATCCTGATATGTTGGCACGGTTCCTTCGAGGAGATGAAGCAGTGATGAGAAGAGAGGTCGGGGACTTCGTGAGCCTGTTCTGGCCGAACTTCGCCCACTGGAGCGGGATGCTATGGGATCCTAAACGGTTCCCAATAATTGTGTACGAGATGAACAAGGAGGACAATCCCTCCATGTTCAAGCTGATGATGGAGAATGAAGCGATCAAACGCGCCGTGATTCCTTGGCACAAGAGCCTTCTCCTCAGATTCATGCTGAAGAGCTTCAGTAAGGTAAAAGACATGAAGAACCTGGCGAAATATACATCGCTTGGCCTCCCGAAACATGAGCGCAGCGGCATCGGTGAATACCTTGAAGATGCATCTAAGACCGACGAACATTATGTCAGAATATACGAATCCTCCGAATGCTGGGGATTCGAAAATGTAGGCGCAACGATGGCTTTCTATCTTCCCCCTTTGATAGCAGGCTTTCTAAAGGGATTTGGGAGCTTGCAAGGACTCGAGAGGGACTGGAATTGTGTTGAGACAAAGTGCATAGGTTTAGGGGACCCCTACTGTGAGTTCAAGTTGGTGCCTGGGGAAATCGAGGAGTTGAAGGCTTCTTTAGAGAAGGACATCTCGGTGATCCAAAGGATACATCAACGATTGATGCACCACCTCATGGAGTTTCTGCTCCATGGAAAGCCGCTCTTGGAGAGACCTACGCTGGGAAGCCAAGTGAACGTCCATAGGGTCTGTCACGCGATGGTTTTTCCTGCCCTGGCTGGCGAGAGGTATCGAATGGTGTTGGGGATGGGGGGAGCCAGGTCGGGGAAGCTGGTCGGTGAACGCCTGTTGGAAGCTGGGTTAAAGGAGGATGAGGCCGTGAAACGTGTTCTAAATTTCCTAAACCGATGCAAGGTTGGAAAAGTTTCAGTGGCTGAAACGATAAGAATAGTGGAGAACTGTGAGAGTGCCCAGACGAAACTGTTCACGACGAAGGAGAAGACCCCCTCGTGCTTCTTCACCACTGGCTTCCTGAACGGACTCTTCTCGGCAGTTAAGAACCAGCACGTCAGGGAGAGCAAGTGCATAGTTGCCGGTGACCCCTACTGCGAATGGGAAATCGTATAGTCAACAACAATATGGGGGATAGCATGGAGAAAAGAGGATTATCATTAACCAAAATACAGGAAGTTCCGAAGGAGAGCTTGATTCTGCTGTCAGGACCCCCGGGAGCAGGAAAATCCACCTTCTGTCATCAAGCGGTGCTCAACGGCCTGGCCATAGACAGACCAGTCGTATTCGTGACCACGGAGCACGAGCCTACCGAGGTCATACGCCTTTTAAGGGAAAAGGGCATGGGCAAGCTTCCGCCTAATGCGCTCAGTTTCATTGATGCTTTTGGGGAAACTGTGGGAGTGACAACCCCGGAGCGGCCAGACACCGTGAGTGCCAACTGCGAAGACTTGAACAGTATAAGTATGGCTATCGCCAAAGTGCAGGAGAAAATTAGCAGAAGAGATATTTTCCTCGTTTTTGATTCCTTGACATCGCCCTATCTTTTTAACAAGGAGGAAGTGTTCCGATTTATGAGGCTATGCCTGGCGAAGTTCGCTTCTGAGGGGAACTCGGTGCTGGCTTTAATGGATGAAGGCTGTGGCAAGGAAGAAGACTTGGGAGCTATGATGAGTGTCGCCGACGGCATCATCAAGATGGAGATAAGTGAGAGCTCAAGGACTTTAAATGTATTGAAGCACCCAAAGGTAAGGCCGACAAGGATTGAAGTCCCAATAGAAGCCAAACCGACAATCAAATCGACACTGCAGTTCGAGCCGAGTGTGATGAGGCAATTTGAGAAAAGTTGTCTCGGACAAGAAGAAGCCGCAGTGAGAAGGGAGGTTGGGGATTTCGTCAACGCGTTCTGGCCAAACCTTGCCCACTGGAGTGGCATGCTCTGGGACCCCAAAGGGTTCCCGACGATGATATACGACTTAAACAAGGAAGACTTCTCTATGGCACGGATGTGGATGTCATTTGCTCCGTGGCGCATGAGGTTTCTAGGAAACCTCCTTTTTTTCTTCAAGCCCTTGGGTTCTTACCCAAGAACTTCAGCCGGGTAAAAGACATGAAAAAACTTTCCAAAGTGTTGGGGGGCAGTCCGTTTGGAAGCGCAGCGCGGATGGAGCGAAGCGGCATCTCGGAATACCTTGAGGGTGTCTCTAAGACCGATGAACACTACGTAAGAGTGTACGAGAGCTCTGATTGCTGTGGATTCGAAAACATCGGTGCCACCATAGCTTCCCATCTCCCTCCGGCTATAGCAGGCCAGATTATGGGGCTTGAGAAGGGCGATAGAAACTGGAACGCCGTGGAGACGAAGTGCATAGGACTGGGAGACCCCTACTGTGAATTCAAGCTGGTGCCCGGGGAAATTGATGAGCTAAAGGTTTCCCTGGAGAAAAACAGCGAAGTTGTTGAAAGGATACATGAACGGTTGATGGAGCGCCTCATGGGATTTCTGCTCGATAACACTCCCCTTGTGGAAAGACCTCGGTTGGGAAGCGATGTGAACCTTGTTGTAGCCTCTTGCGCTATGGGTTTTCCCCATCTAGGTGAGAGATATTCAATGGCACAAAGGATGGGTGGTGCCAGATCAGGGAGGGAAATTGGTAAACGCCTTATCGAAGCTGGATTAAAAGAGGACGAAGCAATAAAGCAGGTCATCGACTTCATGAACTACTGCAAGGTGGGCAAGGTCACTTTGAGTGAGACGATTAGAATAAGAGAGAACTGCGAATCCATTGACGCTGCCCTCTTTACCACTATCAGGGAGCCTTGCTGCTACTTCACCACCGGCTTCCTGAATGGACTCTTCTCGGCAGTTAAAAAACAGCATGTCAGGGAAGTGAGGTGCATTGCTGCCGGTGACCCCTACTGCGAGTGGGAGATTATATAGTTATCAACTCAACTAAGCAGGGATCGCCAGCCCTATGACGTAAGTTGCCGCCGCAGCTAATGTACCAATAGCCATCATCTCCAGCCCGCTTCGAATCCAGCTCTTCCTGGTGAAGATGGCCTTGCTAGCTCCAACCCCGAAAAGGCAAACTATACTGGCGATTACTGCGGTTATCACTGCCGAAGTTACCTCCATAAAGGCGAAGGGAAATATGGGAATAACAGAGACGATAGCAAATGACAGCCCGGTGAGAAAAGCTGCTTTGACCGGAGGCCATGATTCTTCTGAGGTCAGCCCAAGTTCCTCTCCGATAGTGAATGCTGCACTTGACTCCATCTCAGAGGCTACTCTGCCGGCGATAGCTTCAGCTTCCTGCCTCTTGAACCCTCTTGCTTGATAGAACCTTACCAGTTCCGCCCTTTGCTCTTCAGGACTCCGCTTCTTCCTGATTCCTTTCCTCTCACTTTCTTTCTCCGTTACCTCTTTCTCTGACTTTGACGACAGGTAGGATCCCGCACCCATGGATATAGCCCCGGCGATTGCCCCCGCTACACCAGCTATAAGAATAAGGTGGCTTTCTGTGACCGCTCCATAGACCCCAGCTACCAGCGCCAGTATTGATACCAGCCCATCATTAGCTCCAAAGATGACATCTCTTACTCCGCCACCCCCTCCCATCTCCCAGCCCTCCATACCCAAAACCTCCTTTTTCACCCTCTCGATATGTAACCGCTCATCAGAAGCTATTCTAGTCCACATTTCCGAAGTAGCTATATCACTCATATTTCCGGCCTGAATTGCTAAGCTTTCGATGCTCTCATCCTCAGCTATTATGGCCCATTCAAAAAATGCCCTGGTGCCCAAAATGCGCATCATGAGGCTGACCCTTTGGTCTACGAAAAAGGTCCTCGTGATCCTCTGTTGTTCGCTTCCCAATTCCCTAATTCTCTCTGCCCAGTATTCTGAGTCCTTAACTTCGTCGGCATTGATTTCCACTAAGAGACGCTTTGTTCTTTCATCCGTAGCTTTCTTGGCAAGCCTTTCGTATCCCTTGGCTTGCATATTCTTATAAGCATAGATTTTCCTGGCGGTCTCGTAAAGTGCCTTTGTTTCCATATCCGTCAGCTCAGCCATTGTTGTTTTCTTTCTAGGAATTGTAGCATAAGCTTGCCCCTTTGTATTCGGTATCACCCTATGGACCCAAGCTGGCGTAGACGAGGCGTACACCTCGGAAAGTAAGTGTCTCAAACCTGCTTTGATGGTAAGCCTATCGGCACAGAAACAGTAAGGTAGCTAATCGGAAAGCTAATTAGCGCCTGCGAAGAACTTGTAGAACAAAGGGGCTCTTAATAAGTGTTACCTTGCAAGACCTAGCCCCTATTGTCTTTTGACCTGGTATTTAGCTTTGCCTTCTTCGTAAAGGTCGCCGCCGTAAATGTCGTTTACCACAGTAACAGGGAAGTCTTCTACTTCCAGGCGGCGAAGGGCTTCAGCGCCAAGCTCTTCGTAGGCTATCACCTCTGCCCTCTTGATGCTCTTGGAAATTATGGCTCCGGCACCCCCTATTGCCCCCAGGTAGACCGCCTTGTGCTTTGCCATAGCATCTTTCACTGCTTTGGACCGTGAGCCTTTGCCAATCATTCCCTTCAACCCTTCAGCTATTAAGCGTGGAGCATAAGCATCCATCCTCCCACTGGTAGTTGGGCCAGCAGAGCCAATTACTCTTCCGGGCCTAGCTGGGGTAGGCCCCATGTAGTATATCGTTGTCCCCTTGATATCAAAGGGTAGAGGCTTCCCTTGATCCAGCGCTTCGATCATCCTCTTATGAGCAGCATCCCGGGCCACGTAGATGACGCCGGTAAGCGAAAGATTGTCCCCTGCTTTGAGATCTTTCAAGATTTCATCAGTTAAAGGAAGTGTAACCTTTTTATCTTGGGCCATGATTAACCTCCCTGTGGCGCGGAATAAGCCCTGTACTACATATGCCCACCATCATCTTGAAATCTCTCACCCCTACTTCCCCTTAAATACTGGCTCTCTCTTTTCCAGAAAAGCTTTCACTGCTTCTTTAAAGTCTTCCGTATGCGTGCACATCCTATTAAGTGCAATTTCGTAATCCAGATGCGAGGCCAAATCCACTTCAACGAGTCCTTTATATATGGCTCGCTTGGCATATTTGAGGGCAATGGGTGGACGTTTAAGCAATTTATTTGCCAATTCCTCAGTTGCTTCCATTAATTTTTCATGAGGAACGACTTTGTTAACTAAGCCTATCCGCTCTGCCTCATTGGCATCAATCGTATCTCCAGTGAAAATTAATTCACAGGCCTTAGCACTACCAACAAGCTTAGGAAGGAAGAAGGTGCCCCCCGTATCAGGCATAAGCCCCCTCAGGATGAATGCCATAGAAAACTGCGCCTTTTCTGAAGCTATCCTTAAATCGCAAGCTGAGGCAATCGCAAAGCCAGCCCCAGCGGCTATCCCGTTTATAGCACCAATAACCGGCTTATCCATTCTTCGGAGTTGAAGCCCAATAGTTACAACACTGGGTTTGCCCTGCATTATGCGCTCAAAAATTGTCTCTTCAGCTCCCTCAACTATTGCTGTTAGCTCCTTCCTTACATCAACACCGGAGGAGAAGCCTCTCCCCGCGCCGGTGACAATGAGTATCCTCATGTTTTCGTCTCTGTCTACTTCATTAATAGCATCCGTTGCCTCCCCAGCCATCTCATTATTCCAAGCATTTAATGTTTCCGGCCGGTTAAAGATTAAGGTAGCAATTCCGTTCTTTTTTTCCAGGATGATAGTTTTATACTTCATTCCTTGGCCTCCTAATCATATTCTCAGCCACCTTGCTACACCTCAGGCAATGACATTATCTTATCTCAAAGTCCCCAAATAGCTTACAGTAAGCTGTTTTTCCTTTACTTCAGACCTTGTATAATCTGGAAGGAGCATCGGGGACACTCTATCAGTTACAATGCCTGCTGCTTCAAGCTCTTTATGATATTTCTTCACATGGTCTAAGGTCAGTTTTCCATTCTTAGCTTTCTCGCTGGCAAACTTAGCAGCATTCCTTCCCGCAATCCTGCCAAAGACCACGAGGTCCATAAGGGAATTGCCCATTAGTCTGTTTTCTCCGTGAAGCCCTCCGGTTACCTCTCCTGCAACGTAAAGCCCAGGCATGGCGGTCTCACATTCGGCATTATCCTTAAGGCCTCCATTTTGATAATGGAGTGTGGGATAGACCAGCATGGGTGCCTTGGAAATATCAATTCCCAAGCGATCGTATACCTTCCATTTTCCCACAAAGGCTGTTCGCACTCTTCCTTCACCACGCAGGATATCGATCACAGGAGAGTCAAGCCAGACTCCTACTTTCCCAGTGGGAGTGGGAACACCTTTGCCATCCAGGCATTCCTTGATGAACCTAGCCGATTCCACATCTCTGGGCTCACGCTCATTAACAAATTTCTCACCATGTACATTCAGAATATCCGCCCCTTCTGACCTAAACCTCTCGGTAATAAGCCATCCCTCTATTTGCTCGGGGAAAACGACGCCTGTGGGGTGATACTGAACAGTATGCATGAAGGCCAGAGGCACACCTGCCCTATAGCCTATAACTACGCCGTCGGCAGTGGCACCATAATGATTAGTGGTCATAAAACCCTGAACGTGGAGCCTCCCAGCACCACCCGTAGCTAAAATTACCGCCTTGGCTTTGGCTATAAAGTACTCCTCGGTTTCCATATTATAAAGCAATGCCCCGGCGCACTGCCCATGTTCGTTGAGGATAAGCTCTACCGCCGGGGAGAATTCCAGAACTCTGATATTCTGCCTGTTACGAGCTTCATCGCGCACAGTGCGCATGATTTCCATTCCGCTAAGGTCGGCACAATAGTGCATCCTTTTTCTGCAAGTACCCCCACCATGCATAGACTCCAGCCTTCCATCGGGGAGTTTGGAGAACATAACTCCCAGGTTTTCCAGCCACTGCAGTGCATCGGGAGCCTTCTTAACAAAAGTAGCTACAATCTCAGGGTCATTTTTAAAATGTCCCCCTCCCATCACATCCAGGTAGTGATAATAAGGAGAATCCTTCTCCCCTTTTGTCGCAGCCTGAATCCCCCCTTCAGCCATCATAGTGTTAGCATCGCCATGCCGAAGCTTTGTGGCCATAAGAACCTGGGCGCCATTTTCCTCGGCAATAAGTGCAGCTATAGTGGCAGCTCCCCCACCACCAATAATTAAAACGTCAGTTTCATAGTCAGCCCTCGTGAGGTCCACTTTATCGGGATCAACCCTGCTCCTCGCCTCCAACAGGTCTACAAACTCATGAGCTATTTTATAACCCTTATTTGGGCCAACTTTTATCTCCCTTTTCCCTTCCTGTTTATAGTCAGGGTGATATCTTAAAATCTCCTGCCTTTCTTCCAGAGACATGAAGGGAAATTCCTCCCCCCTCCTCCTTTTCTCTACCCGGGCAGGCCTTGTCTCTTCCACCTTCTTAATATAAGGCTTGAAGAAGTCTGGATATCCTAAGTAACTCATTTAGCCTCCTACCTACAAATATCTTTTATCCTCTGGCCTCCAATCCTCCCCAGTTGTCACTGGCTCTGTCTCCCTTTCCTGGTACATCTTTTTCAACTCCTCTTCACTCGCACTCTTCAATTTCTCTAAAATCTCCTCATACTTTCCCTCGTTAATCGCTTTTATCATTTCGGCCAAATGTCTCGCCCCGGGTATAATTCTAGCTCCGTAAATTCTTCGTGCGAGTTGAAACATATGATATTGAGCCAATTCCCCAAAACAGCGGCTCGTGCATAAACCACATTGAATACAATCGAAGCTAAGTTGAGCAGCCTCAGCGACGTTTCCTTGTTTCAAAGCTGATATAGCATCCATGACTTCTATACCTTGGGGACAAGCTTTTGTGCAAGCGTTGCAGGCCACGCAGCGGAATAGCTCAGGATACAGTTTGAAAACCTCTTCGGGGGCGGAAGTTAAATCTAAGAACTCATATTCGGCTCGGTTGGCAGGGAAAAAGGGTATTTGGGCTATGTACATGTCAGGCTCGACTGTCTTCTGGCAGGCAAGTGCTACCTGTAATTTGTAATCACCAGGCCGGCGATAAACCGTACCGCAAGCACCACAAGTCCCCCCCCGACACCCACAACCCCGAATGAACTTGTAGCCAGCATACTCCATGGCTTTCATAATAGTAAGCCCCTCAGGTACCTCGTAGCGCTTTCCCATGATGTATACAGGAATCAGCTTAACTTTTGACACTTCTCTTTCTTCCTTAACAATTGTTTCTGCTGCATTTTTGTTTTGCTCTTTGGCACTCATCCTTAACCTCCGGTCGGTTAAAAGCTTCTCCTCAAGTAAGCAATTTCTTTTCCCGCAAAAGTGATTCGGGATCCCCATAATTTAGCTCAAAGCGACACAGTGCAGGATCAAGCCCTAACGCAAGAGCCAGAAGTTGAGTAAAATAAAATAACGGCATCCCTTTAAATCCGCTATGTTTCTTCATCAATTCCTTTTGCCCCTGACCCAGATTATAATCACATAATGGACAGGTAAGAACCAATGCTTCCGCCCCGTGACTCAAAGCCGAGCTTAAGATATCCCAAGCATACGCAGAAATATCGCCTGCGTTGCTTACTATTTGGTAAGACCCACAACACCTAGCAGCAGAGGGAAAATCTACGGGGGTAGCTCCTAGGGCTTTAAGGAACTCACGCAATATGGTGGGATTCTCCACGCTATCTATAGCCACTTCTCTGGGGCGAAGCAGCGTACATCCATAATAAGGGGCTACCTTTAATTCCCGAAGAGGGACTTTCACCTTCTGCGCAAGGGCCTCCCATCCTATTTCATCTCTCAATACTTCTAAAAGATGTGCTACTTTTACCTCCCCACTATAATCTATCCCCTCATCCATAAAGCTATTGAGAGTATTTCTTTTTTCAGTATCCTGCTTCATTAGAAGGTTAGCCCTCTTCAGTGTATTAAGGCAGAAAGAACATAAGGTAACCACCTCATTTTTCCCCTGTTCCTTCACTCGAATAAGATTGCGAACTGGTGCTACCTGATGGATTAAATCATCGTCAGATAAAGAATAGACCGCACCACAACAGTTCCATCGGGAAATTTCCTCTAACTTAACCCCCAAGACTTCCATGGAAGCGATGGCAGGTTCCTCTAGATTCCTTGCCTTAGTCTTCAGGGTACATCCAGGATAATAAGCTAAGCTCATCATTTATTTCCCTCAGCCGCTAAATTTCCTCAAGGCACTCACCATAGCTATCTGAGGAAGTTCGCAGCGCTCTTCCGGCGAGATCTCCTCAGGGCTTATATGGTCAACATTTTTCCTCAGGGTGAGAAGCCTTATTGCCTCCATTATCTTAGAGAGGTCGAATCCTCTAGGGCAATTGACGGTACAGGTAAGGCAAGAAGCACAAATCCAAACAGTTTTTGAATTGGCAATCTCCTCTTCTAACCCTAATCGTGCCAGCTCAATAATCTGGCGAGGGGAAAGGTCCATATTGGAAACCATGGGACAATTTCCGGAGCACATACCACATTGGTAACACAACTGAAGGTTTTGCCCGCTAATCTCTTTGATCTTCCTTACAAACTCACTTCCCAGCCTCTTGGGCGAAATAGTCACAGACATTTTCTTATCACTCTCTTGCTTCATTCACAGAGTTGTTTCTTCACGGCGAGCGCACCAACATTGCATGTTGACTGCCACAGGCATGCTGGCAATATGGCAAGGGAAGGTTTCCACATGAACTGCTAAGGCGGTAACTGTACCACCATATCCCATAGCCCCAATGCCCAGATCATTAACTTTTTCTAGAATTTCCCTTTCTAAATCGGCAACTTCAGGGTCAGGGCTTGGTTCGCCAACTTTGCGCAACAACGCTTCCTTGGCCATAAACATGGTCTTGTCCGTTGTCCCACCTATACCAACGCCAATAATAACTGGTGGGCAGGGATTACCACCAACCTCATCAACAAGGTTAACGACAAAATCTACCACCCCCTGGCGTCCTCTAGCTGGAGTCAGGACAGTTAGGCGAGAACAATTTTCTGAGCCGCCTCCCTTAGGCAAGACACTGATTTTCAGCCTGTCTCCAGGTACTATATCGGTATGAATCATAGCTGGTGTATTATCTTTGGTATTTACCCTGGCAAAACAAGGCTGGCTCACTATGGATCTGCGCAAATAACCCTTATCATAGCCCTGGCGTACTCCTTCGTTAATCGCTGTATAAAGGTCACCATGGGTTATGTGAACTTCCTGGCCTAACTCCAGCATGACTACAGCAGCACCAGTGTCCTGGCAAAGAGGAATTTGCTCCTTGCCAGCAATTTCAGCATTTTCTAGGATTCTATCCAGTACGTCACGGCAAACAGGGGATTTTTCTTTCTCCCTTGCTTGCTTGAGGGCAGTCACTACATCCTCAGGCAGATAATGGCAGGAATGCTCAAACAAACGAGCCACGCTGTTCGTTATGTCACCAGCCTTAATCTCTCTCATTGCACCTACCATTCATCATAAGTTCATGATTTTGACTAGCTCTCGTACTGCATGGGCGGATTTCTTCAATGCCGTATCTTCCTCAGGGGTCAACCTGAGCTCTATTATTTGCTCAATGCCGTTTTTGCCCAATTTGACCGGAACCCCTACTACTACTCCCTCAATGCCATATTCCCCCTCCAGATAGGCAGCACAAGGCAATATCTCTTTTTTATCTAATATTATGGCATCAACAATTTGAGCTGTGGCTGCCCCCGGGGCATAAAAGGCACTGCCCGTTTTAAGCAGGCTCACTATTTCACCTCCACCCTTAACTGTGCGCTCCACCAAGTTATCAATCTTCTCTTTGGGCAAAAGTTCGGTAAGGGGAACACCACCGACGGTGCAAAGTCTGGTAACTGGCACCATCGTATCGCCATGCCCACCTAAAACGCAGGTGGACACATCCTTCACTGAGACATCGAGTTCTTGAGCTATGAAAGTTCGAAACCTAGCGCTGTCGAGGATTCCAGATTGCCCAAATACTCTATTCCGAGGAAATTTACTTATATGAAGAGCCAACTGGGTCATGGCATCCAAAGGATTAGCCACCATGATAATCACGCAGTTAGGTGAATAGTGGACAACTTCCTTGGTAACTTCCTGGACTATTTTCATGTTGGTGAGCACTAAGTCATCCCGGCTCATCCCCGGTTTACGTGGTACCCCCGAAGTAATGACGACAATATCTGAATTTGCAGTTTCTTCATAGTCATTAGCTCCAAGAATTTTAGCGTCCGAATCGATTATGGGGGTAGCCTCCAGCATATCCAGCCCCTTTCCTTGAGGAAGCCCTTCAATTATGTCTACCAACACAACATCCACATACCCCCTTTCAGCAATCCTGAAAGCGCAAGTTGCGCCCACATTTCCTGCACCAATTATGGAAACTTTGCTGCGCATTACACTTACCTCCTTGTTATTCCTTTATATTGACCCTTCAAATACCTGGCGCGTATAAGGAGAAATTCAAGCAATAATAGCTAAGATATCATCTTTGTTTACCGAATCCCCAGGACCGAAGTTGATTGCCTTGACTACTCCACCACTGGGGGCGGAAATGGTATTCTGCATCTTCATTGCTTCCAATATAAGCAGTGGATCCCCAGCCTTTACTTTATTTTCAACATTAACCAAATAACGGATGATCATACCTGGCATAGGAGCAAGCACC
The DNA here is from genome assembly GCA_034414335.1 of Dehalococcoidia bacterium. GTDB lineage: Bacteria > Chloroflexota > Dehalococcoidia > GIF9 > AB-539-J10 > RBG-13-51-36. The sequence continues at coordinate 32,356 of DAOUMB010000068.1, forward strand.
TTCGTTCCTTCAGCAACTGCGGTAGGCGGTGCTTTCTTTTCCTCCGCCTTTGGGGGTGCTTTTATAGCCGGAGACGGAGGAGTGTTAACAGCACTTACACGTGGGGAAGCAGTGATAGTTGGAGAACCACCCACAGCCTCCACATCCACTTTATAATACTCATCTTCGACGAAAACATTGAATGTCCTTATGCCAGGACCTTTTTCGGGAACCACTTTCTCTGGTTTTTCCACCAGCTTGCCAGCTTTGGCTTTGGCAATAAATTCATCCTCTTTCTTCACATCCTCAAGGGTCTTAGGAGCGCGGGGAGGCTTCCAATCGTCTGGAATAGTTTTATCTATGCCATATTTATATTTCAAAAAGCGAGAGCCAGTAGTAGGATAAAGAGCATAAGTAAGCACATCCTGAGTATTTTTAGCAAACTCCTTGGACTCTTTCTTAGCTTTTTCCAGTTCCGGTACCAGCATATCGGCAGCCCGGCACTCAATTGGCTTTTCACCCCTTTCGTAGCCTTTGAGAACCATCCTCTGGATTTTTTTATCAATCGGCGACGGCGGCCTGCCATAGAGACCCCAGCAATAATCCTTCGTTTCCTTGGGAATCATTTTATAGCGTCCTACCAAGACATTTTGCACCGCCTGGACACCCACAATCTGACTCGTAGGTGTAACTAAAGGTGGATAACCAAGCTCTGCTCTGGTTTTAGCAGTTTCCGCTCGCACCTCATCCAGCCTATCCAGGGCATCGGCCTGCTTTAGCTGCGACACCAGGTTCGAAGTCATGCCACCGGGGATTTGGTGAATGAGCACACCTGTATCAATAACCGACATCCTCGAGGTATCAAGAAAGTCCCTATATTTAGGGGCCATTTGCTCAAGCATCTGTCCGCACTTAAATAGTTGTTCAATGTCCAGTCCCGTATCCCTATCTGTCCCATATAGAGCAACTACTAAGGGCTCAATAGGTGGCTCTGATGTACGCAATGCAAAGGGAGACAAAGCGGTATCAACAATGTCAACTCCAGCCTCAATGGCCTTCAGCACAGACATGGAAGCCTGCCCACTGGTGTAGTGAGTGTGGAGCTCAACAGGGACTCTTAAGTTTTCCTTGAGGGCCTTAATTAGTTCATAGGCATCATAAGGGGAAATAAGCCCAGCTTGATCCTTAACACAAATAGAATCTGCGCCCATGTCTCGAAGAATGAGAGCTTTTTTAATATAGTATTCCAGATTATAGACCGGCCCACCCATTCTTGGCTGTGTGAGCGAGAAACATATAGCTCCTTGATAATGTCTGCCGGATTTTTTAATAGCTTTAGCAGCACGTTCGTGATTGCGCTCATCATTCACAGCATCGAAAACGCGAAAAATGTCAATGCCAACCTCGGCAGCTTGTTCCACAAAGGCATCGACCAAATCATCAGGATGATTTCGATAAGCAACTAAATTCTGTCCCCTCAAAAGCATCTGCAGCGGGGTGTTGGGCATGAGTTTCTTTAATTTGCGAGGTCTGTCCCAGGGATCTTCGCCCAAAAAACGGTGGGGAACATCAAATGTTGCCCCACCCCAAACCTCCATGGAATAGAAGCCGCATTTATCCATATCAGCAGCCATCCATTCCATATCTTCAGTTCGCATCCTCGTAGCCACTGTGGATTGATGTGCATCACGAAAGGTAGTGTCACAAATTTTGACCGGGTTCTTAGCCTTCGGCCTCGTCTTCACCTTATCAGTGGTTAAATCTTTGGCCAAAATTGGGCCTTCTCCTATTTTACTCATAAATTACTCCCTTTCTCGCTATTCTGAGTAAAGCGAAGAATCCTCAAGACCCTTCGCTACCGCTCAGGGTGACAGCTAAACGCTGTCATTTAGGAACAATTCTTCGTTGCCAAAGCATTCGCATCAGCATTATCTCCTCGCGCCCAGCGATGTGCCATAAACTTGAAACGGCTACCGGCTTTTGCTTAGGTATCGCTAGTCTCTGAGCCTCTTCTGCCTCTTCCATATAAGCAGCTACAGCGGCAATGGCAGCTATCGTTCCCTTTTTACTTTTCAATTACTCTTTTGCTTAAACCTCTTCACACAGGAATATTTCCATGCTTCTTGGGTGGTCTCGTCTCCCGCTTGGTGGAGAGAAGCTCTAAGGCACTGCATATTTTGAGACGACTCTCCCGTGGTAGAATAACTTCGTCGACATATCCCCGCGAGGCGGCAATATAAGGATTGTATAGTAAATCACGATATTCCTGAATCTTTTCCTGCTCCTTTGCCTTAGGATCCGGCGCAGCCTCTATTTCCTTGCGAAATATGACGGGCGTAGCTCCTTCAGCACCCATTACTGCAATCTCCGCCGTAGGCCAAGCGAAAACATAATCAGCACCCAAATCTTTGCCACACATAGCAAGATATGAGCCTCCATAGTCCTTACGAATGACTAGAGTGATCTTAGGAACCGTAGCCTCGGAGTAAGCCCATAAAAGCTTAGCACCATGCCTTATTATGCCTGCCCATTCTTGATCTGTTCCTGGCAAGTAACCAGGGACATCGGCAATGGTGAGTAGGGGGATGTTGAAGGCATCGCAGAACCTGATAAATCTGGTGATTTTATCCGAAGCGTTGACATCAAGACACCCGGCGAGATGCATAGGTTGATTAGCGATAATACCCACTGTTCTACCATTAAGTCTGGCAAAACAGATAATTGCGTTTCGAGCATAATGGTAATGGGGCTCCAGCATCTCACTGTTATCCACAATAGATTGGATAACATCTCTCATATCATAGACCTTACTGGCCTCGTCTGGTATTATACTGTCGAGAGCAGGGTCAACTCGGTCTGGCTCATCACTAGGCTCAATTAAAGGGGGGTCCTCCATATTATTTGAAGGAAGGTAACTCAGAAGCTTTTTCATGAGTTCAATAGCCTCGGCATCACTATCGCAGGCAAAATGGCACACACCACTTTTGGTAGCATGGGTCGTGGCACCACCCAGCTCTTCAGAAGTGATTTCCTCCCCGGTAACCTGTTTGATAACTACAGGGCCGGTAATGTGCATATAGCTTGTCCCCCTTGTCATGAACACCCAATCCGTCATAGCAGGTGAATAGACTGCCCCACCAGCAGTAGGCCCCATAATTGCCGAAAGCTGGGGAATAACCCCTGAAGCTGCTGAATTTCGGAAAAATATCCGCCCATAGCCCGAAAGGGCATCAACCCCTTCCTGAATCCGAGCTCCCCCAGAGTCATTAAAGCCTACCATTGGGACACCACACTTCATGGCTAAATCCATCACCTTGCATATTTTCTTGGCGTGCATCTCACCTAGTGTCCCCCCCATGGAGGTAAAGTCTTGGGAAAAAGCACACAATGGACGCCCATTTACTGTCCCATAGCCGGTAATAACTCCTTCCGCAGGGACATGAATCTTATCCATGCCAAACAGAGTAGCTCGATGCTGAACAAACAAATCAAGCTCATGGAAGCTACCAGAGTCAAAAAATAAATCGAGCCTCTCACGAGCAGTTAGTTTCCCCAATTTGTGCTGCTTTTCTACCCGCTCTGCACCTCCCAAGGCTCTTTCCTTTCTTTCCTTATCTTGTAATTCTTTTAACCGCTCATCAACCTTGCCCATCTAAATTCCTCCTTACAAATTAACTTCACAAAGGGAATCTATTTTAAACCGAATTCGCAACTAAGGCAACTTCTTGACCCTGCAGAGCGACTGCCAAGATTTTTTGGGTTATAACACCACAATTTGTTGCAGTGTCACCCCGCTGGTAGGCCTGACCTTTATCCTTTGCAGGTTACCGCCAGCAAGTACCGAAGTGGGTATTAGCAGTTGCGCTACTATATTCCGTGCTTGTAGTTTAAGCTTGATTTTAGGCATAATAGTTGTCGCTGCCTTGAGTGGAAAGTAGAACTGAGCTTAGAATCAAAGAGCTTGACAGCCCAGCTTAGAATGATAATATGGAGGGAATCTTGAAACCACGACTAATTGCTATAGATGGCCCTGTGGCAGTGGGCAAGACTAGTGTTGGCTCACTATTAGCAAGAAGATTAGGCTATGTTTTCTTCGACACAGGCATGCTGTATCGAGCATTTACCTGGAAAGTTCTTAAATCGGGTATCTCCCCAAGTGACGAAAACAAGCTTTGCCACCTAGCCAGTTCAAGCAAATTTGATTTTGTTCCCTCCCAAGAAGGGTATCTTTCACCTCTCGTTGATGGTGAAAATATCTCCCGCGAACTGCTTCGCCCTGAAATAGAGAAACAGGTTTCTCTGATATCAAAGGTAGCAGGAGTTCGCCGAGCACTAGTGTCGGAACAACGTAAGTTAGCCCAGCGAGGAAATGTAGTAATGGCAGGCAGGGACATTAGCACAGTAGTTTTGCCCTGGGCAGAACTAAAGATTTTCCTCACTGCCTCTACTGAAGAGAGAGCCAAGCGCCGCTACAATGAATTACTAGAACGGGGAGAAAATTCAAGCTTCGAAAGCGTCCTCGTTGAGCTAAAAAGGCGAGACGAGATGGATATCCAAAGGATTGTCTCGCCACTTAAACCCGCTGAGGATGCCATAATTATCAATACGGAAAATCTTAGTCTGGAGAAAGTTGTAAAAAAAATATATGCTTTGGCGGTAAATCAATGACCCTCTCCCAACGAATTGTCCTGGCCATATGTAGGCCTTTGCTCAATATTCTTTTCCCTTGGAAAGTTAAAGGAAGAGAAAATATACCCTTAACTGGTCCACTCATTGTAATAGCCAACCATATTCATTTTCTTGATCCATTCTTTCTACTGTGGAGCTTTCCGCGGTGGATTAATTTCATGGCAAAAGAGGAACTTTTCCGTCCTCTTCTTTTGAGACCGGTTCTCCGCTGGTCCCGGTCTTTCTCCATACGCCGTCGAGGGAAGTTTGAAGAGAAGAAAAAAGCAATCAGGAGCGCCAAAGAAATATTGGACGGGGGATTAATCCTAGGAATGTTCCCAGAGGGCAGCAGAAGTCGCGATGGCAAACTCAGAAAGGGCAAAGCAGGCTCCGCAGTTATAGCCGCAAAAACAAATGTCTCCCTTCTTCCTATCGGCATCATCGGCACAGATAAGATCAAAGGCATAAGCTGGCCATGGAATCGCCCTAGCATAGTTATCAACATTGGCAAGCCTTTTAAGCTTCCTCCAACCGATGGCAAGTTGAGCAAATCGCAAATGCAATTATTAACCGCACAACTAATGGGTGAAATCGCCGCTCTTTTGCCACCTGAATATCAAGGCACCTCTAAAGAACATGAAGATTGAAAGGGCTAAAGAGCTGGGCCTATGCTTTGGCGTTAGGCGTGCCATCAAGTTGCTGAAGGAGGCGGTGAACAAATACGGAGAGCTAGAAACACTGGGACCTCTAGCACACAATCGCCTGCTAGTGGAAGCATTGACCGATCTGGGAATAAAGCCGATCAATCATCTTGACCAAGTTCAAGGCAGAATCTTGGCTGTCACTACTCATGGTGTAAGCCCGGCGGTGCTATTTGAGATCAAAGCTCGCCACATTCATATGATTGATACCACTTGTCCCATAGTTCGCAAGGCCCAAAACATGGCAAAGGAATTAGCCGAGACTGGTTTTGACGTCATCGTCTTTGGGGAAGCAGAGCACTCTGAAGTCCAAGGGCTGCTAGGTTGGACAGGAGACAAAGGCCTAGCTGCGCTAAACATAAGGCAATTAGATAGGTCAGGAAAATCACTATCACGCCTGGGCATTATTTCCCAGACAACCCAAACGCGGTCTGCCTTTATCGAATTTGCCAGGCAGCTTATGACTATGGTTAATCCTAAGATCGAGGAAATGCGCCTGGTAAATACTTTATGTCAGGTAACACAAAGACAGCAAGAAGCTGCTATGAGATTAGCTCGCAGGAGCCAACTCATGGTCGTGATAGGCGGAGGTAATAGCGCCAATACCAGGCGCCTTCTTGAAATCTGTTCTCCTCTAGTGGAAACTCATTTGGTGGAAACAGCAGACGAGGTCGACAATTCTTGGCTCTTGAGTAAGCACCATGTTGGTATTACTGCTGGAGCATCCACCCCAGATGAAGCTGTAGAAGAACTAGTAGCCAAGTTGAAATCTCCATAATTTTTAGCCAAACTTGCCGCTCAGCCTCCTGCCACCAATAAGGTGAAGATGGAGGTGCGGCACTAGCTGTCCTCCGTCAAAGCCACAATTTATGACTAAACGATAACCACTCTTGGCTATCCCTTCCTTTTCAGCGAGATTCTTGGCTAAGATTATAAGACGTCCGGCGATATCTTGTTGTTCCTCAGTAAGCTCAGCTAAATATGTAATATGAGTCTTAGGTATAATAAGCACGTGTGTAGGTGCTTGGGGCGAGATGTCCCAAAACGCCAGAAAATCTTCATCCTGATAGATTATCTCACTAGGCACTTCACCAGCAACAATTCGGCAAAAAATACATTCCTCTGCCATAATCTAACTCCCCTAACCTATTATACCTTCTACTCGCAAATTCTCAATCTCGTTCTGGTTATACCCTAATTCCTGCAATATTTCATTAGTGTGTTCACCAAGAAGTGGAGATAAAGTTCTCACCTTGCCTGGCATATCTGAAAGCTTAGGAGCGATGCCAACCTGTTTGATTTTGCCCAAAGCAGGGTGTTCCACCTCTATCACCATTTGGCGATGGAGCACCTGTGGGTCACTGAAGACCTCGTCCGGTGTATAAACTTTGCCTGCCGGGATATCACTGTGAGTCAACAATTCGAACCATTCATCTCTTGTCTTAGTTAGGAAAGTCTGCTTCAAAAAAGAGCGGATTTCATCCCATCTCTTATCTTCCGGTTTATGCATGGTGTGCTCCGAAGCAAAGTGATAAGGGATGTAATCCTCCCTTCCCAAAAGTCGACACAGGTTCTCCCAAAAATGTGGTTCGATGCAGCCAATAGTAATATATTTACCATCCTTGGTTTCATATACTCCATAATAGGGATATGCACCGTGAAGCCATGATTGACCCCTCTTCAACACCGACCCGTCAAAAAAGTAGTCATAAGTAAACCACGTCATAAGTGATACTGCTCCATCTATATAAGCTGCATCGACATATTGCCCTTTGCCTGTCTTACTTCTAGCCACCAAAGCTACTGAAATACCCAAAGCTCCATATAAAGCTGCACCAGCGAAGTCAGCAACCAGATTTAAGGGGATAACTGGAGGGCCTTCGCGGGAACCGATTAAGCCTAGAACACCAGCCATAGCTATATAGTTGATATCATGCCCAGGGAAAGCCTGATAGGGGCCCTCTTGACCATAGCCACTAAGCGAGCAGTACACGATCCTAGGATTTAACTTACTTATGGTTGCATAATCTATCCCCAAGCGTTTGGCTACTCCTGGTCTAAAACCCTCAATAATAACGTCTGCTTGCTTGGAAAGGCGGTAAAATATTTCCCGTCCTGCTTCTGACTTTAGGTTAACCGTTATGCTTTTTTTGTTACGATTAGGGGCATAGTAAGCTGCTTTTTTTCGGTTTTCCTCCCCTTGAAGCGACCTAGATGAACCCACAAATTCAGTTAGTCCCGGCGTCTCAACCTTAACTACCTCAGCCCCCAAATCTCCCAGGAGCATAGTGCAAAATGTACCTGGAATCACCCTTGACAAATCCAAAATTTTCACGCCTTCCAAAGCTAGCATATCTCCTCCTCAAATTGATTAATTGACCATTATAAGCCATTTATGCAAGCTTTTGCATTTTTCACCCTAATATGCTAAATTAAAACAAAAGAAGTGAAACTAAAGGTGGGGTTCACCCACTTTTTTGTTAAATAGAAAAATTAAAAAGGGGAAAATGAAAACAGAGCTTATGGCTGCGGTCACTCAGCTTTCGGCTGAGAGGAACTTGCCTAAAGAGGTGGTCTTGGCCGCCTTGGAATCCGCACTGGCCTCGGCATATAAAAAAGATACATCAGCTCTAGATCAAGATGTTTTGGTAAAAGTTGACCCTAACGCTGGTAAAATCGATTTCTATATTCAGAAGGTTGTGGTCGAGGCAGTTGCCAACCCAAATCGCGAAATCCCCATTGATGAAGCTCAAAAGCTGCAGGCTACAGCACAAGTTGGTGACGTAATAAACATAGAATGCACACCCCGAAATATTGGTCGTATCGCTGCTCAAACAGCAAGACAGGTCGTTCTGCAGCGATTGCGCGAAGCAGAGCACCACGCTATCTATGAAGAGTTCACTGATAGGGAAGGGGAGGTTGTTACTGGAGCAATTCAATTCACCGAACCTAAACGAATTTATGTCAGACTGAATAGGACAGAGGCGATACTCCCTCCGAATGAACAGGTTCCTACTGAACATTACTATAAAGGGCAGCGACTCAAATTTTATCTTCTCGAGATAGTCCAGGGGGACAAAGGGCCTCAAATAATACTTTCGCGCTCGCACCCTAACCTGATACGTCGTCTCTTTGAGCTGGAAATTCCTGAAGTTCACAATGGGATTGTGGAGTTAAAAGCCATAGCTCGTGAGGCTGGACATCGAACTAAAGTAGCAGTGGCAACTACTCAACAAAGTGTTGACCCCGTAGGTTGCTGTCTTGGTCCCCGGGGCATAAGGCTCCAGAGTATCATCCATGAACTAAACGGCGAAAAAATAGATATAATCCAGTGGGATGCCGACCCAGGGGTGTTTATCTCTAATGCCCTCAGCCCAGCTCAGGTAGCAAGCATCAAAATCGGTGAAGAGGAAAAGGTAGCTACAGTAATTGTCCCTGATAAACAACTCTCCTTAGCTATAGGCAAAGAGGGACAGAACGCCAGGTTAGCAGCAAAGCTCACAGGCTGGCGAATTGATATCAAGAGCGTCTCCGCTATTGAGATGGAAAGGGCTGTCCCGCAAGAGATAGAAGAGGAAGCCATTTCCCCTGAAGTTGTGGAAGAGGAGCCGGTTGAAGCAGAGCTGGCTGAGGGTATTGGGGTGGAAGAGCCGGTTGAATTTCCAGCCATTTCAGAAGCTCCACCTGAGAAGATTGAGGAAAAACAAATTCGTTTTGCTGAAGATATCTTACTAGGTGCGTTAAAAGCAGGAACACCGGACAAGGAGAAAAGCGTAATTAAAGGTAAAAGGAAGGGAAAGGTAATAAAGTATAAAAAGCAAGAGGACCATTTTGTAGACGATGAGATCGAAGAATAAGCATCTACCTCAGCGTACTTGCATCGCTTGTCGGCAGATTAATGAGAAGAAATCATTGATTCGCTTAGTGCGTACTGGGAACGGAATTGCTGAATTAGATATATCTGGTAAGAAGCCGGGTAGGGGTGCTTACTTATGCCCTAAGAAAGTTTGTTGGGAAATGGCGCTAAGAAAGAATCGCTTGGAACATGCTTTGCGAACGAAACTTAGCGATGACAATCGCCAAATCTTAATTGCATATAGCCATAACTTGTCAGAGGTAAATTAAAGTTGGGTGATAACAAGTTAAAGGAAGACCTACCACAAGTTGAGCTTCCTGCTTCCACAACTGTGCGGCAATTGGCCGACGCACTAAAAGTAGAGCCCGTAAAGATAATCAAACAGCTCATGCGCAAAGGAATCATGGCCAATATTAACCAAGTAATAGACTTTGATACCGCAACCACAATAGCCAGAGACTTGGGTTATAATGTTAAAGCGGCAGCAGAGCGTAGAGCTTTGCCTTCACGCAAGGCAGGAACAAAAGGGCGATTGTCAGTTCGTCCCCCAGTGGTTACTGTCATGGGACATGTTGACCATGGCAAGACCACCCTCCTTGATGCTATCAGAAAGACTAACGTGACTGCTCATGAGGTAGGAGCGATTACCCAACACATTGGTGCCTACCAGGTCTTCACGGATGGGCGCAAAATCACCTTTTTGGATACACCAGGGCACGAGGCTTTCACTGCCATGAGAGCCCGCGGAGCACAGGCAACTGATATTGTAGTTTTGGTGGTTGCCGCTGATGACGGTGTTATGCCTCAGACTTTAGAAGCTATAGACCACGCCAAGGCTGCCGAAGTGCCCATAGTAGTTGCCATCAATAAGATTGACAAACCTGATGCTAATCCCGAACATGTAAAACAGCAGCTTGCCGACCTGGGTTTGCTTATTGAGGAGTGGGGTGGTGATACCGTTTGTGTACCCGTATCAGCCAAGCAAAATCAGGGAATACCAGATTTATTGGAAAACCTATTCTTAGTTGCTGACATATTGGACCTAAAAGCTGATCTCGATTGTGTGGCTGAGGGAGTGGTCATCGAAGCCAAACTAGACAAAACCAAAGGTCCTTTAGCCACTCTTCTTGTCCGGGAAGGCATTCTTAAACCAGGGGACGTTGTAATAGCTGGAGATACTTGGGGCAAAATTAAAGCTATGTTCGATGATAAAGGAAAGCAGGTCCGCAAAGCTGAGCCTTCATCTGCGGTAGAAGTTCTCGGTATAAACGATGTGCCAAGATCAGGAGATCCCTTTAGCGTGCTTGCCGACGAACATCAAGCACGAAGCATTGTAGACAAACAAAAATATGCAAGGGCTCGCCCCACCCTAAGTTTAAGCGCAATTTCCAGCCAAATAAGTGATGGGCAAATAAAGGAACTCAATATAGTCTTGAAGACGGATGTCGAAGGCAGCATTGAACCCATAAAAACTTCCATAGAAAGGTTGGGCCCTGATGGAGCAAGGGCTAGGGTTATCCATGCTGCTAGTGGGAGCATTACAGAGAGTGATGTGCTTTTGGCCTCGGCTTCAAAAGGCATTATCATTGGTTTTAATACTCGTGCGTCGCCTGGAGCAACACAGCTAGCTGACACAGAAGGGGTAAGCATTCAGCACTATGAGGTAATTTACAAGCTAATAGAAGACATGGACAAGACATTGAAGGGGATGCTTGAGCCAACTTATGCTGAAGTATCCAGCGGGCGCGCCGAGGTAAGAGCTGTCTTCCCTAGCAGCAAGATTGACAAAGTAGCCGGAGTTTATGTTATGGAAGGGAAAATAGGACGGGATGCCCAAGCTAAAATATTGCGCCAAAATAAAGTTATTTTTGACTCTCGGGTCTCCAGCTTACGACGTTTTAAAGAGGATATCGCCGAAGTCTCAGCTGGTCTCGAATGTGGCCTGGGTATAGAGGGATTTGTCGATTTTCAGATTGGCGATATCATTGAATTTTACCGAAAAGAAAGAATAAACTAACTATAACTTCCCAGCTAGGAGGCTCAAATGAGCAGACGAAGTGAACGAACAAGTAAACTTATCCGGCGAGAAATCAGCGGACTGCTTGAGCGTGAGGTTAATGACCCTAGGCTGAGCATGCTTATCTCAGTAACAGAAGTCTCGCTCTCACCCGACCTTAGACATGCCAAGGTATTTGTTAGCACCTTGGGCAACGAAATAAACAAGGAGGATATGCTGGCAGGCTTTAACAACGCTTCGGGATTCCTGCGCAGGGAACTTGCATCACACTTAAAATTGAAATATACACCGCAACTTAGCTTTCACTATGATGATTCTATTGAGCGGGGGGCGAGGTTACTCAAGTTGATCGGGCAAGTAACCACTAGTGAATAGCTCTATCCCGCTTTTGTTGGGCCCGCTTTGGGGTATTGACATTTGTGTATACAAAAAGATACTCTAAACTGGGTTTTAGCCTTAAAAACCGGGTGGTCTTCAATGCAAGCATACTGTTTTAAGTGCCGAGCAAAAAGAGAGATAAAAAATGCCCAAAATATAACTCTTAAGAACGGGAAACCAGCAATTCAGGGAATATGTTCTGTATGTGGAACCAAGGTATTTAGAATGGGCAGGGCTTGATTCCCATAGTAGGTTCTCCGCACTTATGAAATGGGGGTAAGAATGGAAACAATAAACGTAGCTATTATAGGTGTTGGTAATTGTGCCTCTTCCTTGATTCAAGGAGTTCACTACTACAAGGATGCTAAGGAAGATGAATTTGTCCCCGGTTTAATGCATGTTAACTTGGGGGGCTATCATATAACTGATATCAACTTCGTGGCTGCATTCGATATCGATAAAAACAAAGTGGGCAAGGATTTAGCTGATGCTATTTTCACCAAACCAAACAACACATTTAAATTTTGTGATGTGCCTAAGACAGGCATCCGTGTTGAGCGGGGTATGACCCATGACGGACTGGGCAAGTATCTGTCTCAAATTATCACCAAGGCATCAGGTCCCACTGCTAACATTGTAGATATACTCAGGAGAACCGAAACTGACGTGGTTATCAATTATCTGCCTGTAGGGAGCGAGGAGGCAACTAAATGGTATGTAGAGCAAGTGCTAACCGCTGGCTGTGGCTTAATCAATTGTATACCCGTTTTTATTGCCCGTGAGCCTTATTGGCAAAATCGATTTGCTCAACGTGGACTACCCGTTATTGGTGATGATATTAAGTCCCAAGTTGGCGCTACCATCACCCATCGAGTGCTAACCAGGCTTTTCCGTGAGCGCGGCGTTAAATTGGAACGAACCTACCAACTGAACTTTGGTGGCAATACCGATTTCTACAATATGCTAGAACGAGAACGTCTGGAATCTAAGAAGATTTCCAAAACCGATGCTGTTACCTCCCAGTTAGACTATGTTCTCGATCCTGATGACATCTACATCGGTCCCAGCGATTATGTACCTTGGCTAGCTGACCGTAAATTTTGCTACCTAAAGATGGAGGGCCGCACCTTCGGCGATGTCCCTCTAAATCTGGAGCTAAAGATGGAGGTATGGGATAGCCCTAATTCAGCCGGGGTAGTTATTGATGCCATAAGATG
>DAOUMB010000069.1:0-26710 GCA_034414335.1 Dehalococcoidia bacterium
CTTTGATGGCGTCAATAATTACGCAAAGACCAGGGGTCAATAACACAATGCTGGCTGCCGCTCGGGCAGCATCGGTAGCGCCAGCGACAGCAATGCCAGCATCAGCTTTTTTCAGCGCCGGCGCATCATTCACCCCGTCGCCAGTCATGCCCACGATGTGGCCTCGTTGCTGCAGCACATCGACTATATGGTACTTGTGCTCGGGGAAGACCTGAGCAAAACCGTCGGCCTGCTCGATAGTGTCCGCCATCTGGCCAGTCTCATGGTGCTTGACATCGCCAAAGACATTGGCATCCATGATATCTGTGCCCAACTCTAGCTGACGTGCAATCTCCTTGGCGATAGCAACCTGGTCTCCAGTGACCATCTTCACCCTGAGCCCCATCTCTTTTGCGCTCTCAATGGTGGCCTTGGAGTCTTCTCGCAACGGGTCGTAGAGGGGAATTATGCCTTGAAACTGCCACTCGCCTTGTTCGTTGGTGCGTGCTACTCCCAGGGAACGAAAGCCGCGGGCGGCGAATTCGTTCACCGCATTGTCAACCTGAGGCTGTATCTTACTCACATTGGGGTCAAGTCCCACGATGACTTGAGGCGCGCCCTTGGTTACCTTAAAATCACGCCCGTCCGGACCCTTCACTACAGCTTCCGTACGCTTGTGAACGGGATCGAAGGGCTGGAAGTGCATCACCTGGTATGATTTTAGCTGTTGTTCATCCTTTACTCCACCCAATACGGCGAGGTCAATTGGGTCCTGGTCCTCGGCTCGGGAAGCCAGCGCTGCATTCAGGATCACCTGCTCGGAAGTCAAGCCGTCTGCAATGAAAGGGTCTCCCGGGGTTAATTTGCTCTGGGTTAGTGTGCCTGTCTTGTCTGAGCACAGCACATCAATGCCAGCCACCTCTTCTATGGAAGACAGCCTGGTAACGATTGCCTGCTTCAGAGCCAGTACCTTGGCTCCCAAGGCCATGGTCACTGACAATACCGCAGGCATGGCCACGGGAACGGCGGCAATGGTCAAAACCAGCGCGAACCGCAGGACGACAAGTATCGAGTCGTGCCGGTGAAATGCCACTCCAACAATCAGAATAGCCAGGGCCACGGCAATGATGAGCAGGTAATCGGCGATCTTAAGCACGGCACGCTGCAAATGGCTGCGGGTTTCGGCTGACTCGACCAGTTCAGCGGTCTTGCCATAATACGTCCCTTTACCTGTAGCATAGACCACAGCATCAATTTCTCCCTGCTTCAGGATGGAGCCAGAGTAGACAGCGTCACCTCGCTTGTGCTCCACCGGCAGGGATTCGCCAGTGAGTGCAGACTGGTCTACCTGCACGGGGTCCCCGGCTAGTAACTTGGCATCTGCCGGTATAATATTACCAATACGGAGACGAATGATGTCCCCCGGCACCAGTTCTCGTGCAGGTATCGCGGACCATTTACTATCTCGCCTGACATTAGCCCTGACAGCTAGCTTTTCCTTGAGCGCGGCAATGGCATTGCCTGCCTGATGTTCTTCCCGAAATCCCACGACGGCGTTCATTACTAGCAAGGCCAAGATGACGCCTAGGTCCGGCCACTGATGCAGCACTCCCGACAGGATTGCTGCCACTATGATCATCCCGGGAATAGGCCCCCAAAAATAGGACAGAAATTTCAGTACTGGACTGACTTTCTTCTCTGGGAGCTCATTATAGCCGTATTGCTCCAAGCGGCGATGTGCTTCGGCCTGGCTGAGGCCACTAGGGGAAGACTGAAGGTGCACTAGCAGTTCTGCAACAGACAGATTCCTTGGTTGCGGTTCCTTAGTTGGAAGCATTTTAGCCCTGACTTTGAGCCGGTCCCCTTTCCCCCTCTCCACGATTATCCATAGGGTGTGTTCCCAGAGAGTCTAGCACTTTCTCTCTGTCCTGAGAAGTGACTGTACCTTTGCTATCGGCCTTCCATGCAGTTGCTCAAGTATTTTACCAGTGTCTCTCAGCAGCTTAAGTGAGCTAGCATCTAGCGCAGGCACAACAGTGGGTTGGGGTGGCACAAGGTCATCGGATACCGCGTCCCCGGGAGCTGCGAGCAAGTTCTTCCATCAACTCAGTCTGTATTTCCTGAATCTCCAGAAGTCTATGCCACTGATTCATAAGAAGGTGGTCTATTTTCTCGTGCAAATTCCGAATTTCCAGTTCTGCTTTAAGATTTACCCGATAGTCGTATTCAGACCTTAACCGGTCCTTTGCTTCCTGACGATTTTGGCTCATCATAATTACGGGGGCCTGAATTGCAGCAACACATGAGAGGACTAAATTTAAAAGGATAAACGGGTATGGGTCAAAGGGTTTCTGAATCAGTACAATTGAGTTTATGACAACCCAAACAAGGAGTAAACCCATGAAGATACCAATGAAACGCCAGCTTCCGCCATAGTCAGCCACTCTATCTGCCAGACGTTCACCGAAGGTTAGCTTACGATCAAATTCAGCATTGATGTTACTGGATAAAAGTTCTTGCTCTTTCAAACTTTCCACGACCTGCTGTTCTATCGCCGACAGTTCGCCTTTATCCCTTTCGAGAACATCCTCGACATACTTTGCTCTGACTTGATTAAGGTCGGAAATACAAATGAAGCCGCTGGAGGACCAATCGGGATGTGTCTTCCGAATCGTCTCGACCAGAGCTTCGCGAACTACTTGCGCGGGCATGACCTCGGTAGTTTTTTTCTGTTTCCCACAGATTTGACACAGAACAGTCTCTTGTCGCTTCCCTGTCATCTTATTCTCACCTCCAAAATATTGCCATTAAAGAACTAGTGGCTGAGCATATATGTCCTCTGGTCAACCAAGACCAAGGCCAGGCATTACATCCAAGTCATAACCACTTATCTTGCCAGCTTGGAAATGATAGTAGCCACAAGCAGCCACCATAGCAGCATTGTCAGTACATAAGTGGGGAGGGGGAATAAGAACCGGGATTGGCGAGGTGGTGAGGAAATGCTGGGTTAACATCTTATTGGCTGCCACTCCACCGCTGAGTAAGATTTGTTCCACCTTTGATTGCTTTGCTGCCTCAATCGTTTTGGCAACCAGAACATCGACTATAGCTAACTGGAAGCTTGCTGCGGCATCGGCTACCGAAATTTCTCCTTTGTGAACTAGATGCCACAAAGCCGTTTTTAGGCCACTAAAGCTAAAATCATGGCTTTCTTTGAGCCAGGCCCGGGGGAGAGGTAAGCAAGGAACCCCAGAGCGGGCTGCTTGCTCGATGGCTGGACCTCCGGGATAACCCAAGCCCAAGATTCTAGCTGCTTTGTCAAAGGCTTCGCCGGCAGCATCATCGCGGGTTCGCCCCAGTTTCTCAAATTGTCCATGCCCCATCATCAGTACTAAATCGCTATGTCCACCGGAGACAATCAGGCAGAGACAGGGGAAATTTACCCTACCCATTTCCCCAGATGCGGAGGGAGAGGAGCCCAGCCAATTAGCATAGATAAGTGCCTCAAGATGGTTAACCCCGGCAATAGGCAATTTTTGGGCTAAGGCAATTGCCTTGGCCACGTTAACGCCTACCAACAGCGACCCTGCCAGCCCTGGGCCGAAAGTCACAGCAATGCCACTGATATCCTGCCAGGTGGCTTTGGTCATTGCCTCGCTGATAACTGGGATAACGGTGAGGAGATGCTGCCTTGAGGCGACTTCAGGGACCACGCCGCCATACCGAGCATGAATGTCTATTTGTGAAGCTACAACATTGGAGATAATTCTGCTGCCATCCTTCACTATGGCAGCGGCAGTTTCATCACAGGAAGTTTCAATACCTAAGATCTTCATACTAAGTGGACTCCCCCTACCATCTTTCTGGCCTCCGACTCATAAGCTTCGATGATGCTGCTGCGTGTAACTAAACCTAAAAGCTTAGTAGGGTTCTTCTCTTCCACCACGGGCAAGACAGCCACCTTCTTTGCCACCAGGAGCTCCAATGCTTGTTCTAGCGTTTCTTCAGGATGAGTCACCACTAAATTGGTTGACATGATGCTTTCGACTTTGGTTATGCTCCTTCGCTCCCTAGAGATGGGAAGAACATCCACATTGGCTATAATTCCTACTAGCTCTCCTGCCTTATCTACAACCGGGGCATCTACTCCACAATCCTTTATTACCTCTGCCGCTTTCTTTGTGCTCTCTTCAGGCAAGACTGTAGGACAATTAGTAATCATTGCTTGCTTTACTTTCATTACCCTCAACAAAGGGGAAACGTATTCATATTTGTGGGCTGGAGAAGCTACTGGGGCTGAAACTTGATTTTCGTAGATGCGATTTGTGCCCACGATAGCCCACGCCAAACCAGTAGCTATCATGGCGGGGGCCAGTATGGTATAGGTTCCTGACATCTCACTCACCATAATAATTACCGCTACAGGAGCATGAGCCACAGCCCCAAAGAGAGCCATCATGCCAACGGCAACAAAGGGCTCTGGGCTAGATGGCAGGTAAGCGCCGATAAAGTTACGACCCACGGTCCATAAAGAAGCAGCCAGCATACCACCTATGACCAAGCCAGGGGCAAACACTCCACCGCTGCCTCCTGAGCCTATGGAGAAGGAAGTGGCCACTATCTTAGCAAATACCAAGGCTATCATGACGATGACCGGAATGGCCTCCGGCGTCATTGCTAACTGGAGCCAGCCATACCCCATGCCTAGCACCTGCGGCAAGGCCAGTCCAATCAAACCAGTAACTAAGCCGCCAATGGCTGGCTTATAATAGTTTGAGACTTTGAATCTACGGAACAGGTCACGCACACCGTAAAATGTGCGAGTATACAGCATACCTATTAGACCACAGAAGATGCCCAGTATGGCGTAGGAGAGCAAGGTCTCAGGGTGGCTAAAGGCTGGGCTAAAATGCTCGCCAAAGATAGGGGTAAATCCTTGCCAGCTGGCGAAGATAGAATAACCAATTATTGTGGATATAAACGAAGGGACAAGAGCTTCTACCTCGAATCCTTGCATGTACAAAATCTCAGCGCTGAGTATAGCTCCACCCAAGGGGGCCTTAAATATAGAGCCGATTCCAGCTCCAATTCCCACTGCTGTAGCCAGCCTGCGGTCATGAACATTAAACTTGAATAGCCTAGCTACCAAAGAACCACAGCCCGCTGTAATCTGAGCAGTCGGTCCCTCCCTGCCAGCACTCCCGCCAGAGCCGATCGTAACTGCCGAGGCAATCATCTTTACCAATGGAATCCTAGGCCGTATTATTCCTTCCTTATTGTGGAAGGCATCTATAGCAGCATCAGTTCCGTGGCCTTCAGCCTCGGGAGCGAACTTATAGACGACAAAGCCGCTGATCAAGCCCCCAATGATAGTTATAACAGGGATCATACATCTCCTGCCTATCTCGGTGATGACAGTTTCGCCTTCACCAATAGGGGCAGGGGGTACAAAGCCAGCGCCTAAGCCTAAGAAGAGCCTAGTAGCCCAAGTCATGGCGGAAAGGAAAGCGATAGAGGCTACGCCGGCAGCAATACCAATCAAAATTGCTGGTAGGAGCCATTTTCTTAAGTAAGTGATGCTGCGAGAGGAAACTAACTGTCTTGATTTGGCAGGAAAGTTGCGGTAAGGTTCTTTCATGCGGATATGCCTGCATTTTAATCCAAAAGAAGTGCTGAAGCAAGCGGCAGCGTGTTGCCTTACCCTGGTCAATAGACAAGCATAGATTTGCAGTTTTAAGCAACTTAGCTATGACTTCCATTATTCTCGCTGGTGGCAAAAGTTCGAGGCTTGGTCGGAACAAGGTTCTCGAAACTATTGACGGTAAGAGCCTTATCCAGTGGGTGGTTGACCATCTCGCCACCCTAAGCACAGAAATCATTATAGCGACTGCTCATGGCGAAACGATTCCCTGCTCTTCGTCTATAGAGATAAAAATTACAGCCGATATTTATCCTGGGAAAGGTCCACTTATTGGCATTTACTCAGGTTTAATAGCTTCATCCAGTCCGCAGGCTATCGTTGTTGGCTGTGATATGCCGTTTCTAAGCGTTGGCTTGCTTGACTATATGTCCCAAATATCTCCAACATCCGATGTTGTCGTTCCTCGGACAAAGGAGAAAGTAGAACCTCTTTGTGCAGTGTATTCCAGGAATTGTTTGGCTTCCATCCACAACTTACTGGAACGCAATGAACTGAGGCTCAGCGAGCTTCTTAATATGGTTAAAGTGAGGTATATTGAGGAAGATGAGATAAACATATTTGACCCGGAGCACCTAAGTTTTTTCAATGTAAATACCCAGGCTAACCTAGCCAGGGCAAGGATACTGGCAGCCGAGAAGGGCTGGCTGCCCAGGTAAAAGTTGAATTACTACCTTACCACCACATCCCCCACCTTAATCTAGCTCAATTAAGCATTCAACAAGTCTCCCTGCTGCAAGCCTGGCATAGCCCTACCATTTCTCCTGAGACAATCGCAACATAAGCCAGGTCTTAAGGCGCTCATCCAGCTTGCCCAGCCATGATTCTATCTTGCGTATGTCTCCACTCATCAGCGCAGCTTTTTCCTCTGCCTTCAGGTCATACTCTTTCAGAGCCTCAGCAGGATTTTCTGCCAGTCGGGCCAGGAAGGCGTTATCTTGGGCAGCTCTACCAAGAACTGCCAATACAGTATTTACCGCGGATACTTTATACTCAGGAATCTTGGCTAATGGGTCAAGAGCATCATTGGTAAGGATATTCGCCGCCGCCTCATGCCAGTGGAAGGGCATAAAGACGACCCCAGGAGGTAATTCTTCTGTAATATGCAATGGCGCTTCCACCCGACCTCTTTTTGAGGCAACTACCACTGAATCGCCCTCAATAAGGCCGAGCTTTGTGGCATCGCTGGGACTCATTTCAACTACCCCATTAGGATTAAGTTCACTGAGCACATTGGAGCGCCGGCTCATCGTGCCGGTATGCCAGTGCTCTAGCACCCGCCCGGTAGTGAGAACCAACGGGTAGCCTTTGGATATCGATTCTGCCGGTGGGATGTAATCTACAGCATGGAACTTACCGCGTCCCCGGGCAAAACCATCCTGGTAAAGAAAGCTAGTTCCCGGGTGTGAAGCATCCGGGCAGGGCCATTGCAAACCGCCGTGGTCGAGGCGGTCGAAGTGGACACCACCATAAATAGGAGTCAGGGAGGCAATTTCTTCCGTAATCTGGCTGGCACTCTGATAGCCCAACGGCTGCCCCATCTTCTCTGCCAGGGCGGAGATAATTTCCCAGTCAGGCTTTGCCTCCCCAGGTGGCAGGACCGCTTGCCTTACTCTTTGAATTCGCCTCTCAGTATTGGTAAAGGTCCCATCCTTCTCTGCAAAAGCAGCAGCAGGGAAAACAACATCAGCTAGCCAAGCGGTCTCGGAGAGGAAGATATCCTGGACTACCAAGAATTCGAGTTTCTCCAGCGCCTGCCTGGTATGCTCAAGGTGAGGTTCACTTAACATAGGATTCTCACCCATAACATAGAGTCCTTTGATGTCTCCCCTGAGTATAGCATTCGCCACCTCGGTAACCGTCACCCCGGGACGCTCGCTCAATTCAGCTCCCCAAGCAGTTTCAAATTTCATTCTCACAGCGGGGTCATCAATCCTTTGATAGCCAGGATAGACGTTAGGGAGTGCTCCCATATCACAAGCACCCTGGACATTGTTTTGACCCCGAAGAGGACTGAATCCCGTGCCCTCTCTGCCAACATTGCCAGTCAGCAGCAGCAAGTTTGCCACGCTTTTCACATTGTCTGTGCCCGTGGTGTGCTGGGTTATTCCCATCCCATAGAGGATACAGGCACTTTTCGCCTCACCAAACACATGTGCAGCCTCCTCTAAATCAGCCTGGGGGACCCCAGTTATTGCCTCGACTACTTCAGGAGTAAATCTCTCCACAAGCTGGCGCATATCCTCAAAACCCTCAGTGCGCTCTCGGATAAACTCCTTATCCTCAAGGCCATCTCTGATAATCACGTGCATCAAGCCATTGATAAGGGCAACATCTGTCCCAGGCTTGTGAGGAAGCCTGACAGTCGCATATTCGCCAAGTTCCGTAGAGCGGGGATCAGCCACAATAAGCTTAGCCCCGTCAAATTTAACTCTCCTCTTGATTAGCGATCCAATAACGGGATGACATTCCGTAGTGTTAGAGCCAATGACGAAGAAAAGTTCGGTTTTCCCAAAATCAGAATAAGAATTGCTCATCGCTCCTTGACCAAAAGCAGCAATTCCCCCGACCACTGTAGAGGCGTGGCATAGTCGGGCACAATGGTCAATGTTGTTAGTCCCTATCACAGCACGCACAAATTTCTGCATAACATAGTTATCTTCATTGGTGCACTTAGCTGAACTCAAGGCAGCGATACTATCTGCTCCATGAGCTTGCTTGAGTTCAAGGAGCTTATTTGCTGCCAGTCCAAGAGCCTCTTCCCAGGTAGCTTCACGGAAGATTTCTTGCACTCGTCCATTGTGACCTGCCTGTCGGGCAATGCCTGGTAATCGGATAAGGGGTGTCGCTAGCCTTTCGGGATGGTTAATAAAATCATATCCCCAGCGCCCTTTAACGCACAGACTGCCCTTGTTAGCCGGTCCCTCAGAGTCACCGCGCACAGAAACAATCTTATTATCTCGAACACCTAAGTAGATGGAGCAGCCAACCCCACAGTAGGGACAAATGGTCCTAACCTCTTCGGCGGGTGGCTTTTCCCATTTAGGCGCCAATGCTCCAGTAGGACATCGCATAACACATTCGCCACAGGACTTACAAATAGACTCGACAATTGGTTTATCACCGAAGGTGCTAACCTTTGCTGAGTAGCCTCGGAAGGCCAAGTCAATGGCACCAACGACAGCTATTTCGTGGCAAGCCCGTACACACTTGCCACAGAGGATACACTTGTTCGGGTCACGAATAAACGCTGGATGGCTTTTATCCACAGGAAGCACTTGGGTGCTCTTTCGCAATCGGTCAATATGCTCCTGTTCTATGCCCAGATATCGGGAAATTTTAAGTAGCTCACAGTTTTGGTTTTTAGCACAGGTAAGACAATCGCCGTGATGATTAGCAATGATAAGCTCCATAGTGATACGGCGTGATTGATTTACCCTCGGCGTCTCGGTGTGCACCAGCATACCAGCAGTTGCTGGTGTAGTACACGAGCTAACCAAGCCACGCATTCCTTCAATCTCAACCACACAGAGGCGGCAACCTCCATAGGGCTTGAGGTCAGGGTCATAACATAGCGTGGGAATGTAGATGCCAGCATCCAATGCTGCTTCAAGCACAGTGACTCCCTTTTTCGCTACGATCTCGCGATTATTAATGGCCAGCTTAATGGTATCCGCTTTCCTTTCCTCTACTTCTGTTGGAGCGACTATGCTCATTGTTGCCTCCTCTTTACTAATCTTCTTCCAGGTCGCATCTCAAGCACCGCTTTGCTTCCTCGACTGCTTTCTCTTTGCTGAGGCTAAGCTCTACCTTGCTAAAGCCACAAAGTCGGTCGCCTAGGGGCAAGGTCGGTACTAAAATGCGGTGCTTTTCTTCCTCCTCAATTTCGGGCAATGCCTCTAGCTCTTCAGGCGCCGCCAGTGTTTCGTCTATTGTGCCACCACCACCCAGATATTTGTCTATGGAGGTCGCTGTTCGCCTCCCGGCAGCGATAGCCTCAATAACTGTAGCTGGCCCGGTTACCACATCACCACCAGCAAAAACACCTTCTCTAGCTGTAGCCAAGGTATCAGGGTCAACCTGGAAAACGTTCCCTCTTCCTAGAGGAAGTCGAAATTTGTCTGATGCCTCCGGAACTTGACCGATCGCAGCAATAATGGTATCAAAAAACAAGTTGAATTCACTGCCATCGACCGGCACTGGACGCCTTCTGCCACTGCTATCTGCTACTCCCAGTTCCATACGAATGCATGTAAGCTCTAACGCATCATTCTTTCTCTCTATTCTAGTTGGAGCAGCAAGGAACTCTATCTTTACCCCTTCAAGCAACGCCTCCTCTATCTCCTCTTCGCCTGCTGGCATCTCAGTCCTAGTGCGGCGATAGATAATCGTCACCTCTCTGGCGCCAAGACGAAGTGCGCTGCGAGAGGCATCTATGGCAACATTGCCTCCGCCAATGACAGCCACTTTACTCCCTGTTCTAACTTTGTCCCCCATGTTTATTTCCCTGAGGAAAGACACACCCTCTATTACACCAAGGCTGTCTTCGCCCTCAATCCCTAGCTTGGTTCCCTGATGAGCGCCAATAGCCAGAAAAATGGCATTATAGCCGTCTTCAAAAAGCTCATCCAGAGAGCTGATCCTAGTGTTTGTCCTTATATCAACTCCGACCCGCTTTATTTCTTCAATTTCCTCATCTAACACTTCTCGAGCTAAGCGATACTCAGGAATGCCATATCTCATCATGCCACCCGGCTTAGGAAAAGCCTCAAAAACGGTAACAGCATGGCCTCGCCTAGCTAAGTAATAAGCCGCCGTAAGTCCTGCTGGTCCAGACCCAACGATGGCAACTCGCTTACCTGTAGCTGGAGCAGCCTTCGCTCTCGTTTTCCAGACCCCGTTTCCCTTTTCTGCAGCAAAGCGCTTTAGCGCCCTTATGGCAATAGCCTCATCTACTTGTCCTCGCCGACACTTGGTTTCACAAGGATGAGGACAGACATGCCCACAAATTGAGGGGAAGGGTATCTTTTCTCGAATTACAGCTAATGCCTGGTCAAACTGCCCCAGGCCGATGAAGCGGAGATAGCGAGGAACATCTACACCAGCAGGGCAGGTATGGCTACAAGGTGCTTTAACCAGCCCTTTACAAACTGCAGCAGGACAGTGTAATCTCTTTATGTGCTCTTCATACTCATCTCGAAAATAGCGAATACTAGTAAGCACAGGGTTAGGAGCAGTCTGCCCTAAACCGCAAAGAGAATTATCCTTGACCGATTCAGCTAATTCCTGAAGCAATTCAATATCATCGAGTCTACCTCTTCCATTGGCTATGTCCTCTAGTATGTCCAGCATCTGTTTAGTGCCCCAACGGCATGGTATGCACTTACCACAGGACTCAAGTTGTGTAAAAGAGAGGAAGAACCGCGCTATATCAATCATACAAGTGTCCTCATCCATCACCACCATACCCCCGGAGCCCATAATTGACCCTGCCGACGCCAACGATTCATAATCGATTGGCGAATCGAGCAAACTTGCTGGTAGACAACCCCCAGATGGGCCACCGGTTTGCACCGCCTTAAAGCGCTTAGCGTTAGGGATTCCTCCGCCGATTTCGAAGATAATCTCACGCAGAGTAATACCCATAGGAACCTCTACCAACCCAGCATTGGCAATCTTGCCTGTTAAGGCAAATACCGCAGTACCTTTGCTCTTCTCAGTGCCAATGCTGGCATACCAGTCTGCCCCTTTCATAACTATCATAGGTATAGTGGCGAGGGTTTTTACATTGTTAATAGTGGTCGGCTTGCCCCACAAGCCTGATTGTGCTGGGAATGGAGGGCGGGCTCGAGGCATGCCTCTTTTTCCTTCTATCGAAGCCATCAATGCTGTCTCCTCGCCGCAAACAAAAGCACCAGCACCTTCCTTAATATGCACTGTAAAGTTGAACCCTGAGCCGAGAATATTTTGCCCCAGAAATCCGTGTTCCTCAGCTTGTTTAATGGCGATGTGTAATCGCTTGATAGCCAAAGGATATTCGGCGCGGCAGTAAATATAACCTTCATTGGCTCCGATAGCATAAGCGGCAATAATCATCCCTTCAATAACTGTATGAGGGTCACCTTCCATCGTACTCCGATCCATGAAGGCACCTGGGTCACCCTCATCGGCATTGCAAATCATATACTTTTGTTTTCCTGGTACCTTATAGCAGAATTCCCACTTTATTCCTGTGGGGAATCCAGCACCACCACGTCCCCGCAGTCCTGACTTCTTAACCTCAGTGATAATTTGCTCCGGGGACATCTGCAATAATGCCTTTTTCAGTGCCTCGTAGCCACCATTGGCCATATAATCTCCGATTCTTTCGGGATTAATATGTCCACAGTTGCGCAGTATTAAGCGGGTTTGTTTCTTATAGAAGTTTATCTCTTGATAAGTGGGTATTGCTTCATTGGTAACAGGGTCACGATAGAAGAGACGTTCTACCTTCTTACCTTCTTTGAGATGTGAATAGACAATCTCAGTGGCATCCTCTGGCTTGACATGGGCGTAAAAAGTGCCTTCTGGTTCAACAACCACTATTGGGCCTTGCTGGCAGAAGCCGTGACAGCCTGTAAAATCAACTTCAACATTGGTAAGTCCCGCTTTTCTGGCTTCATCCTCCAGTGCCGCCCGAATCTCTTCCGACCTAGAAGAGGTACAGCCAGTGCCCTGGCAAACCAATACCCTGAAGTGCCCATCAGAACAAGAGCCGGGGCCTATCATTTCTGCCTCCCAAACTGGTCAAGGACTTCGGTCGCCTTCTTAGTTGTCATCTGACCGTGGGTCTCCTTGTTTATCACCATCGTTGGCGCTAAAGCACAAGCACCAATACACGCTACTGTTTCCAAGCTATATTCGAGGTCGGGAGTGCTCTCCCCGGGCTTAATGCCTAGGTATTTTTCCACTTCCCTGAGGATGCGGGCGCCACCACGCACATGGCAAGCAGTGCCGCGACAAACCCTGATGATATTCCGACCTGAAGGGACAAGCTTGAACTGGGCATAGAACGTGCTCACCCCAAAGACGGTGCTTTCTGGCAGCTTGAGGAATTTAGCTATCTTTTTCATCGCTGGCTCCGGCAGGTAACCAAAGGCCTGCTGGACTTGCTGCAAGATAGGAACAAGCTCCTCTTCCTTACCATGGTAGGAGGATAGAATTTCGTTCAGGCGCTCCTCGCTAATCCCTTCCTGCTCCCGTACAAGCACCTGCGTGTCTTGCTCTACCGAAAGGCTCGCCATTTCATGCCTCACTACTTAATATTTTTCTTGGGACAGCCGACACCAAAGCCAGGTAGCTAGCTCCTTATCTAGCTTGCCGACCCAGGATTCTATTTTCCTGATGTCTCCACTGGCTAAAGCAGCTCTCTCCTCAGCAGTCAAAGTGTAATACTCTTTAAGGGCTTCATGAGGATCCTCAGCTAATCTCGCCAAGAATTCTAATTCGCTAGCTGCTCTCTTCAGGACAGCGAGCACCTCTCCTTTTCTTGGCACTATCTGTGCCTCAACGTTTTCTCTTGCTACTGGAAGCCACATAGCCATTTTTATCCCTCCTTCCTTTTTCATTGCACAGGAAGTTTAGCAATTGCCTGATTTCCTGCCATCGTCCATAGGTTACAATTTGCAGTAGCACTTTGGTTGTGTCCAAATGGGCAGCCGACTTGCCCCAAAGTGCATATGAGCTTATAATTGCTTCGGCAAGCTAGAAAATTGGGGACAAGAGAGAAACTAACGGTCTTGATTGCTGACGACCATCCTTTGTTGCGTGAAGCTCTACATAGAACACTAGACGGTGAGGAGGACATAGAAGTCGTGGCTGAGGCTGGTGATGGCGAGGAAGCAGTCAAGCTTGCTTCAGAATTTAAACCCAATGTAGCGGTGATGGACATCGTCATGCCCAAACTCAATGGAATTGAAGCCACTAGAAAGATTAAAGAGATTGCTCCTGATACAGCCATTCTAATCCTCACTGCTTATGATGATGACGAGTATGTACTAGGATTACTTGATGCCGGAGCTGCCGGCTATCTTCTGAAAAGCGCTAGAGGGCGTGATTTGGTTGGGGCTATTCGGGCCATAAGGTCAGGTGAATCAGTCCTCCACCCCAAAATTATCGCCAAGTTGTTGAAGCGAGCTACAGTAGCACCAGTTGAGGAACACAAAGCTTCGGACCTATTGAGTGAGCGGGAAACAGAGGTACTCAAGCTAGTCACCTCAGGGATGAGCAATAAAGAGATAGCGGAAAAATTGTTTCTCAGCCAGCGCACTGTTAAAGCTCACCTGACCAGTGTTTTCAACAAATTGAATGTTGCTTCACGCAGCGAAGCAATAGTCAAAGGATTACAATGGGGATTAGTTACCTTAGAGAATACCGAGGACGAATCCCAGGTTTAAGAAACCCGCACCTTTGGATTGTAATTATCCTGTTCATTATCCTAACCCTTTCTCATTTTACCCAGCTCCCAACTCAACTACCTTTATTGGACGGGCTCTCGCTTTCTACAGCTCTAGGCCTTTCACGACACAGCCTGGAGCGACTTCTTTATCTCCTGCTGGTGCTATATGCTGGCTGGACACTGGGGATGGTCGGCGGCGCTGCACTATGGATATCAAGCGCTGTGGCAATGGTACTTCGCGCCTTTTTGATTTCTCCCGATTTCGAAGATGCGCTGCTGGAAAGCCTCGCTAGCCTTGTTATTGGCGCTTTGGCCATTACACTCATGGAAGCCTACCATCAGAATAAGCAACGACAAGAGAAATTGGGAAAGGCTATGAAGGATTTGGAATCATCACGGCGAACTCTTGATGAGCTATTTGCCAACGCCAGCGATGCCATATGGGTCCATGATACAGAGGGCAACATCATCTTCAGTAACAAAGCTTGCGAAAAGCTTACCGGTTACTCGGTTTCAGAATTAATTGGCAAGAATGTCTGTGAGTTTCTTGCCCCAGAGTCATTAACTCTAGCGAGACAGGTGAAAGATAGGCTGCTGAGAGGCGAAGCTATGGAACATCGCTATGAGCAGCGATTAATCAAAAAAGATGGCTCTGAAGCAATTATGCAATTAGCCACCCGCCTTATTATTAGTGACGGCAAGTCTCAAGCTTTTGAAAATATGGCTCGTGATATAACTGAGGAGAGGAAATTACGGGATAATCTGCAATTCTACCTCAGGCAGGTTCTACAAGCTCAGGAAGAAGAACGCAAACGCCTTGCTCGTGAACTTCATGACGATACCTCTCAGCAAATATTGCTTTTGACGCATGGCGTAGACAACTTTGCCTCTAAGGCGGACAACTATTTGCCGCAGGAGCTGATAAATGAGTTAGGGAGATTATATGAACTGTCTCACCAAACCTACCAAGGCATTAAGCACTATGCTCAGGCTCTGAGGCCAGGCATTCTGGATGACCTGGGTCTGCTACCAGCTCTTAAATGGCTAGCTCAGGAAATGAACAAACTTGCTGGAATCGAAGTTCAGGTCAAAGCAGATACCATTCCACCACTCCCTCCAGAAACACAATTAGTTTTGTTCCGCATTGCTCAGGAAGCCTTAAATAATGTCCAACGACATTCTGGAGCATCCAAAGCCAGCATTACGGTAGAGTGCCGGGAAGCTGAGGTCAGGGTGACTATCAGCGATAACGGCAGGGGCTTTGAGCTTCCCCAGCAGTTAAGTGATTTTGCTGGTCAAGGCAAGTTGGGGCTTACCGGTATGGCGGAACGAGCACAATTAATAGGCGGAGAACTTGAAGTTAGTTCCCAAATAGGAAAGGGAACTAAAGTAATAGTTAAGGCGCCAACTAAGCTTTATAATCAGAGCAGTAGTTAGAGCAACTAAAGACGTTGTTTCCCTTCTGCCATGCCTGGGCTTCGCCGCACCGCAAGCTATTTCCTGCAAAGTTTTTACAGTTTCTGCACTTTAACTGCCGAGACTTTGAGCTCAGGAATTTTAGATACCGGATCGAGCTTTGGATTAGTGAGAATATTGGCAGCACTTTCGGCGAAATGGAAAGTCATAAACACCAATCCTGAGGGCAATGTCTCAGTTACTTTAGCTTTAGCGATAACTTCACCGCGCCGGGAGCCGATTTTGACCTTGTCGCCCTGAGCTATGCCGAGTTGCGAAGCATCCTGGGGGTTGATTTCCACTACACCTTCAGGCTCCATAGTATTAAGTCCAGCTACCTTGCGGGTCATCGTCCCAGTGTGGAAGTGATACAAGCTGCGTCCCGTGGTGAGAATCAACGGATAGTTCTCATCCGGCATCTCCCCCGGAGGAATATATTCTAATGGGATAAATCTACCTTTACCCCTGACAAAAATATTCGTGTGTAATATTGATGTGCCTGGATGGTCATCGATAGGACAGGGCCACTGGAGTCCTCCGTTCTCTAATCTCTGGTAACTTATCCCACCATAGCTAGGAGTAAGATTGCGAATTTCCTCCATTATGTCAGTCGGGTGTCTGTAGTCAAAGCCTTTGGCTTCTAGCCTTTGGGCTACCTGGCAAATGATCCACCAGTCAGGCTTGGAATCGCCGATTGGCTCGATAACTTTCCTTACTCGCTGCACCCGGCGCTCAGTGTTAGTGAAGGTGCCATCCTTTTCGGCAAAGCTTGCTGCCGGCAAGACAACATGGGCATACTTTGCTGTCTCAGAAAGGAAAATATCCTGAACCACAAGAAACTCAAGTCGAGCTAGCGCCTCCCGGACATGCTGAGCATCCGGGTCGCTTAATGCCGGATTCTCGCCAATCAGATATAGCGCCTTTACCTCTTTGCGGTGGGCGGCTTCAAGCATCTCAACCAAAGTCAGTCCTGGAGATAAGGGTAATGAGCATGCCCAACTAATCCCAAACTTGTCCTTAAGGGACGCGGGTAATAAGCATCCCCAGGCAGTTTCGAACTTCTCTCTAATAGCTGGATCGCTTACTGCCTGATAACCGGGGTAGACATTAGGTAAGGCACCCATATCGCAGGCACCCTGCACATTGTTCTGCCCCCTGAGTGGATTGACCCCGGTTGAGGGCTTGCCTACGTTACCAGTGAGCATTGCCAGGTTGGCGGTAGCCATCACGTTATCAGTGCCATGAGAATGCTGGGTAATGCCCATGGAATAGAGGATGGTAGCAGGACTATTGCTAGCGAACATACGCGCAGCTTCTACTATCTTGTCCTGTGGTACCTTAGTGACCCGCTCAACAAAATCAAGACCAAAGTCTTTCAGCGACTCCTTGAAAGCATCGAAGTTCTCACATCTATTCTTAATAAAGGCCGAGTCCAAGAGTCCCTCATCCACTATAACACGCATCATCCCCATAAGCAGGGCGACATCTGTGCCAGGGTTATGTTGAAGCCAGAGGCTCGCAAAGCGACAGAGGTCGATATCTCGGGGGTTAGCCACTATTAGCTTCCCCCCATTATTTACTGCTCTTTTCAGCTCAAGCCCAATCACAGGGTGGTCTTCTGTAGTATTAGTGCCAATAGCCAAAATACAAGCGGCGTCGCCAATTTCACCGATGGAATTAGTCATGGCTCCACTGCCAAAGCTTTGCACCAGCCCAGCCACAGTAGGGGCATGACATAGACGGGCACAGTGATCAACATTGTTGGTGCCCAGCACTGCTCGGGCGAATTTTTGCATTACATAGTTCTCTTCATTAGTGCACTTGGCTGAGGCAATGACGCCTACTTCATTCGGCGTATAGTTTCTCAATTTCCCAGCCACCAGCTCCAGCGCTTCGTCCCAAGACGCCTGCTTTAACTCCCCATTTTTTCTTATCAAGGGAGTGGTCAACCTCTCAGGGTGGTGGACAAACTCGGCGATGCCAAACCGGCCTTTGACACATGCCTGTCCATGGTTAGCTGCGCCATCTGGATCTGGAATAGAAGCTATTATCCTTTCATCCTTGACCTCAAGCTGTAGTTGACATCCAACACCACAATAGGGACAAATCGTGGTAACCACGCGATCGGGCCTGGTAATCCCGCGGGCAGCCAACTCACTGAGGGCACCTGTAGGACAGGAATCAACACAGGCACCGCAGAACTTGCAACCAACATCGCGAAGCGTTCGCCCTTGTAAGGGAGCAATAACATAACACTGTAGGCAGCGCTGAGCTTCGGTAACTGCTGTCTCCCAAGCCATACCATACTCCACCTCAAAAAGACCATTAATGCGTTTCTCTGGCGGAAGGTAAGAAATTGTAGCCAAGCTTCCTCCCGTAGGTACCTCTTGTACCCAAGTCATAGCCTCTTCAGCAGGCACAAGGTGCTCTGTAATATCCCCTCTGCCACCAAGATAGCGGTCGATAGACTGAGCCGCCTTTCTTCCCGCTGCAATAGCATTGATGACCAAAGCTGGCCCGCTCTCACAATCACCGCCAGCAAAGACTCCCTCCCGACTCGTGCTTAGGTCTTCATTGACCTTTAGTACATTCCCCCGCCCCAATTCGACCTGAAACCCTGCCGGGACATCTGGTCGTTCGCCGATGGCAGCAATCAAAGTATCAAGCCCAGCAGTAAACTCGCTTCCTTTAATAGGGATAGGGCGGCGCCTGCCACTGGCATCAGGCTCTCCTAACTCCATGCGAACCAATTCTAGCTTCAAGTTGCCATTTTCCTTATGAACCTTTGAAGGGGCAACGAGAAATACTATCTCGATTCCTTCCTCCAAAGCTTGTTCTACCTCTTCTGTTTGAGCCGGCATTTCGTTTCGCGTGCGACGGTAGAAAATAGTCACCCTCTTAGCACCAAGTCGTAGTGCAGCACGAGCAGAATCTATGGCAACATTTCCCCCACCAATCACCCCTACCTTATTTCCTATCTCCATCTTCTCTCCAAGGTTAAACTGGCGAAGGAATTCCACACACCCGATTACCCCAGGCAAGTCTTCTCCCTCAACGCCCAGCTTCATTTCCTCATGAGCGCCGATGGCAAGAAAGACCGCTTGATATCTCTCCTCAAAAAGAGAATCTAGGGACTCGACACGAGCATTTAATCTGATTTCCACACCTGTCTTCTCAATCTCCTGAATTTCACTACGAAGTACATCCCGAGGAAGACGATACTCAGGGATTCCCACCCTCATCATTCCACCTGGCTCCGGGAGAGCTTCAAATACGGTCACCCCGTGTCCCAGCTTGGCCAAATAGTAAGCACAGGTGAGCCCCGCCGGTCCTGCCCCCACTACTGCTACATTCTTACCTGTTGAAGGAAGAGCCCTCGCTTGCTTTTTCCAGCTATCATCACCATTATCAGCGGCAAAGCGCTTGAGAATTCTTATATATAATGCTTTATCCACATCCTGGCCCCTCCGACATTCCTCCTGACATGGGGCAGCGCAGACTCTGCCTAATACAGCAGGGAAAGGAACCTTCTCCCTTATCACTGCTAAGGACGCGCTTGGTCTTCCTCTGGCGATAAGACGAATATAGCGGGGAATGTCTATACCCGCAGGGCAAGCTTTGTAACAGGGAAAGGCAGCTTCAATCACCCCAAGTCCCCTTATTTCATCGCAGACTCGAAGACAGCGATTGCACAAAATGCAGAAGCTGGAATCGCGGGCGAAGAAAGGATTATCCTCCAGAGTAGGTAAAGACCTGGAAACATGGACAGGTATCTCCTTCAAACCGATATAGTCGATGACTCTCTGAAGTTCGCAGTCCTTCTTTTCAAAGCAGATATCAGCAGGTTGCCTAGCCAAAATGGCAAGCAAATTCTTTTGCTGGAGCTCTCGTATCTTTGCTGTACTCGTCTTGACTACCATACGCTCAGAGGCAGGAGTGACACAGGAAAGGACAACATTACCATTTGTTTCCACTATACAAAGCTGACAGGCTTGGTCAGGCATTACCTGGGGTAGCGGTTTCATACCAGGATAATAGCAAAGACTGGGAATGTAAATTCCTGCGTTTCTGGTAGCCTCCAATATCGTCTGTCCCCGCCTAGCCTGTATATCCTCACCATCAACATTTAATGTAATTATGCCTTCTTCAGCCATTGCCCATTCCTTTCTTACCGAACGCCAGCCACATTAATGTAACCTTGACCCCGATAAAGTACAGAAGGAGAGCCCAAAGTCTGAAATAGTCGCCCTCAAAGCATCCGACCAACCGATTTCCAGAAGGTAGCTCAAGGGATGGACTGTATCATAAAAAGGGACGCTAACGCAAATAGAGATATCAAGATGGTTCATTTCGTGTCAAACCGTGTCAGCCTTATAACGAAGTGGGCATTAGGTTAAGTAGAAGGAGTATCTTTAACTAACTTCCAAGCGATGGTTTCACAAAGCACAGTCACATCCTCAGTGGCAAGATAATCAGAAATATTAGCATCGAACAATATGTTTCCATTAGGAGCAAACTCTTCATCACCTCTCCATAGGGCAAAGGTTATAGGCACGTGCTTGAAAGCATCTATAGTCACAGATACATCTCCATAGCCTGCTTCATAGCCGCCAAACTTTGCCGCGACGTCTATCAGCAACCTGGGTTCTTTTCCAAAGCACTTTACAAAAGGGGTTATAGCTCTTTGGGAAAATGCCGGAAAATAGCTAACGCCTCCTGGTAGTTGTTTGTAGGTAATCAATATACCAGTAGCCGGGGTGCCCTCTGCCAAAGTGAAATAGTGAAGTATCAAGATTTTGTCTCTCAATGGAACCTCAACTTCGCTATCTTCCAAGGAAATTTCGATATCGGGAAGGATAATGTGATAAGGCTTATTTAGATAATCAATAATTATCTTATTGGGGCCTGCGTACCGCGCACCGCTTTTAAGACACTGCTCTTCTATGTCGCTGATTTTGGCCAATTGCTCACGAGCAAGCTTATAGGGAAGCTCAAAACCCTGCTCACGCGAGCCATGCGATAAAGAATGTTTGTTTTTCATCATGGAGCAAATTTGGGGCGGGGTAAAAGACCTGCTGCCTCTACTATCTCAGGCACAGCTTCCTCCCACTCAATAGCCATGATATGAACACCCGCCACACCCTCAATTTGACGCACCTGATCGATAATGTCAACGCAGAGCTGTATACCCTCTTTAGACACTTGCTCCTTAGGCACTCCTTGGAGCCGCTCCACAACGCTATCAGGCACATCCATCCCAGGAACTCTGGTTTTCATATATTTCGCGGCACCTACCGACTTTATGGGACCAACGCCAGCAAGTATCTTCACCTTCTCGTGTAATCCTCTGTCGCGCACCCCCTTCATCCACTCAGCAAACTTATCTACATTATAGATAAGCTGGGTCTGGATGAAATCTGCACCCGCTGCCGCTTTCTTAGCAAGACGTGCCACCCTGAACTCGAAGGGGTCAGCAAAGGGATTGGCAGCAGCCCCGATGAAGAGATGCGGCTCAACCGCCATCTCTTCGCCACACTGGAACTTTCTCTCGTCCCGCATATCTTTCACCATCTTAACCAGTTGAATAGAATCAAGATCATAGACACCTTTGGCCGTAGGATGATTGCCGAATTTCTGGTGGTCGCCCGTGAGACACAGCATATTATTTATGCCCAGTGCTGCTATACCCAATACATCCATCTGAAGGGCAATGCGATTTCGGTCGCGACAGGTCATCTGCACAATAGGGTCTAAACCTTCTTCCTTGCCTATAGAGCAAGCTGCCCAGGATGCCATACGCACTACAGCAGTCTGCCCATCGGTGACATTAAAGGCATCTACATGACCTTTGAGTATCTTTGCTTTTCTCCTAATTACTTCAGAGTCAGCGCTCTGTGGTGGTCCCAATTCGCTTGTGACAGCAAACTGTCCAGCCTCTAGCACCCGTTCTAAATTACTTTTCGTTTTCATTACTCCTCCAATTGTTTCGCTCACAATGATATTTAGGAAAGCCTCTTTACCGGTGGCCCTGATGTAAGGCTCACACTCCAATTCTTTGGTGTCACAAGCCCTTCCAATTTATCAAGTTGCCCTAGCTTAGCAAGATGGTCGACAATCTGTTGCCAGACACAAGGTATATCTGGATCAACTTCACACTTGCCGTCTTGCGAGCCGCCACAGGGACCATTGAGCAGGTGCTTGGAACATCGAGCAATGGGGCAGATGCCACCAGTAAACTCCAGCACGCAATCACCACACTCAAGGCAGCGCTCCGCTTCTTTCCATTCGGCATGAGCACCACCAGCAGACAAGGTGTTACACCCGGGATGGACCACCTTGTTTACTACTTCCGCCACAGTCTGCACCCCAGCCCCGTCGGTCAAAACCAAGATAGAATCAGCAGCAGCAATTTCGTCTTTGTGCGCTCTGAGCTTCAACTTAGTCAATGCACTGTCACATAGCATGTCAACAACCACAGAGCCTGTAATAGTTTTGCCTTGCTCTTGTAGAGTCTTTCCCATTTCTGTTACTTGCTTTTCCCCTCCACTCCCCCATCCTTCAGCGCAGCCCTTACAGCCGACGAGAAAGGTGCTCTTGTCTACTTCGAGGTAGCTTAGAATTTCTTCGAGTGGTTTCTGTTCTGAAATCAACATTTCCCTTCTCCTTTAGAATAATTAAATTCTGCCAAAACGGCATCTATTATCTGAGGCATCTTCTTTTGAAGCTCTGGCGACAATTCTAAACCCCATTCTATCTCTCTGGGCTCAACCCCAATAATGACAGTCTCGCCTATGCCTTGCCGAAGCTTCATTAACATTAAGTTATCTACTAAGCCCATATCGTGCAGAGATAGAAATGGCTTTTGCTCCAGAATCACATCCTCAAGATGAAAGCGGTAAATTTGTCCTGGCATTCCTCCTCCATTAACAGCATCCACTATAACCAATTTATCTGTGTCCTCAAGGAGTTGCACTACGTCGGGGCATGTCCCTCCATCCATTATTTGCACATCAGGGAGGGGGATTCCCTCCAAAGCGTGCACTACATGGCAACCGATTCCCTCGTCTCTTAATAAGATATTACCTATTCCTAGAACACATTCACTCATTATTCAGCTTTCTCCAGTTTTTTCTAGCAAACCTTACATTCTCCCAAGTCCTGACCTTTGGGACTGAGCAAATGTATAGAGCAGGCGAGACAAGGGTCAAAGGATCTTACAATGCGCACTATCTCAAAGGGATTAGCCTCATCCTTTATTTTGGTCCCGGTGATAGCCTGCTCCAAGGGTCCAGGTTGGTCTTTATCATCCCGGGGGGAAATATTCCAGGTCGAAGGGGTGATGACCTGGTAGTTAGCGATCTTTCCTTCTTTTATTTCTATCCAATGCCCCAGAGCACCCCTCGCTGCACCGACCAGTCCCATTCCCATAGACTCCTCGGGCAGTTCATAGCTTATATAGGCTGGCTCACCGGGTTTGAGTTGCAAGACCCAATTTACCATGGCATCAGCTATGAGTTTGGTCTCCAAGGCTCGGGCAAGATTACGCCCCATGGCAGAAAACATCTTGTCGGGGCTTAGATTTGCTTGCGCCAAAGCAGAATCAACCAGGCTCCTAACCTGAGGATTGCCACCAACATAGTTGACCATGATTCGAGCCAATGGCCCAACTTCAAAAACCGTTCCACCATACCGAGGTGATTTCAGCCATGAATAAGCCCCTTTCTTTTCTTCGTCAGGAACAACATCTCCCTGAGAGGGATGTCTGCCGCTAATAGAATCGGCATACCAGGAATGCTTCACTTCTTCGGTAATCCTAGCTGGATCGAATTCACTAAACTTAAGATTGGTAGAGGTGGTCCCGGGCTTAAAAAATCTGTTTCTCTTGGTTAGGTCTGCCTCCTTTCCATCCAGCTCATAAGAACCATAAGCAAGTAAGTTTCCACAGCCCTGCCCAATCTCAAAATAGTCTGAGTAAACCTGGGCTACCGCCAGTACATCAGGGAGGTAAACATTATCAATAAACTCCTGAAGCTCCTTCAACCTCCACAGAAAGGATGCCATATTGTCGACTGTAGGAACTGACGTGACTCCACCAGGCATTATGCCCATGTTGTGCGGCATCTTGCCACCAAACATGGCAAGCATCTCTTGGCCTTTACGACGCATTTCGAATGCCTCGACATAGTGGGCTACCGCCTGCTCGTTGACTTCATCGGGCAGGCGGTAATCACCCTCATAACGAGGTACAAAAGGCCCCAGTTCCCCACGGGCAATAAAGCTCTTTATTGAATCCAGGGTCGGATTAGTCCCCTCATACTTTGCTAACTTAGCCACATCCACATAGTCAAGAGCCACTAAGTGATAGAAATGAAGGATATGGTCAGCGATATGGGCTGCCCCCAAGATTAGATTGCGGATAATTCTGCCGTTGTCGGGTATTTTATCAGCAATGCCTAAGGCACTATCCAAGTTTAAGGTAGCGGCAGTAGAATGACTTGTCGGGCAAACTCCACAAATACGTTGAGTTATCCGCTGAGCATCACGGGGGTCCCTGCCCCTCATGATCAGTTCTAAGCCGCGGAACAGCATCCCTGAACTCTTAGCCTCCTTCACTTTGCCACCATCAACTACCGCCTCCACCTTAAGATGTCCCTCAATACGAGTTACAGGATCGATTATAATTTTGCCCATTGATTCAAACCTCCTCTGGCAAAGCAGATTCGCTTATTTTCTCATAAAGCGGAGAGATGTCGAAGAACCCAGGTTCTGTACAGCCAATACAGGTGGCGCCACAGCCGACACACCAACTAACTTTATCGTTCCACAACCTCAAAGGACAATCGGCATGGGTTATAGGCCCTCTACATCCTAATTCATAGTTGCACCCGGGATCGCCAAACTTCTTAGCGAACTTATTCTCATCGTAGTAAGCTCGCCGTGGGCAGTTCTCGTGTATTGTCTGGCCATAGAAGGCCTTGGGACGCCCATACTCATCCAAATCCTCCGGCTTCGGCAGACCGGAAAGCAGGATGCTTGCCACCGTGCCCACAAACCAGTCAGGGTGTGGTGCACAGCCAGGGATATTTACCAGTGGAGTATTGATGCCTTTGGCTTGAAGAATCTCACTGACGCTGCGACACTGAGTAGGGTTGGGTTGGGCAGCGGGTATTCCTCCAAAAGCAGCGCAGCTACCCAAAGCTATGACTGCCAGGGCATCCTTGGCCAATGTTTCAACCCATGATTGCATGGTCATCGGCTTCCCATCCTTTTCGCCCACTACGCCATGGACACCGCTTTTAGCTGTGGGTATGGCCCCCTCCACAATCAGAATATAACCACCCTTTTTCTCCCGCGAGGTGTCTATCATGACTTCGATGGCAGGCTCTCCCGCTCCTGCCATGACAGTAGGATGAAACCTTAGATTTATATGACTGCCTGGCAGTACTTCATCGACCAAAAGGTTCTTAATAGAGGGATTTATAACATTGAGAAGTGAGACTGAGCACCCGGTACATCCGGCGGCTTGTAGCCATATGGCTGGGTACTCTTTTGTATCAGGAACTGCCATATTAGAAGCTTCCTGATTACGTACCGACGCTTTTATTTTAGGAAACTTAAACATAAATCCTTACCTGCCTTTCTATAAATTTATTCTGGCAAACTCTACATCGGGGAGGATATTTCCCTAATCACAAACGCAAGCCTTCAGCTATTTCTTTGACCTTCAATTGAAGGGGAGATGCCTGTGGGAGTTCAGTAACGGGTCTTCCCTTCATTTCCAAATTCGCCATATCGGGATCTTCCGGAATCAGGGCAACGACCTGAAGGCCAGATTCATCAAGTGCCTTTTTTATCTCCGGAGATAATTCACCTTTGACACGATTGACTATAAGCCCAACCTCGCCCACCTTTGTTCTTAATTCCCCAATGAGCTCCTTCATTCGAACTGCTGTGGTGATGCCTCTTATAGTGGGATCAGACATAATGAGCAAAACATCCACATCCCTGGTCGTTTGCCGGCTGATATGTTCCATGCCTGCCTCACAGTCCATAACGATGTAGTTATATTTATAGTCTTTCACCAGTTGATCGAGAGATGCACGTAAAAACTCATTAGAGGCACAATAACATCCAGGCCCCTCGGGGCGCCCCATAGCTAAAAGGTCAAATCCTTTAGACTCCGCCAGTGATTCCACTATCTTACTAAACAGATATTCCGGCTTGCTTATGGAGGGGCTAAAATGCCCCTTCGATACATCCTCAGTCATTTTTTCCCGTATTCTACCCACAGTTTTACTATCGTCCAGCGGTAGCCCCAGAGCCTGATTAAGGTTGGTGCTAGGGTCAGCATCAACAGCCAGAACCAGCCCCTTTTGAGAGAAAAGCTTAATGAGCAGGGCAGCAACAGTAGTCTTGCCTGTGCCTCCTTTTCCCGCTACAGCAATTGTTTTAGTCATTTCCCGCTTTTCCTTTCCGCCAAATCTGATGAAGGGAGCAAGCTGATAGGCGATAGCTTCACCACTGCATCATACTCAGGAGGACAAACCTCCAAGCATGTCCCACACTTGGAACACTTCTCTTGATCTATGATTTTAACCTCCCCTTTACCCCCCTTAATTGCCTCCGTAGGACAGACCAAGACACAATGCTCACAAGCTCTATCACACTTGTCTGGAAGGATGTAATAAACGGTTAGTTCCGGACATACCTTCGCAGGGCAGCGCTTCTCTAGAACATGAGCTTCGTATTCGTCTCTGAAGTAACGCAGGGTTGTGAGGACAGGATTGGGAGCTGTCTTCCCTAAGCCACAAAGCGAACCTCCTTTAACATCCTCAGCTAATGCGAGAAGAAGAGCGAGATCATCCATTTTGGCTTGGCCAACTGTGATGTCCTCTAAAATGTGTAGCATTTGCAGGGTCCCTAAGCGACACATAGTGCATTTGCCGCAAGACTCCTTGGCAGAGAAATCAAGAAAGAACCTCGCAGCGTCGACCATACAGTTATCTTCATCCATGATAATCATGCCCCCCGAGCCCATCATTCAGCCAGCCTCGCGAAGAGAATCATAATCGATAGGGGTGTCCAGCAACGTTTCAGGGAGACAACCCCCCGAGGGCCCCCCCATCTGCACTGCTTTAAAG
>DAOUMB010000070.1:0-6122 GCA_034414335.1 Dehalococcoidia bacterium
TATCACCGATGATACGGTAAGGAACCAAATCCAAGGCTGTCATGAGCTCCACAGGGGGATAACAACAAAAATAACCAATGATCTTCTTACCCTGTGCCTTAAGCTCCTGGGCTCTCTTGTCACGAGAACGATAGACTTCTATGGCATGTGCGAGATTATTACCTGTCATTTATTTAATCTCCAACTTCATAAGCTTAGATTATCCCTTGCTCCCTCAGCTTGGGAATGTCGGCCCAGGTATAGCCACCGACCTCGATCAACACCTCCTCTGTATGCTCGCCAAACTGTGGAGCAGCGCGCCGCACTTTACCTGGGGTAGCTCTCAGACTGAATGGAATGCCTGGCAGCTTAACCCTGCCTATACTAGGATGGTCAAAATCAACGATGTAATCGTTTTCCAACATCTGGGGATCCCTGCAAACGTCCGGCATGGAGTTAACTGGCGCACAGACGAAATCCCCCGCTTCATCAAAAAGTTTTAACCATTCATCGCATGTCTTGGTGGCGAATATCTTGTACAGGATGGCAACTATATCTTAAGCATTTTCGTCTCTGGCTATGGCATCTCGAACACGGGCGTTGTCCCGGAGGTCTTCTCTTCCCAGCGCCTCACAAAAAGCAGGCCAGTATCTATCGCCCTGGAGCATGCCGAAGGCAATGCCCTTGCCGTCGGCACAGAAGTAATGGTTGGACAGAGGATTCGCTGCCTTAGCTCTCGATACCCTGGGCAGCTCCTTCCCAAGTACCAGTACTGACATCAAGGTTAAAGTTTGAAGGGCACTTATCCCACCTAGCAATGACACGTCAACTTCTTGCCCGATCCCAAACCTCTCCCGCGCGATTATAGCCGCCAAGATGGCATAGGCCAGCATTATGGCGCCCATCTGATCACCCAACCCCGGGCTCAGCCTCAGGGGTGGCATACCAGCTTCACCGATGGTACTCATGATTCCTGACCTTGCCAACGCCGTATTATCAGTCACCGGTCTATCAGCCTCGGGGCCTCTGGGACCGAGCCCGGAAGCCGAGGCATAGATAAGCTTAGAGTTATGCTGGACCAGGTCACGATAAGCTATTCCTAGCCTATCAACTACTCCCCGACGGAAATTCTGCACAAAGACGTCAGACCCCTTCACAAGTCGGTAGAGCACCTGTCTGCCCGCTTCGCTCTTCATATCGAGTGTGATGCCCCTCTTATTACGATTTTGCCCCTCGAAATAGAGGTTTCGGCCTCCAGGCAAGGTGGTATCTAGGCCGAGCAGTCTCTGCATACCTCGCCCGGGGTCGCCACGCATCGGGTCTTCGATCTTGATTACATCGGCACCAAGGTCACCAAGCATGGTAGTTGCTACCGGACCTTGTTGCCATATTGTACAATCCAGTATCCTGATTCCCTCCAAAGGCCCGTTTACCATCTTTCTTCCCCTTTACTCATTATTCATAACGCTGCCGACTCCACTTGTAATTATAGAGACCTGTGGTCTCTTGGTCAAGGAAAGGGATTTGTATGGCAATCCGTAATTCAGTCTGACCAAGGCAGCTATCGTTAAAGCGAGGTCCCGCTTTATTTATGCTTTGAAGATAGTCAGGCGGTTAAATCCTTGGCAGCTTTAGCCCCTGCCAGGCAACTACGTTCTTTCGTACTTCGGTAGTGCCTCCGGCAAGAGCGAGGCCGCAATCCCATTGGCAAAGGTCTTGAAACCTGCCGGAAAGAGGAGCCCATTTAGGTCCTCTTTTCAATGTGCCATAAAGGCCCATAATTTGTACCGCAAAATTAGCGAGACGAAGGTTCAGTTCGTTTGCAGAATACCCGCAGCCTGCGGCCTCAGCTGCAACATCCTGCCCCCGGCTCTGCAGCCAGCCGACATAGTAGTGGAACTTCAAGTTTGCCTCATACTCAATAGCGAATTCCGCTAGTCTCTGCCGGATCAATGGTTTTTTAGCCAGGATTTCACCGTTGCCTTGCGTCTCTTTGCAATATTCGATCAGGTCTTCTAGGTCACGTTTGCCCCAGGCTGGCATCATTATATTGGCCCGCGCAAAATTCCTCGCCGCCATCATTACATACCATCCCTGGTTTACCTCCCCAATCATATTTCGCTGGGGGACACGAAAGTTGTTAAAAAAGGTCTCGTTATATGGGTGGGTGAGACTCATATAAATCAAGGGACGAAACTCCATTCCTGAACCACCAATCTTGTGGATGAAGAAACCCAACCCTCGGTGTTTTTTTGATGGGTCGGGGTCTGTTCTTGCCAAAATGAAGACGTGGTTAGCGTGATGAGCGCCGCTGGTCCAGATCTTCTGCCCATTGAAGACATAATCGTCGCCATCTAATACCGCAGTGGTCTTGAGGGAAGCAAGGTCTGAGCCAGCATCAGGCTCACTCAGACACTCGGTCCAACATATTTCCCCTCTGGAGATTTTTGGTAACCACTCTCTCTTCTGCTTGTCAGTCCCATAAGCCAAGATAGCAGCAGCCACAGCCATAAAGTGCATGGGGACTGCGGGAATCCTATAGTATGCTGTTATGTCTGAGAAGATAAGTTGCTCGACAGGGCCATACCCTTGTCCCCCATATTCTTCGGGCCATGGCAGGCGAAGCCAGCCCTTCTCAGCCACCTTTTGTACTATAGAGCGGTGGTAAGCCCACGCCTCGTCTGATTCCTCTTCAACGCCAGGCCCACCCCTCCACCCCTCAGGGGCCCTCTTAGCCTCTTCCTTACAAAATTCCTCAAACTCCTTCCTCAAGGCTTCTTGCTCAAGTGTAAATTTGAAGTCCATTTTTACTTCCTTTTTCCAGACGGACTAACAGTGCCCAAGGTTGTTATTATGGACATGTTTTTGCTCTCTAGTCAAGAATGTGGGCTTGCTGGTTCTTCTCCAATTTGGTTGGTACATGATGTTATGCCCTCACCATAACTTGTGATAGTGCAGGCTGACTGCTCGACCTTGCTAATCGCCTTCTAATCTTCCCAACCCTAGTCTTAGTACTATGTGATACTCTAGGCAAATTGGGAATTATATTCATGCTCGTGGTACTTATTTGCCTCGGCGTGACTATCTTTTGCTTTGCTACTATGTCTTGCCAGTTCCTATATAGGAA
This sequence comes from Dehalococcoidia bacterium, assembly GCA_034414335.1. Lineage (GTDB taxonomy): Bacteria > Chloroflexota > Dehalococcoidia > GIF9 > AB-539-J10 > RBG-13-51-36. The sequence continues at coordinate 3,107 of DAOUMB010000070.1, forward strand.
TTTCACCCCTGCTACTTCTGCGGGTGTTTTGCCATGCAGAGCTTCGTGCGGGCGAAGGTAGTTGTAGTGCAATAAGTAGCCCTCAGTTATGAGTCTAGCTGAGGTCATATCTTTCAAGCCACGCATGATTTTAGTCCTATCCTTCAGAGTCCCATGGAATCGCTCAATCAGGTTTGTGTTATTCTCTATCGTGAATGGCTTGCTTTGTATATGCTTTGTGTCTGCTCCAAAGACGAGTTCAATACCATCTAAATATGCTGCCATTTTATCGGTTAGTATAGTCTTGGGTGATTTGCCCGCCCTGCGTTTTGCCTCATTCATTAGTAAGGCAGCATCTTTGATAGTCCTGCCTCTTGATAATCTGGAAGCCAAAAGGAATCTTGTCTTAGCGTCAATTATGTCCCAAAACCATACGTTCTTACCATCTATATCAAGTACAGTTTCATCGGCAATCCATACATTGCCTACGTCTGGCTTATAGTCCTTCACTTCATCTACTGCACGCCTCGTAAATCTGGCAATCCACCTGTATATAGTGGAATCAGACGGATAGCTGTTATATATTTGAGCGAGCAGTCTAGTTACGCTGTTAAGGGATTGCCCCTCATAATACATTCCTACCGCAGCACCTACTTGTTCAATGGGTGTGCGCATATTAGGTAAGGCATCATTATCAGCAAATTTACGCTTACAATCCTTGCAAAGGAATCTTTGGACGTCTCTATAATGTCCATACCTTATGACGTTCCTAGAGCCACAATATTTGCATACTACGTCAAAGTATGGGATTTTTGTGACATAACCATTGTATCGAGTGTAACCTTTGTGGATTGCCATTTCATTCCTTCTTCTTGCGTTGAGCTACCAATTTAATTAGGGGGTAGATAGTAAGACGACCACAATTCCTGCATTTATATCTAATTTTGTTTTTCCCTGCATATTTGTAGGTATCATATCTCCTCAGCTTTCTACTATAGCACTCAGGACACATACGTATTACTTTAGCCATGAGCTGCCTCCCACTAATAACCTGATGTTTATAGCTAATACAGCCACAAATAAAGTTGACAAATAACTAAATTTGTGATATTCTCTTTTTACGAGGTTCAGTGGGGAGTGCTGGCAGAGTTTACTCCCCACTATCCTAGTGGCGGTGTGATGCAATTGATAAACATGGCAACTCTGGACGCTGCTGGCAGATTTCTGCCGTGGGAGTTCGAATCTCCCCGCCGCCACATATGTAGATATATTATAACACATTATGCAATATCCCCAGTAAAATAACACCGAAAAGGAGGTATTAAGTGCATGAAATACAAGCGGGCAGACATAGCATTTGCCGTAGCTATTTTGGCGATTGGATATGATTTCCTGCCAATAGAAGCACCTGAACCAGCAAAATGGGCAGCCGCTATTATACTTCTAGGTATTGGAGGGTGGATAGTAATATCTGCTATCCACCAACAATTGAGCAAATCACGAAGATAAAGCCACTGATTGACATCACAATTGCTTAACCTTAAAATCACACTATGTCTTTCAGTAAGCCATATGCATTTACTAAGGCAACGGTTGAAAATGCTCCCAATTGCAAGGGTGTATATCAGCTTTATTATGCTAACGGTGAAATTGTATATATTGGTAGTAGCGAAAGCTCTATTTGCTCTCGATTGAAAGTGCATAAGAGCAAAACAAAGTTTATGAGGGTCAAAACATTCCGTTATATGCGAGTAGAAGACGATATATGGGGAACTACCGCAAAACACGTTGAACGTAGGCTTTGCCAACAAATTCCGCAAACAACACGGCAGTCTTCCTCATCTCCAAGAACGCTCTCCTAAGTATATTGACTTCCTAGATTCATTCCCTTAGTAGATAAAGCCACCAGTTTTCACCTCTTTGGCATACGCTTTGCCTTCTATTAGAGCTTCCCTTCTCGTATGATATTCCTCGGTGCGATATAATTTACCATTCTTCCAAAAAGCTACCCGCCACTGAGGTGTCCTATAATTAGCCTATAGAGACTAACACCCCTCTTCCTATTTCCCCATAGCCGAGTCATGTTTTGTCTTCTTGCTTTCAACTTAATTACCATTTATTACCTCCTTAAATTACCAACCATATTGCAGTAAAACCGGCTTGCTATTGTTCAGTAAAAATTATTCTCTTGACTGTGGCCCCTGCTTGGGATATTCTGAATACTCAGTTCGAAAGGAGGGTCTTATGTCATTATTCAAGACGAGGGTGACCGAGTATCTGGGCATTGAATATCCCATAATTGGTGCGGCGATGGGATACGTATCCCTATCCGATTTCACGGCGGCGGTCTCCGACGCTGGAGGCCTTGGACTGCTTCCTGCTACCACCTATGCCGATATGGAGGAGCTACGTCGAGAGATCAGAAAGGTGAGGAGCTTGACTGATAAACCCTTTGGGATAAATATCGGCCTTCTTGCGCGACAGCCTGGGAGGGTCGAACAGGAGATGGAAGTAGCGCTCGAAGAGAGAATCCCGGTGGTGGAGACGGCTGCTCGCAGCCCTGAGCCCTTCATTCCCTATATGGAGCGGCTAAAAAAGGCTGGCATAAAGGTCATGCACAAGTGCGCTACGGTAAGGCATGCCTTGTCGGCGGAGCGGTATGGAGCTGACATTGTGACCATCGTGGGCTTTGAAGCTGGTGGTCGTCCCAGCGCTGATGAAGTCACCACGATGGTTCTTATTCCACGAGCGGTAGATTTGTTGAAGATACCGGTGATCGCTGGAGGGGGGATTGGGGACGCCCGCGGTTTCGTGGCCGCCAGGGCTCTGGGAGCGGAAGGTGTGGTGATCGGCACTCGTTTCATGGCCACTCATGAAATTGTTGTTCACCCTAAGGTGCAGGCACTTCTGATTCAAGCTAAGGAGACGGATACCATGCTCGTTCAGCGCCCCACTCGAGGTCCCCTAAGGGTGCTGCGTAATTCCCATGCGGAGAAGGTCGTGGATATGGAAAACAAGGGCGCCTCCCTCGAAGAGC
>DAOUMB010000071.1:0-8337 GCA_034414335.1 Dehalococcoidia bacterium
AGAAGGTCGGGGATAGACATTACCTTGCCGTATATTTCCTGGGCAGGCTCAGCGACGCCGATGTGGTTGTTTAAGCTCTTGCTCATCTTGTGATTGCCATCGGTGCCAATCAGGAGGGGAACAAGGAAAACTTGCTGGGGACTCTGCCCCATGATCTGCTGTAGATCTCTCCCCACAAGGCAGTTAAATTTCTGGTCGATGCCACCGAATTCAACATCGGCCTTGATAGCTACTGAATCATAGCCCTGAAGCAAAGGATAAAGCATTTCAGTCAGAGATATGGGGTTTCCAGCACTATACCTCTTATTGAAGTCCTCTCTGGCCAGAAGTTGGGCTATGGTAAATTTGCTGGTAAGTTTGATTACGTCATCCAATGTGAATTGGGAAAACCATTCGCTTTGCCATCTTACATCTGTTTTATCCTTGTCTACCACTTTAAAAAATTGTTCCATGTAAGTTTGAGCATTGGTCTTTATTTCATCGGGGGAAAGCATGGGGCGGGTGGCTGACTGACCACTTGGGTCACCAATTCGCGCTGTCCAGTCACCGACTATAAGAATGACTTTATGCCCCAGTTCTTGAAATTGACGCAGCTTTCTTAAACCCACCACGTGTCCTAGGTGGATGTCCGGGGCACTAGGGTCAAAGCCTTGCTTCAGGTTCAGAGTTCTTCCCGAGTTCAGCAGCTTGGCTAGCTCCGATTCTCTTATAATTTCCGTCACTCCTCGTTTTAAAATGGTTGTAAACCTTGTATTACTCATTTCAAATCTTTGGCCAAAATTTTTTCTACTTCTAGAATATCTTTTGCCATTTGTGCCTTTAGTTCTTCAGAAGAGGGAAAGCGCTGCTCATCCCGTAATTTTTGCACAAATCCTACCCTTATCTCTTTGCCATACAAATCACCCTCATAGTTTAGCAGATGGGTTTCCACCGTTTTTTCCCCCTCCCCGAAGGTGGGGCGGGTGCCGACGTTAGTCGCCGAAGGGAATTGCCTGCCATCCACCTGTGTGATAGTAGCATAGATGCCATTGTCTGGTAATGCTTGTTGTGGTTTTATATCCAAGTTAGCGGTGGGAAATCCCAAAGTTCGGCCACGTTTGCCTGAAGTAATGACTTTGCCTCCCAGCTGAAAATAGCGCCCCATTAACCTTTCTACCTTTCTCATATCGCCCTGAGCTAATGCTTGGCGGATGAGAGTGCTGCTGACTACTTCGCCATCGATTGTAAATGGGGGGACAACTTCCACGCTGAATTTCATCTTACGTCCGAGTGAGCGGATTAGGTCAATATTGCCCTCTCGGCCTCGTCCTAAAGCGAAGTCGGGTCCCACCATAATAGCTTGCATCCTGAGCTGTTTCTTAAGCAGTGAGATGAACTCTTGGGCACTTAGCTGAGCTACCTTTGGGGTGAAAGATAGCACTGCGACCATGTCTATGCCTAGCTCTTTAAGGGATTTGGTCCTGTTCTCCACATCGCTTAGCCAAGCCAGCTCGTTTTGCGGATGTAATACCGCTTGGGGGTGGGGGTTAAAGGTAACTACTACGCTAAGTAAATTTTTCTCTGCTGCGCGCTGCTTCAATTTTTCCAGAAGGTAGCGATGTCCCGCGTGAAGGCCATCAAACACGCCTATGGTAACGATTGTTTCCTTTTGAGGGGCTAGATTAGCTAGTTCCTGTTCAATTTCCATGCTCTCAGGATTTGATCCTCGCACTTGGAGTAGCTATTCTTCTATTCATAGCCTTGGCTATAGGCAGTAATTGGGACATAAGGAGGCGGAAGTTTTCAAAGGTAAGTGATTGAGGCCCGTCTGCCAGCGCCAGGTCAGGGTTAGGATGGGCCTCTATTATAAGCCCGTCTGCCCCGGCAGCTACTGCCGCTAATGCCAGTGGGGGTACTAGATACCATTTGCCTGTGGCATGACTGGGGTCGGCGAAAATGGGCAGATGGCTGACCTTTCCGATAATCGGTATAGCACTGAGGTCCATAGTATTGCGGGTATAAGTTTCAAAGGTTCTGATACCCCGTTCGCAGAGAATAACCTGCTCATTCCCTTGGGCCAGAATGTATTCGGCGGCCAATAACCATTCTTGGATGCTAGATGACAAACCACGTTTGAGCAACACGGGCTTCTTTATTCTCCCCACTTCATCGAGCAAAATAAAGTTCTGCATATTTCTAGCTCCAATTTGCAGTATATCGACATATTTGGCTACTAAATCAACATCGTTTGGCGACATAACCTCGGTAATTACGGGCATTTGAGTTTCCTCTCCTACCTTTGCCAATATTCTTAGTCCGCTTTCGCCCAATCCTCGAAATTGATAGGGTGAGGTGCGTGGTTTGAAAGCGCCGCCACGCAGCACAGTAGCACCAGCTGCCTTGACCGCTCGAGCAGTGGTCAGAAGCTGGTCTTCGCTTTCTATAGCGCAGGGTCCAGCCATGACGACTATTTCGTTACCGCCGATTGCCACGCCATTTACTTCGAACATGGTGTCTTGGGGGTGGAACTCTCGACTGGCAAGTTTGTAGGGTTTGCTCACAGGTATGACCTGTTCTACCCCAGGAAGCAATTCTAATGCGTCGCGGAGTTCAGGAAAAACTTGCCCCAGTACGCCGATAACGGTATGTTCAACGCCCTGTGATATATGTGCCTTCAGGCCAGCACCTTCGATTCGTTCCGTTACTCCGCTGATTTCATCTTGGCTGGCGCCAACTTTCATAACTACAATCATGCGTCACCTCCAATAGGCTGTGATGCTTTGTTCTTTAGTCCTTGCGCTTGTCCTAAATAAACATGCGTGATTTCCTCAGGTCTTTTCTCAGTGTTTACGAGCATCAGAATTCGCAGACAGCGAGGCAGATCGTTGGGGACATTCATTTCATGTCCGCAAAGCAAAGCTAGGTTGGGTGGCCATCCCAGCTCCCGCGTTGCTGCGGCCGGAAACTCAGCATTCAGGTCAGACGTGGTGGTGAAAAAAATAGCGGCTATGTCCTTGGGTTCAATCTTGTTAGCCTGTGCTATTTCCTTAAGCAGCTTCTTGGTTGCAGCTAGGATGCTCTGTTTATCATTTGCTGGAACTGTGATAGCCCCTCTGATGCCACGGCAGTGCAATTTAGCCTGTCTCCTTTTCAAATTTAAACTAATAGCCTATCCCATTTAGCGCCCTTCGTCAAGAAAGCTCATCTTGACATGGGATAACATGGGCTAAATTACTATAATTATCTCATGTCTTGTGAGCAAAAAGTAGCTGCTATGCCACGCATAGCTTGACAAATATGGCAGGCCAGGTTTTGATAGCACCATTACTCGCTATTCGATTATCTACCAGGGGCCTGACATGGTAGAATGATGCAGGCATATCGTACTTGCTGGTAATATCGGTGATTTGTAGATATGGAGAGGGAGAGATTTGAGGCTCTTGTAGCGAGGGTGATCGATAATTTGCCACCGGAGTTTCAAAGCAAACTGGAAAATGTTGATGTCGTGGTGGAAGATTGGCCTACACCAAGGCAACTGAGACAGGCTAAGCTCAGCCATCCCAACCAGTTGCTTGGTCTTTACCAGGGTGTGCCTCAAACCAAGCGAGGTTGGGGGTATGGAATGGTTTTGCCTGACAAGATAAGTATCTTCCAAATGCCCATAGAGGCACAATGCCGTCTTGGTGGAGAAATTGAAGCGAAGATAGAGGAAGTAGTGCGGCACGAAATAGCCCACCATTTTGGTCTCGACGATAAGACTTTGCGGAAGATAGAGGGCGAGAAACGAAGTAGGAAGTAAGGAACAGACATTCTCGTGGCTCACTACCATATTTGCCTAGATTCTCGCAAACCAGAGCAGAAGGTTTTGTCATATGTCGGTAGAAAATACTGCCAGTAGGTCGGGTGAGATTACGGCTACGTTAGATGATTTTGATGTCAGATGGCGTCCTCTTAGAAGAGTTTTTCGGAGTTATTTTCCCCTATTCTTGATACTGTGGATTCTTTTCGCGTTGTATCCTAATCCTTTGATGTTGATTGTCAGCGTTCAAAGGGTTTTTAACTTCCATGCTGAACCTGGCTCTGTTGAATTTATGCTTAATGATTTTCCTTCTAACCCTGCAGCTATCGAGAAAGCGGTCTTGGCCAGAATACCCTATCACTACGATTGGGAGCTTTATGGCGTGCCCTGGTATTTCCCTACGGTTAAGCAGGTGTTGCAGAAAGGAGAGGGGGATTGCAAAGCCCGGGCTTTGGTTCTAGCCTCTATTTTCCAAGCGAGAAATATTCCCTATCGAGTTGATGTATCTCCCATACATATTTGGGTGGACTATAAGGGTAAAGGTGAGACCTCGATTGAGAATGCTAAAGTCGAGTTTTACCAGCGAGACCCTGAAACGGGTGAAAGTCGGTTCCAGTTTCCGGAGATTGACCTGAAAGAGGTAATGGACTCCTTCTGGCAGGGCTTCTGGATTCCTATGCCTGATGGCAGGAAAGCTCTTCTAATCTCGGGTTTATTAGCTTTGGTAGCAGCCAGAGTAATTTTATTCAAAAATAAAGCTCGTGGCTAAAATGTTATTTTATAGTAAGGAGTTATCGGTTATAATTTCTTAGAGTATGCCCATAATAGAGTTCAAAGGCAAGGAACCGAAGATAGATGGCAACGCATTTATTATGAATAGCGCCACATTGATTGGCGACGTTGTGATTAGCAGCAACGTTTTGGTTCTGGCAAATGCAGTTTTGAGAGGCGATTTCAACCAGGTTTATATAGGTGAGAACGTATATATTCTAGAAAATTCTATTCTGCACCCTGTAGTGCAGGGCCCAATAACATTAGAAGGGCATTCGATAATAGGATACGGTGCTAAAGTACATGGAGGGGCTATCAAGAAGGGCGTGTTTATCGGGACAAATTCTGTAATCTTACGTGGCGTAGAGATAGGTGAGGATTCGCTAATTGCTGCGGGTTCTATACTCACAATAGATATGAAGATTCCACCAAGGTCGGTAGTTATGGGCGCCCCGGCCAAGATAGTGAGGGAGCTGGGGGATGATGGTGTAGAGTGGATAAAAGGAGCTATTGCCGGGTACATGGGGCTGCTTGAGGACTATAAGACTGAGCTGAAAGAGTGGGAAATCCGGTATGGCAGATAAGGATATGTCGGGCCTTGAAAGGCAACATCTAGTAAAGTCCATGCTCATTCGAAAGTGGGAAGAAAAAGTTATCCAGTTCGTATGGTGGGGTTTGTTTTGCCTAAGGGATGGTTGTAATATCACCTCGCCAAATTGTAGAGGAAGCATAAAAGTCTTCCATGAAGTAGGAGCCCGGTGCATGTCTAACAAGACTGTTAACCAGAGATGAGAATGTACGATGCGGGACCGGCCCCTTTTGTTGAAGCCATGACCTTGTTGCTTTATAATACCCGCCATAAAATGTAATGGAAAAGCTGCGGTTTGTCAATAGGGCTTGCTTTGTTTGGGGCAACTACAGCGTGCTTTGTGGAAAATGAACTCCCAACTCATAATAGCAATACTGATAGGCTTGGGCATAGGCGGAGCTATTCTATGGCTTACCTTTGCGGTTATGAGGCGGAGAAGGCGTGGCGAGGTGGTTGAGCCAGTTAAGGTGGATGGGCCAGTCAGGCAGGTAGTAAGTACGGTGGTGGCAGAAGCCACTTTCGACCTGGGTGAGTTTATCATTAGTCCAATTGAAGCCAATGAAGGGGAAACGGTAAGCATCTCCTTTAGAGTAACCAATGTTGGCAATACCCGTGGCGTTTATAAGGCGGGATTAAGGATAGATGGTGTGGAAGTATGCAAGCTGGACATTGACTTATCCCCCGGGCAAACTGAGCTAGCGACTTTTGCTGTGGCTGAGGATTGTGCCGGCGAATATAAGGTAGAGGTTGATGGCTTAGAAGGTACTTTTTGTATTTCTCCTGCCAAACTTAGTGTTAGTGCTATTGACATCAACCCACGGCGAGCTAAGGAGGGGGGCCACGTTAGTATTACGGCTGAGGTGATTAATGGTGGGGGGAGTACTGGTGCCGAGAAACTGGAAGTTAAGCTGAGAGATGAAGTCTTGGTCTCAGAGGAGGTAATCGTAGCCCCTGGGGCGTGTGAGAAGGTTAGTGCTACTTTAACTAATCTTCAGCCGGGAATCTACGAAGTAAGAATAGGCGATCTTAAGAATACATTCATGGTGGAAATGTCAGATTATATTGAGCCCATATAATTAAGTCCTACAATTCCCCTCATGTCTGATCAGTAGTACGATAACGAGTACTCAAATAGCCTGTTTTGGGGAAGACCGGTGGTTTTGTCTGCCTACTTGAGTAGCTTTGAGCCTCCAGCTCATATCGTTTGTCACTGTCATTGGTTTCGGATATACTACTCCTGTGCCAGTGTAGCTCAGGGGTAGAGCAGCGGTTTCGTAAACCGCCGGTCGTCGGTTCGAATCCGACCGCTGGCTCCAACAATTCTAAGAAACTCTCAGACAGTCATCTGGTACCCTAATCGGAAGTTACTTTCACGTCGCTTCTGGGTCAACCATTGGTCACTTGTTCCAATTCGGTAAGCCATTCTGGACAGTTCCCGAACTCCTGTTTGAGAGTAAGAAACTTATTCCAGAACTCCAACAACTACTTACAGGTGAATTAAATGACTAACCTATAACGTTCCTAATACATTTGCATATTATCATTGGATGTCACTAAACGTCCAAACTATTGCTGAAAATGCTTCATTGATTTAGCTTCAATCTTGACCGTCTCATTAAAAATTGCTATAGTTTTTGCTATTAGGATTTATTACTAATATGATGAGAAGGAAGACGAGGCAGAGGATGGCTATCCTGGAGGTGCTTAAGGGGGTTAGGACACATCCTTCTGCCGACTGGATTTATGATGAAGTCCGTAAAAAGCTACCACAAATAAGCAAGGGGACTATCTATCGTAATCTGAATGTGTTAAAAGATGAAGGTGTGATAATTGGGTTGAACGTGGATGGAATGGTTGGAAGATATGAGATCAGGCAGGACAATCACTACCACTTCATATGTGAGAAATGTGGACGGATTTTTGATCTGAATGAACCTATTGAAACCGAACTGAATGTGAAGTTTGCAAAGAAGACGGGCTTCAAGATCACGCACCACCAGCTAGAATTTCGTGGTCTCTGTAAAGATTGCCAAAGGGGCATAAAGCATTGATGTTGAGTGGGCAAAGCAAATCTAAGTTGAAGGAGGTCAATAGTTGAATGAAACTGCCTGAGTACGTTTCGAAAGCTGAGGTCAAACGGGTATGTCAAGAGCTTGGAATAAGGGATTGGTCAACACTCAAGGATATTAGCGTTACAACAAAAGAAGCTACCGCAATTTTGAAGGCAATGAATCTAAAGAAGATGCCAGTTACTATTGAGGTCTTCAAACAGGGAATTGAAGTTGAACTTGAGCATGGTATTAGATTTGAAGATGCGAACGTAACTAACAACCATCCAATATTGACTGGAAAGATAGTCCTTGCTCATCTTAAAGAAACAATGGACTACTATGAACGGCTTGAGGTAGTCGAAATAGAGGGCGATCTTCTTAAAGCAATCCTTGCGAAAAACTTAAAGAAAGTCGAAGAAAAATATAAGAAACTTATCAAGGCAGAGAGCCTGTTGAATAAAGCAATTGCGGCACAAATAAAATGAATTTTGTAGTAGGAGGATGGAATGGAAAAGAAGAAGCAAAACAAGCCGAAGACCGCTCACACAACGAAAGGAGGAAACATTATGAATGAAGATAGCAAGAGCCTGGTAACAGGCGGGGCTTACAAACACACTCCCGGCCGCGGCACGATGAACCGAGACTGGTGGCCGAACCAGTTGAACCTCGATATCCTGCACCAGCATTCCTCCAAGTCGAATCCGATGGGCGAGGATTTCAACTATGCTAAAGAGTTCAAGAGTCTCGACTTGGCGGCCGTGAAGAAGGACCTCCGTGAACTGATGACGAAGTCTCAGGACTGGTGGCCGGCCGACTTTGGCCACTACGGACCTTTGCTTATCCGTATGGCGTGGCACAGTGCCGGCACCTACCGCATGGGCGATGGCCGTGGTGGCGGAGGCCGTGGTAGCCAGCGCTTTGCGCCCCTTAACAGCTGGCCCGACAACGCGAACCTCGACAAGGCGCGCCGGCTGCTCTGGCCGGTCAAGCAGAAATACGGCCGGAAGATTTCCTGGGCCGACCTGATTATCCTCGCCGGCAATGTTGCCCTGGAATCGATGGGTTTCAAGACCTTCGGTTTCGGCGGCGGGCGTGAAGACATCTGGGAACTGGAAAAGGACATCTACTGGGGGGCCGAGAGCGAGTGG
>DAOUMB010000072.1:0-2980 GCA_034414335.1 Dehalococcoidia bacterium
AGTCTATGGACAGCTTGCCGTCAAGGAAAGAAAATACGCAGTTATTACTGTGGGGCTGGCAGCGGCGGAGAAGAGCATTGACCTTGGCTATGAACTCCATAGGCACGGATGATTGGACAATCCACTCATCAGCGCCCATTTCCAGAGCTCTTACCTTATCCATAACATCATCGCTCTGGCTAATAACGATGAGGGGCACATCGGACAAGCCACGAATCTCGCTTATCAGGTCGAAGCAGCCCTCAGGTCCGGAATCGAGATGAAGCAGGGCAAGACAGGGTTGCTCTCTATGTATTAGCTGGAGGCATTCCCTGGCTTCACTGGTGCAGAGTAAGCTCAAATTGGGCCATCTCACCTTGAGGACAAGGGGAATAGTCCTGGACAGCTCCTCTGAGTCACTGACAAGCAGCACTTTCATCTCAATCCCCAAACTAAAAAGGCGAAACCAACCTTCGAGGTCGGTTTCGCTATTGACTCCGCCTAACCCAAGCGACCAACTACAGGTTCGGCCTCAGCATCCCCTCGCTTTGCATCGTCCGCGAAATTCTAGCCCTATATACAATCCTATCATACATCCCTAGTTTGTCAATACCATTATCTTAACTTTACTTCACTACGCCTTACATCATATATGAGTATATCATCTATGATTATATCGTACAAATAATATTGTACTATGCTATTAAAACTTGTCAATAGCATTATCTTCACTTTAGCTCCATTTTTCAGGAGATAGGCAGTGGTCTTTTTTGCACCTTTGAGTCAGGCAAAAAAGGTTCAAACTATTTTCATGGTAAAGTCTCTCGCATGTTTTCCCGTAATGAATACGTCCCCTCACAAAAACAAAAAATCGCCTTCCCGGGTCGGTTTCACCATGGTCTCCCGGCTGCCCGGATGATCACGTATCGATAACGGTTCATTGCTCCCCCTGGTTTGTTACACCAGCAGGTGGTTGGCTATCCTAAATCCCTTCATAAGCACGAGTAGTACTGAGTGGTATCTTCATGTCACCATTCAGGTTGTGTTGGATGTGACCATATTACAATTGACTATTTCTGCGGGACGCATTAACCTGCTTTGTTAGCCAATTCTATAGAAATGCCCTGTGCGTGTAGAGGGTGCTGTGGGTATAGTCAGAAGCTAATGCGCGGTTGTGTGCTTAATGTAAGAAGCGGCACAAATACTGGGAGGTCAACTTGAGGCTATTTGCGGATGATCATGTGGGGAGCCATTAGTATTAGCTAGCTTTTGGATGCGCTAGAAATCTAGCTCTTTGAAAAATCCTTCTGCCTGCGTTTCCTTACCTACCTGTTTCAGTCCATCACACAGGTGTTGCCTGAATTTTTCCAGCATCACCGGTAATTGGGATATTTCAGAATCCGAGAAGGCGGAGGCCAATGTTTTTATCGTTTGCCAGGCTTTTGGAATGGCTTGCTCAGCCACATGATTACCATGACGAGTCAGTTTTACTACAACTGCCCTTCGATCACTTGTAGTCTTAACCCTCCTAACCAGGCCTTGCTTTGCCATGCGATCAACCATCATGGAAGTGCTATTGGGATTTTGATGTAGGTAAGACGCTAAATCGACTATTCTCGCTGGCTTGACAGAGTATTTCAAAACGAACAACATCGCGAATTGAGGCCGACTTAGGCCCACAGAGGCACATACGGCGTCTATGATTTGCCCAAATAATTGATGAATCTGGACTGACAAAATCCACAGCTTATGTACCGCTTCATCATATGACATGTCAGTACCGACCTTTTTCTTGTCTGCAGCTTTCATATCTACGAGCCTTTCTACCTCCATTATAGCGCACTTAAGCCCGGTGAAGCGACCTGCTCCCTATACCCACCAGAAGCACTCTTCTCCTGAACAATTGCGCTGAGTAGTGATGCGGATTTCGATGCCTGATACGATCCTACCAAACAGCTTGTCTTTGTCAATACCATTATCTTGACTTTAGCTCCATTTTCTGACAAAGGTTCTGTCTTTCCAAGCTGCTAATAGACAAGGAATGGAGCCTGATTAGGTCCCACAATGACCTTTGTGTAAGCATTTTAGCAATTGACCATAATCCCGGAATAGTATAATAGAAGCTTGGCCGAGCTTTAATTTACATCCAACTCCTGATATTATCTGGTTACGGTAATGAAATTCATCGATAAGCTGCTTAATATCAGCCGAAATAACAAGAGCCTGCTTTGCATTGGTCTTGACCCCGACCCAGAGCTTATACCCACTGCAGACGTCTTACAGTTTAACAAGGGTATTATCGATGCTACCTCCGACCTTGTCTGCGCCTATAAGCCCAACCTGGCCTTCTATGAAGCCCTGGGCCCCGAAGGGCTTACTATCCTGGAGAAGACCATCAGATATATACCCGGTGATATTCCCGTGATTGGTGATGCCAAGCGCGGCGATATAGGTAACACCGCCAGGGCTTATGCTAAGGCCCTTTTCTCGGTTTTCGGCTTCGATGCCGCTACCGTCAATCCCTATCTCGGCTTCGATTCCATAGAGCCTTTTATTCGCTACCAGGATGAAGGAGTATTTATCCTATGCCGAACATCAAACCGGGGAGCCACAGATTTCCAGGACATTTCCACCGATGGCCAGCCGCTATACGAAGCAGTGGCCCGAAAAGCCAAGGAATGGAATATTTATGGAAATATTGGCCTCGTAGTCGGGGCTACTTATCCTGAGGATTTAAAGAAAGTTCGCTCGATTTGCCCCGAAATGCCTTTGCTCATTCCGGGCATCGGCGCCCAGGGAGGAGACCTGGCTTCAGCAGTCGGCTATGGGGTGGATGCCCGGGGCGAGAAGGCCATTATCAATGTCTCAAGGCAAATTCTTTATGCCTCAAAGGAAAAGGACTTTGCCCGGGCGGCTAGAAACATAGCTGAAAAAATCCGCAACCAGATCAATTCTTACCTGAGAGCTAAATGACCTCTCTTCGGTCAAAATGATCTTCTCC
>DAOUMB010000073.1:0-5762 GCA_034414335.1 Dehalococcoidia bacterium
AGCCAGAGAGAACCCAGTGCCTATGGAATTCGTCAACCTTGGTGACAGGTATGCCTCGTCGGGCAGAGCTGAAGAGCTGCTTCAAAGATATGGATTGACTGCCGCAGATATTGAAGAGGCGGTGAAGTCAGTCGTCAAAATAAAGTAATATCCCAAGCCAAGCATAGAGTTTATGTCTCTTCATTTTATCCAAATCGCCTCAACTCTTTATCCGAGGTAACCTATCAATTTACGACTGCGGCTTGGATGGCGCAGCTTCGCCAGTGCTTCTTTTTCAATCTGGCGTATTCGCTCCTTGGTTAGACCTAACTCTATACCAACTTCCTCCAAGGTTCGGTTGTATTCATTGTCCAGCCCAAACCTCAGCTCGATGACGCGTTGTTCCCGGGGTGTCAGCGACTCCAGGGCTTCGCTCAACTGTTCCTTAAGTAGGCTTGCATTAGCCTCCTCCTCAGGCTCCGGAACCTCCCGATCTCCGATGAAATCACCAAGCTGGCTTCCTTCCTCCCCTACAGGTGTCTCAAAAGAAATAGGTCCACCAGAACTAACCTTAAGCAGCCACTCGACCTTTTCAGGCGAGATCCCCATTTCAGAAGCCAATTCCCTCTCAGTCGGCTGGCGGTCAAACTTCTGAAACAACCTACTCCTTGCCTGAGCCAGCTTACTCAGAGTATCAATCAAGTGGCCCGGGAGGCGCACGATGCGTGACTGATCATTAACGGCTCTGTTGACTGCCTGCCAAATCCAGGGAATGGCGTAGGTACTGAACTTATAACCTCTGCGATGGTCGAACTTCTGCACTGCCTGCATCAGCCCGATGTTACCTTCTTGAATAAGGTCAGGTAAAGGCACGCCCCGATCATTATGACCCTTCGCCACGCTTATCACCATGCGCAAATTGGCTTGAATCATGTGCTTGGTTGCCTGATCTGCCCCTTCCCTTATTTGCTCAAAGTACCTAGCAATTTCAGAGCTATGCTCCTCCAGCTCATTCCGAGATTCCGGCGACCGCAACGCCTCTCCAAATTCAGCCGCAAAACTTCCCCGGCTTGCTCCCTCTATGATATGCCAAGGTATCAGCCCACTATCCAGTGACAATTGAACCAAGGCCTGCTCAGTTCCAGTTTGGCTTGCCCCAGTAGCCTGAGCTATAGCACTAGATAAGTGCTGGTCGATATGACCATCGATGGCATGACGTAAGTCCGGGTGCGATACTTTCTCTACTATGCTCCCGTTAGAAGGCAACCCAAGATACTGGTCAAGGGCTTCGAAGAACAAACGTGCCCGACTGAAGCGCTCCGCCAATGCTAGCAATATGTCTATTGGCGATGGCTGAACACCATGTTTGGCAACCCAGTCATCCTCAAGCCGGGAAAGATGCTTCCCCTTCTCTATCTGACTGCCCAGCAGTTTTTCTTCCTCGGCATTGAGAAGAGGAGTTTGCCCCACTTCACCAAGGTATAAGTTCAATGAACCTTCGCCGAGTTCAAATTCCCGCTTTGAAGGAACAATCTCAACCTCGGGAATTTCCTCCTCTTGACCAACCTCCTCATCATCCAAATCTGACCTCTCATCGGAAAGGACTTGCTCTGCGTCTTTAATATTTCCTAAAACCATCATCTTCAACCTCCTTCACGATTTTCTGTTGTCCATCTTTCAACTTCCTTCCGCCCATATTGTCCTTATAGACAATATGGGCGGAGAATCAGCCATCTAGGCAGCAACCACTTCTTTAACCTCAGGCACCTGCTCTTTGAGTACTTGCTCAATACCCTGCTTCAGAGTTACAGTCGCCATAGGACAACCACCACAAGCACCAGTCAGTTTTAACGTAACCACACCTTCACTGACGTCTACCAGTTCGACATCACCCCCATCCGCCAACAAAGCAGGCCTTACTTGCTTCATAACTTCTTCTACCTTTTCACGCATTCTATACCTCCTATTAGAAGTCGCTTCTCACTTCTTTTAATTTCTTCCTTCCCCAACCCCTAAATTCTTGTAGTTTCCAATAAATCAATCGACCACATATTTAACATAAAAATATTTTAGGTCACGAATTAATTCTTGTATGCGACTTTTGTCTCACGGGGACATGTGCTGGAACAGATATGAATCAGCCTAAAATTAGCTAGAGAAGCGGTGAAATCAGGTAGATATAGGCCGTAGTTGGTCTCTAAGGCTCTTCAATAACTATCTCAAAAGGACATATTATGGCCCCAGTGGGGCAAACAGCTTCGCAGTCCGTACACCAATCACACTCCGCTGTTTCGATAATGGTTACAACATTGCTAACTATCGCTAGACCATTACACTTGCACACAGTAACACACAACCCGCACCCATCACACTTTTTGAGGTCTATTATAGGCATTTCAATCATGACTATAAAACTCCATTTTATTTATTTTAAAAACGAAGTTTGCCATCCGTCTGTGACCTTTGTCTCAAGAAGGCTCCTCCATTATATCTTGGAGAGCTCCTTTGTCCCTAATTATTATGCGATGGCGCTCCAAGCTGATTGCTCCTTCCTCCTCTAAAGCCTTAAGCGACCTGCCGACTACCTCCCGCGCAGTACCTGCCATAGCTGCCATCTCTTGCTGCGTGAGCCGTGGCTCACGGCCTGTTCCAACTCCCGCGTGTTCAAGGAGTATCTTGGCTACCCTACTGATAACATGTCTGAAGGATAGATCCTCGACCAGTGATACCAGGTGACGTACTCGCCCTGCCAGTACCTTAATAACATTCAAGGCTATCTGGGGATAGTTCCGGAGGATAGCTCCCATATTATTCTTCTTTATCCCATAGAGAAGAACAGGCCCCATAGTCTGAGCGCTGGCGGGATTCGGACCACCGTCAAAGATAGGAACATCATTGAAGGACTCCCCTGGGCGCACGATGCTCAAGATCTGCTCCTTCCCCTCAGCCGAGGTCTTGAACACCTTCACTACGCCTGAAGCGACAAAATACAGGCCTTCAGCCGCTTCACCCTCAAGCAAGACCATTTCCCCTCTCTCCACAGTTTTCTCGAAAATAAGTTCCCTGATTGACTCAAGCTCAGCAAGACTAAGACCAGAAAAGTAGGGAATGCCCTTCAAAAACTCCAACTGAACAGCCATGCCTTACATCCCCGTTAGGTAGTAAAATCCGTTTTAGCCATTTCCCTCAGCGAGTTGCGCACCTGAACCTTTCTAGCCTCCCCCTCAATGCCATCAGATTAACCACGTCTTCCTTGTTGTACTCCAGCAACAAATCCAAGGCCTTTCTGTCATTGTTAGTCTGATACCTCCACCAAAGCACCACCGCCTCTGCTCCACCAATGCCCTGTAGCCGTCGTGGAATGCCTAATTGCCGCTCTACTGCCTTAAAACCACCGTATAAATTGTTCTTCCAGCAATCATGCATCAGGTCACGATGATGGAAATGCTCTCTCAGATTTACCCCCAGACGGAAATTGATAAAAGGAAGATCAAAGCGGCTGCCATTGTATGTGTAGATTGTATCCACACAGCGCAATGTCCTGAGCAAGTTAGCTCGAGTTACA
Organism: Dehalococcoidia bacterium; assembly: GCA_034414335.1. Lineage (GTDB taxonomy): Bacteria > Chloroflexota > Dehalococcoidia > GIF9 > AB-539-J10 > RBG-13-51-36. Next base: position 3,545 of record DAOUMB010000073.1, read on the forward strand.
TCTCCCCCGACAAGTTGAACCAGTCTATTCTCCATGTCATTGGCTAAACAAATGCCAATAACGGTTATTTCGTCATAAAACGAGCATAAACCTGTGGTCTCAATATCAAGATAAGCATCAAACGGTAGCTGCAACATACTGCGTTCCTTTCCGACACACATATTTTGGCATATAATAGCACATGTTTGGACAAGTGGAATAAATCCAATTTTACTCTACCCCAAGTATAAAGGGGAGACATAAGATTATGTTCCTTATCCTCACCACACTGTATTGTTCCAGCTTGTGCAGAGGGGAGCATTCAGCTAAACAAATGCCAAAGGAGAGCGAACATGAGAGAGTGCACCGTGGAGCAAAACAAAGAAAAATGTAACTGTACCTATGAACCATGCAGTAGAAAAGGCATTTGCTGCGAATGCATAAGGTACCATTGGCGGTCAGGCGAGCTGCCCGCCTGCTTTTTCCCTAATGATGTGGAGGGGACTTACGACCGCTCTATCGAAAGATTCATCGAGACCTATCAAAAAAGGGGGCGGTGGTGAATAACAGCCCAGAAGGACAGGCAGATTGCTAAATACTTTGCTATACTTCTTCTAGTATGCCAAGGATAGATAACCGAGCTGACAACGAGCTTCGCCCTGTGCGTATAATTTTGGGATACCAGAGTTTCGCCGAGGGTTCGGCCTTAATTGAACTGGGACAAACAAGGGTGCTGTGCTCTGTGAGCATGGAGGAAAGGGTGCCCGGTTTTCTTAAAGGTGGTAGCCAGGGGTGGGTTACTGCAGAGTATGCTATGTTGCCTCGCTCCACAGTTACTCGTACACCGCGCGATAAGGCAGAGGGAAGAAGCCAGGAAATCCAACGCCTTATTGGTCGCAGTTTAAGAGCGGCGACTAGCTTGGATATCTTGGGAGAAAAGACGTTCGTAGTAGATTGTGATGTTCTGCAAGCAGACGGTGGCACCAGAACAGCGGCTATCACCGGTGGATATGTTGCTCTTTATCAGGCCTTCCACAACTTAAGGAAACAGGGCATTTTGCCATTTATGCCATTAAATAAAATGATAGCTGCGACCAGCGTGGGCATTGTGAATGGCCACATGCTACTCGACCTCCGTTACGAAGAGGATTACCAGGCTGAAGTCGATTTCAATGTGGTCATGACCGACAAAAATGAGTTTGTCGAAATTCAGGGAACTGCCGAAGGCAAAGCCTTCTCTAAAGAAACCGCGGATGCCTTGCTCTCTTTAGCCCAGCAAGGGATAGATAAACTGTTCAGAATCCAGAAGGAAACCTTAAGGGCTCTGTCTTGAATTTGCATGTAGCTTCCTAGCTCTTGCTTGCCCCCTTATTGCAGGCTTCTCCTCCCACTTTGTTGCCAACGATTTGATCCCGAAGGCGCAAAGAGCAAATGCAAATTCCCCTCTCTAACTCACTTCCGCTAGAGGAGGGGATTCACAAGAGAATCTTGCGATTCAAGGTAAAAATTTGCCGATTGAGTACTCCTGGTAACCTGAAGGTGGCAACTGGAGGGCTATTGTGCAATCAAGTATAATTGGGCTAAACTATCTCCAATTATAAAGGGAGGTTATAGTCAAAAATGGCTTTTAAGGCAGTGTTGGTGATTCCCGTCCCCTATCCCGGAATACCTCACGATGAAAAAGCATACGAGGAGAAAGGGATAGAATTTGTCAGAGCCCTTTGCAAGACAGAGGAGGAAACTCTTGCTGCGGTATCTGATGCTGATGCAGTAATGACAGGCCTTCTCAGCAGAAATGTAATCGAGAAGATGAGCAAATGTAAATTGATTCACAGCCTAGGGATAGGCTACGACGGCATAGATGTTAAAGCGGCAACTGAGCATGGCATTTGTGTCTCCAACCCAGCAGACTACTGCCTGGAAGAGGTATCAGACCATGCCATGGCACTCCTCCTCGCTTGCGCCAGAAAAATCACCCGCCAGGACAATGCCGTTAGAGCTGGAAAATGGGACTCGGTGGGCAAGCCCGAGTTTCGCCAAAAAATATGGCCTCCCATGTTCAGACTAAAAGGACAAACCTTAGGGCTAATTGGTTTCGGCAACATCCCCCAAACCATCGTTCCCAAAGCAAAGGGATTTGGATTAAGAATAATCGCCTTCGACCCTTACATACCTCGCGAAGTGGCTAAGAAACATGGGGTGGAATTGGTAGAGCTTGACTACTTACTCCAAAATTCAG
>DAOUMB010000074.1:0-36826 GCA_034414335.1 Dehalococcoidia bacterium
GTCCGTATTCTCATCATCTACCAGGGCCTGGGTAGCCTCCTTGAATGCCATGTCCGGACCGTAAAGCACCACGCTGGCTTTGCCTACGTCGAAGGGATTGGAGATTTCCAGGTTGGGCGGCTGTATCTTTCCCAATCTCCTCCTCGTCTCTTGCGAGAATTCTGCCAGCTGCAGCCCAACCTCAACACAGGTATCAATTGCCATCACCCCTGAGCCACCACTGACGGTGACTATGCCCACCCTGTTCCCCTTCGGAGGATGGAGACAGGCAAAGGCTTTGGAAAACTCGAGGAATGAGTCCATATCCCTGACCCTTATGACACCGGACTGCTTCAAAGCAGCATCGATGACCTCCCTGTTCCCCATCATCGAGCCCGTATGCGATGCCGCCGCTCTGGACCCTTCCTCCGACCACCCGCTCTTGTAGCATACGATGGGTTTCTTCCGGCAGGCCCTCCCGGCGACCTCCAGGAATCTTCTTCCGTTCTTCATCCCCTCTATGTGAAGGGCAATCACCTTCGTCTCGGGGTCATCTGCCAGGTACTCCACCACCTCGCTATCGTCAATGTCAGCTTTGTTGCCCAGGTCGATAACCTTACTCACACCCTGCCTCAGAAAAGAGTCCACCCACTCCACAACATACGAGCATACCTGGCCGGTCTGAGCCACAAGAGCTATTGCTCCTTTCTTTACTGGCGACATGTGTGACAGGAAAATGGACAGATTATTCGAGCTGTTTATCGGCCCGACCGCATTGGGCCCGGCTATCCGTATCCCCGCTTTTCGCGCTGCCTCGACGATTTGGGATTCCAGAACAGCGCCCTGCCGGCTGTACTCTGAAAACCCCCCTGATACCAGAGTGACTGCTTTCACCCCCTTGCTGGCAAGCCCTGGTACCAGCCCCATGACCTCCGCAGCCGGCGCCAGCACTGCTGCGAACTCCACCCTGTCAGGGATGCTCTCGATGTCGCGGAACGCCTTTAGTCCCAGAATCTCATCAGCCTCCGGGTTAACGGGGTATATTCTGCCGCTGTATCCCAGCCGCACAAGGTTCTCGACAGCGCAATACCCGGGCCTTCCCTCCGTCCGCGATGCTCCGATTATCACCACACCATCGGGCTCGAAAAAAGACCTCAGCTGTTCATTCGTACCCCGCATAGCAAATTGTTCCCGGCGCCTCTTTACCCCCATCCAGCACCATTCTACCTCCGAGAGACGTCTCTATTCTCCCTACCGGCTATGTCCTCACCCATGCAATTATACCCCTGCCCAGGCTCAACTGGAATAGCTCCTGAAACAGTTGACATAGAGGCAATATATGGAAGACAAAGGAAAGCTCCGCCGGGTCAGCATCAAGCATAACTTTTTGCCCACGGACTAAGGGAATTGCCTTCTCAATCCTACCGGCGGGAAACTGATACAAGGACAGAGTATTGACAAAAAATACACAAGTCGCTTACCATAACCGCGTCAACTTGAACGTGTTCAGGTGCTAGGTATGGGTATATTTCAGCGCAATCGTCCCAATCATGTTCTGTTTCTCATGCCTGTACGTTTGGTCAATGAAAAACTGCCCAAGGGCAAGACAAGGATGCTTTATTGTGATGCCTCCGGGAAAGTATATGCCTCGGTAATTAATAAGTCCGTTTACGAACTTGCCAGAGATACTGCGGAGAAAATGGAGCGCAGCCAGAAATCCTTTGCCATCGTTGGCCTGGAAACCAGTCCAGTCAATTATATGCCTGTGCCTGTCGAGCTTAACGCCACGGAGGCCTGGGCTATGGAACTTATTTTGGACCACGCTCTTAAAAACGGCAGTTTGCCGACCATACTGAAGAAATGTGTAAAGCCGATTATAGTACGTGGTGAAGCCAGCCGTGAAGCCGTCTTATCTGAAATCGAAATGAGCCCGCGCCAGGCTGGCATGGAGCCAACACCCCAGGTATTGAACAGGTTACCGTATTATTCTGAACAGGACATTGAATTTTCTGTGCCCATTTATAAAGCCGCTTACAGCTATCCTCTTATTGTCCTGAAACAGCTCTCGTCAGCTGAGCCCGCTCCGCCCAATTCTCAGAGATTACTAATTCTGGATAGCGATGGCGACCTGGCAGTTGTCACAGTACCTTACCAATTAATGGACACGGCCGAAAAAGAGACTAAAGAGCCCAACAAAAAGAAGCCCATGAATGTATGTATGATTATTTCAAAGCACCAAGAGGGCCTGGCTATGGACTATATGGCAATAAGTCAAGCACAGAGAAGAGCCCTGGATACAATAACCAGATATTTTGAAGAAGACAGGTATGGGAGACAATCTATCTCCGCCGCAGCCAGGACAGTGCTCGACAGAGCCAGAGACATGATGTCTCCTCCAGACAGATAATAACAATTTATTTTCCGACCTGGATTACGAACCTAAGAATTTCCACCCTCTTCAGGCAATTTTTTCTCCACATCGCCAGAACCCCTGAATAGCTTGGTACCATCGGGAATAATTTTATCTGTCCTACCGGCTATTTCCCTGGGACGCGGTATCGCTTCCCGTCTCAATCCCAGCTTTCCAGGGTAAAGAGCCCAGGCATATAGGTCAGTTAATCTCGTCTTTTCAAGCAAAATCACCAGAAAAGAAGTAAACACTATGCTAAGAAGAACAACCCCGTAGGTGATATTCTTAATTATCTCGCCGCCAATAACCCCCTGTTGTAATGGAATACTGGCTAAAACCACTGCAGCTAAGCCTTTTGGCACCATGACAGCCACAACCGAAGCATCTTCGGGCACCAATGATTTACCTGCCAATCTAACCGCCGGTATGCGAAGGACAAAGGCAACAATTGTCAGTACCAGGCCGACTATAATAAACCAGCCACTTATCAGTTCAAGAGAGATGCCAAGATAAATGAAGAAGAAGGCCTTCATTAAGAAAGCCACTTCGCTAAAAAATACCCTTTCCGTTTCATTAAGACCAACCGGCTCCTTCACCGTCAGCGTTTTAAAAAACGGAAAGCGAATTGCCTCTATATTACCAATCGTCACACCAAAGGCGAGGGCAGCAATAGCACCGCTAAAGCCCATGGTCTCCACAATACCAAAAATAATAAAGACAAAAGCGGGCGTGGTAAACATAGCGTTCTTGATAGCATGTACCCTATTAAGCAGGATGGACCAGATTAGGGCTCCGACTATGCCGAACACCAGGGCGACCAGAAACGAAGCAACCAGGTCACCGGCGACCGAAGCGATTTCAAACTTACCCAGCGTATACGCTTGAACCAGGGCTATGGTAATTACAATACTCAGGACGTCATTCACCGATGACTCCACCGAGAGCAACGTCTTGGTTTCCTCCCGTAGTGTGAGCTGCCGGACAAGAGGAATAACGACCGCTTCTGAAGTGGAACCCACAATGGCTCCCAAAATGAATGCGGGCAAGGGTTCCAGGTCCGTGAGCCAGATGGCAAACCCAGCCACTACCAGCATGGTGGAGAAGAAGCTGAGCGGAGCTAGAAGCATCGCGCCACCGAGCATTGAACGCAGTGTGGTCAATCTCAGAGCAATGCCACTTTCAAAAAGTATGATAACCAGGGTCACGGTGACAAAAACCGGACCTACTGAGCCAAACAACGGTGGTGACGTTAGGCCCAGTACGGGGCCAACGCAGACTCCGATTATTATCAGCAAGATGACATCGGGAATTCTGGTACGGCTGAATATTCCGGTAAACAGGTGCGCCAAGAAAATAAGGACACCGACAAAAGCAATTATCTGAGCGACGTTCTGCACGACCAGCTACTCCCCGACTGCAACGCTTCTAATCAGTTAAATGCATATGTCTTCGAGCATTATGTCATTGGGTATTCCAAACTTCAAGTGGGCTGAGCAGTTTTTGTACAGAATATTTAAGTCTCACCACTTTAAGCGATAGTTCTCGATAACAAAAGCATATCCTCTTTTTTTGCATGCTATCCAGCGATTCTTACACAATTCATCGTTTCGTGCAGTGGAAATACAGCCGCTACCATTCAGTTTTTCGGCCTTAATTCCGGAGCTTCAATTTTAGCTTCCACTAACTCCTCAGCTTCACCCTTTTATCTCCAGCCAAACTGGGCATCTCGATAGATGGCATTACTGCCTCAATGCCCAGATTGTCCCACTTTTGCTGGCTACACACAAATCGAGATTCCCCGTTGTCCGCATTTTAAGTCGGCCAGTCAGGCCAATCGTTCTTTACGCTAAGCTTCCACTGCGCCTGCCGGCGCTCGAGCCAGGCCATGACGCCTTCTACCGCGTCAGGGCGTCCCATCAGGTGATGATGCAGTTCGGTCTCTTTGTGACCCACTTCAGCACGACTGAGGGTTGGACTCTCCCATAGCAGCCGTTTGGTGATAGCCACAGATAGCGGCGCGGCGTTTGCTGCGATGTCACGTGCAATCTCAAGGGCTGCCGGGAGCACCTCATTGGCAGGCAGAGCCCGGCTGGCAATTCCCATCTCCGCAGCCTCCACGCCACTGACCAGGCGACCTGTTAACAGTAGATAGGCAGCCCGCTCCATGCCGACGAGCTTTGGCAGCGTCCAGTGTGAATAACCATCCGGCATCACGCCCCGGCGTACCTGAACGATACCATACTTGCCTTCATTGGCTACTATTCGCATATCGCACTGCAATGCCAATGACATGCCAATGCCGACTGCATGACCGTTCATAGCTGCAATCACCGGCTTGCGGACCTCCCAGGCCGGTGGATTAACGCCTGCGGCACTGAAAGTACCTCGCTCCTGCCTGGCGAAGGTGTCTTCCCCTGCACTCATGTCTACACCAGCGCAAAAGGCTCCTCCAGCACCAGTGACCACAACAGCACGGATCGTATCATCATCGTCACAGGTCCGGTAAGCGTCGCCCAGCTCCACACCCATCCTCCCAGTGTAGGCATTGCGCTGCTCAGGACGGTGGAGTTCGATAATCGCTACTCCCTCGCTGACCTCAAAGCGAATATCCTGGTAATTCATCACTTATTCCTCCTTCTCCAATCAGCTTTTTGCCGGTCCTTTCACTACTTGGGCAGCCCGGGCCGAAATTCTGTCGACTAAGTCTTTCACGGTCGGGATGTCATGCCTTGGGCGCTGGCCCAGGTGACTTGGGCATACCCAGTCCAAACCAGGCAATAACATTCTTCTGTATCTCGTTAGTGCCGGCACCAATCGAGGCTATGAAACAGCTATTAAGATTGCTTTCCCAGGCACCTCCCATAGGTGCCCATTTGGAGGTCTTGACCTGACCGTAGGCGCCCAATATGTCAGCCGCAAGAGCAGCTACACGCTCCCATAACTCGGAGCTGTACACTTTTATCGCCGAAGCATCAAATAAAGCCATCTGGTTTCTATCCTGCAGGTCCGCTATATGGTACGCCAGGGTGCGATTTGCTTCGATTTCACATGCCGCCTGGGCAAGCCTGTTGCGTATGAGTGGATCATGCGCCAGAAGCTTGTCTCCCACCTTTGTTTCATTACAGTACTTAACCAAGTCTTCTAACTGGTGCTGCAGAGTCATAACAACCCCTACGTTGGACCTCTCAAAGCCTGATAATATTTGAGCAACCTGCCAACCCTTGTTTTCTTCTCCTACAATGTTTTCCACAGGAACATGAACATCGTCAAAGAAAACTTCATTATAGAAGTGCTTCCCGTCGAAGAAATAAAGAGGCTTCACGGTAACCCCTGGAGTCTTCATGTCCAGCACTAGAAAGCTAAGGTTGTGACGTTTGCGACCCTGAGGGTCAGTTTTGAACAACCCAAAGCCCCAATCAGCACGATGTGCAAACGAGATCCAGGTCTTCTGTCCATTTATTATATATTCATCGCCTCTTCTTATAGCTGTAGTGGTGAGGCTTGCCAGATCGGACCCGGCATTGGGCTCGCTCCATAATTGACACCCTAAGGACTCCCCATTTCCAATTGGGGGGAGGAATCTTCTCTTTATCTCCTCGCTTCCTGCGTGCAGAAGCACGGGCGCGAGCATACCTACACCATAAACATCAACGCCGGGAATGCCATAATATCCAGTAGCTTCACCGAGGAAAACTTTGTCCATCATAGTCCCTATCCCTCCCCACTCAGATGGCCAGCCAAGCCGAAGCCAGCCCCTCTTGGCAAATTCCTTACGACAATACTCCTCATAAGCTAGGCCTTCCTTAGTATCAGTCTCAAAGGCATCCAGGCCAGTGTATATACCCTCAGGCTGCTTCTTTCCTAGCTCCTTACAAACATCGAAAAACTCCCTCCTTCTTTTTTCCTGTTCCTCAGTCAACCTGAAATCCATCTTCTGACCTCCAAATCTCCAATTTATTTATGTCGGTACCATGACAAACCATCAAAACAGGAACAAGAAAGCCTGTCAAGTCATCCTTTATTAGGACTATCATATTATCACTCCCTTACCAATCCCTCCGGCACGAGCGGGGAACCTCTCCCCAATCGGTTACGCGAACTAACTTGCTGTTCTCTATGCCTTAGAGGCGATTGCGGATAGCTTGGTCAGGATCTGCCGGGCCCCACTTACCATTTCGGCAATAACCTCTTCGCAACTCTTTACATCCCGGATGAGTTCAACCACCTCTCCCACGTAGCACATGCCTACGTTTAGGTCGCCCTCATCGTAGAGTCCTGCCAAATTCTTGCCGCCGATTAATGGTGCTAGTTCCTCGATCGTGGCTCCCTTCGTCTCCATCTGCAGGACTTCATCCACTGCGGCGTTCCTCAGTACTCGGTGAGGGTTGCCTATGGAGCGCATTACCATCGCGGTGTCGCTGATTGTGGACTTCAAGATCCAGTCCTTAACCTTGGGGTGGATTGGAGACTCCTTTGTGATCAAGAAACGGGTGCCCATGACTATGCCCTCGGCACCCAAGCTTAAGACCGCCGCGAAACCTCGAGCGTCCCCAATGCCTCCCGCCACAAGAATCGGAACATCGAGGGCATCCACCGCCAGTGGGGCAAGAACAAGGGTAGTAATGTCGATAGGTCCCATAGCTCCACCCTGCTCAAACCCCACCACAGTAATTGCGTCAGCACCTGCCTTCTGTGCACTCAAGGCATGCCTCACCAAGGTGCATTTGTGAATACACTTGATATTGCCTTCCTTAAGACGCTTGATGTATTGGTCGGGAGCACGAACTCCTGACGTCTCCACAACCTGGACTCCCTCGTCGAGCAGCACATCGATGAATTCGTCATTGTCTACTGGTCTAAGCATGGGGAACAAGCTGAGGTTTACTGCGAATGGCTTGTTGGTGAGGCTCTTTGTTTTCCTGACGCGATCGCGCAACTCTTTCTTGCTCTGGCAATCGGCAGATGTCAGGGTGCCTAAGCCCCCGGCATTGGACACGGCAGCCGCTAGCTCGGGACAGGACACATAAGCCATGGCTCCCTGCATTATCGGGTACTCAATGTCCAGAAGTTCGGTGACCCTTGTCTTGAACATACTTCACACCCCTTTCCGTGTGCCGTGTTAAGCAAAGGCCAAATTTTGGGCTAGAAGAATTCGGGTTCTTGATATCAGAGAGTGGTCCTATCATATCACTGCCTAGCCATATTCAGTCCGGCGTTATCTGCCAAATCTTCACAGCTTCGAGGAGGATGAAACCATACGCCATCCCAAGTTTGGGCTATTGCATTGAATAGTAGGCTTTCGCCTTTGCCAGTCCTTTGAACTTATAGACTGCAGCGCCACCGGCGTCCAGGCCCACAACGGCATACACCTCATCGGTGTTTGGTTTGAAAGTTAGGTTAGTTACTCGCGTCGTCTGACTAGCCTCTGGTCCAGCGAACTTCACCCACGCCGCGGTTTCATAGGTATTAGCTTTGAGGACTTGGATGCCTTGATCGACCAAGCATTGATATACATTGCCATCCGCATCAACCTCGTTCGAGTCGGCAGACCCAGCCAGCTGGGCCACCATCGAAACCGGTGACTCGCCACCGGCCCATAATTTTGTGGGATCCTTAGGGTCTAAGTCGATATACCACTCTGTTTTGTCGAAAAAGTCACCTATGAGAAGCCGGCTCTCTTTCGCACGCGACAACGGGCTATAGACAAGACTAATTCTATTTGGGCTTTGCGGATAGACACCACCCGGCCCTGGCTTTTCAGGGCCTATGACCAGGGAGACAGTACGCAGGTCAGAAGAACAATAGTAGATGTTACCCGTACTCATATCATCGAAATAGAAGGCCCCTGTGCTTGTGAACACCATGTCATCTACATACGTTGCGTTTTCCCCTATCCCAAGATCGCTCTTCTTTACGATCTCTGTGTAGCTTTCTCCGTCAGGGGCTACGGCTATTATACTTCCCTGACCAAGCGTCGTGCAGAATAATCTCCCGTCTTTATGTATGTCAATGGAAGCCAACTGGAGAATACCTGGATCCTTGAAGAAAATGCTCACTTCCTTATCTGGTGTAATCCTATATATTGTACCTGTAGGCAGCTGAACTAAATAAAGATTCCCATTTCGATCGAATGCAGGTCCCTCAGGAAAAAAATTTGCGACATCTGACACCTTCATCCAGGGTTCGGCATTTATGACTTCGACTTCTCCTGTGGGTGGGCTAGAGGCGCAGGCGGTAACCAAAAGGAGCGCCGGCAATCCTAGCGCTAGGATAGCAATCCCAACCCTTTTCCGCTCCAGCGTTCTTTTTCCCATTCTTCCACCTCCTTTAATTGTCTGATTAGATATTACCTTTCAAAAACGCTTCAGCAGCTAATAAAGGCACACAAAACCACCATCGAACAGCGATTTCAGCGCCCTTAATTCGTCTTCCACCCTGCTCACGATGCAGAAACCTGTCGGCAACCCTTATTATTTATTGTATCACGGTAGTCAAAATAATCAGAGGTTTTCAGCCTATACAGCAGCTCATTTCGTCGAAATGTGCAACCCTGGTCAATCGAATTTACCTTTCAGCCTACCCATTTCAGAGATTAGTCTTCAAGAAACGTTCAGAATACCACCAGCTAATTGACATGTTTTGTGTTGGTAATGCCTCGGGGACTATTACAGGCATCTCTAAAAGCAAAGAGGCATGCTGACGAAAGTTGACCAAAGCACTCTACATGCCTAAACTGTCCTGCATCTGGCTGCACCAACTTGGCAAGGACGCACGAAATTGCAGCTACAGCGTTGCGTCAATCCGATTGCAGCAAGTTGGTTATGGTGCTCAGGGATTTCAACTTGCAGGATAAGCTCGCCATTGCAACCAGTTCAGGTCGGGGGATAGGCAAAGGAGAAGAATATGCTAGATTTGAAAGAAATAGCTGAGAGAATCTATCGGCTTGAGACGCCAGTGCCCGGTATGCCTTATGTCCCCGTAGCATACCTCATTACCGAATCGGATGGTGTCTTGATAGAGCCAGGCCTCTCCCCTGCCATTCCTTTGATTCGAGAAGGAATGGAACATCTGGGAACGAATGATTTAGCCTATATTATCCCCACCCATTTTTACCTAGACCACGCAGGTGGTGCAGGAGAGTTGGCCCAGCTTTTCCCCCGAGCGAAAGTCGTAATTCACCCTCGCGGTGCGAAGCACGCTCTTGACCCATCCCAATTTATTGAGAGCACCAAAATGGTTTGGGGTGATGACTTTGAGACACATTTTGGCCCCATCACTCCCGTACAAGAATGCCAATTACAGGTTCCTGAAGATGGAGAGATAATCAATGTCGATGGCAGGGAATTGGAAATTATATATGCGCCAGGCCATGCACCTCATCAGATTGTAATCCTTGACCGCAAGGTCGAAGGCCTTTTCTGCGCCGAAGCGCTTGGGCTGCCGTGGCACCATATGCCTGCAGTTGCCCCTCCTCGCTTTGATTTGGAAACCTATCTGGAGACTGTTGAGAAGTTAAGGCTGCTGGACACTCGGATGCTCTTCGTCTCACATGGGGGACTCGAGTTAGAGCCGGAGAAAATAATTGCCAGGGCGGCTGAGAGTGCAGTGGTATGTCGGGATATCATTCTCAGTGACCTGAAGCAAGGCATGAATCCCGAGGCTACTAGAAACAGCATTGCAGATTACGTGACCAGGAGCACTGGACTTCAGCTAACTGAGACAGACCTTCTGGTGATTATTGGTGGATACACCATAGCCTTCCAGAGCATGGGATTGGCGTGAGATAATAGCCACCGGACTCGCACATTAGTTAATCATATAAACCTGAGTGGGATAGAAGTCACCTTTCGTCAGACTGCTACCCCGAATTATTCTAATACCAGTAATCGTTTACTGTTAAGTCAGGCGATAGGGAATGGAAGGCTCTGCTCGACAGTGTTGTTTTACAGGCTTAAGATTTTGTGGTCTGTCCTTTCGTTAAGCAAATAATTCTAATGGAAGGTTTTAGCTTCGTAGCAGAACCAGATTTCATCCATCCCCTTTCCAAAACCCTGTTGGCCGCCGCTCCGGTTCCAATGGCGCCACAAGCTTCCACCATCAATATGGGCTGAACCAGCCTCAGGTTACACCAGAAAAAGCCTCCGCCAGTTAGCCAGAGAATACGGAGTATCCCATGAAACCATGAGGAGAGTTCTGGTGCACGACGCTCCAATTCACTAGAGCGGTATAGGGTTACATATCCTGATTCCATAGATACCGAAGGCATTGAGAGTCAGCATTGCACAACTCACGGATATACACCTTAGGTGGCTGACCTGGTTCTGTCAAGCTTCCGCCATTTTCTCTCGCGGATTAATCATTGTATTAGCTGTATAGTTATGTAATATAATATTGTAAGCTAAGAAACAAAGAGGATACCCCTATCCATCAACAATAATCGTGTCGTGACGGAGCTTGGTGGTTCTTCCTTTGACAAATGAATGATTCGGTGCGCATCTTAGTGAGAGGATGACATGAAAGACACGAGGAAGAAGCAACCTGCCAAGGAATCTAAGAAGTCACAGCCCGAGCACATGGTTGTGCAGGATGAACTTCGTGGCGGAGACACTGGAGTTGGGGTAGACATCATGGACATCCTCGACGCTGTTCCCTTCTATGTCATGCTGATTGACGAACATCACCACATTCTACAGGCGAACAGTGCGGTGCGAACACAGCTAGGGGTAGAACCTGAGGACATTGTCGACCAGTACTGCCCGAAGATAATACATGGGCTTGATGAGCCTTTCTACGCTTGTCCGCTAGAGGAAGCTGTGAGGAAAGGTCAAGCTGTTGAACGCGAAGCTCTTGACCCACAATCTGGACGCTGGATCTCCTCGGCAATTTACCCGACCGGGCGAATGACCCGAGATGGCAGGAGAATCTTCTTCCACATGGTTACCGATATTACTGAGCGTAAGGAGGCAGAAGAGCAATTAAGCACTTCACGTGAACAGTTGCGTAGCCTTTCGGCACATCTAGAATCGGTGAGAGAGGAAGAAAGAAAGAACATGGCACGTGAGCTTCACGATGAGTTAGGAGGGATATTGACAGCTCTGAAAATCGAATTGTCTTGGTTAACCAAGAGATTCGGCAAAGAGCAAGAATTGCTGCTTGAAAAGGCAAAATCAATGAATGAATTGGTTGATGTGGCCATCCAAGCAGTACAGAAGATTTCCGCAGAACTGAGACCTGGAATATTGGACGACCTAGGTCTTACGGCTGCACTGGAATGGCAGGCATCAAAATTCGAAACGCTCACTCAAATTAAATGTGAATTCTCTTCAAATCCCAAAGACATCGTAGTGGACTCAGATCGTTCCACAGCGATCTTCCGGATCTTCCAGGAGGTGCTGACGAACGTCATTCGCCATGCCAATGCGACTAAGGTCAAAGCAAGCTTAAAAGAAGAAGCCGGCAGGATCGTGTTAACAGTCAGAGACAATGGTAAAGGAATTGAGGAAAAACAGCTTTCCAATCCGAAGGCGTTTGGGCTAATTGGTATGAGAGAACGTGCGGGCTCTTGGGGAGGTGAGGTCAAGATTAGCGGTAGTCCGGGTAAGGGGACAACAGTCATGGTAAATATTCCACTGTAGGTGCGGAGAATCTTGATGCTGAGAATACTAACTGCTGATGATCATCCAATTGTTCGCCAGGGACTTAGACAGATAATCACCGAAACTCCCGATATGGCTGTAGCTGATGAAGCAAGCAATGGGTGGGAAGTACTCAGTAAGGCAAGGATAAGTCATTACGATGTAGTATTGTTGGACATTTCCATGCCTGGCATAAGTGGAGTGGATATCCTAAAAGAACTAAAAAATGAAAGACCTGAACTTCCTGTTCTGATATTAAGTATTCATCCGGAAGAGCAGTATGCCATGCGCGCCTTCAGAGCAGGCGCCTCACGATATCTGATGAAGGAAAGCGCACCAGACAAACATGGAGCTACATGGCTGTGAAGAAAAGTTCACCAGAACCAGATTTCGTCCATCACCTTTTCGAAATCCTGTGGGCCGCCGCTCCGGTTTCTATGGAATGTTCTGCTTGACAGTATTGTTTTACAGGCTTAAGATTTTGTGGTCTGTCGTTTTGTTAAACAAATAATTCTAATGGAAGGCTCTAGCTTCGTAGCAGAACCTGGCAGGCTCAAACTGAATCCGGTTATCCAGATAATTGCTATGTCAGTAACATAAGAGATAGCTTCGTGAAAATTCTCCATGGTGTGGGTGATTATGCTCGGTGGTATAGGAGCGTAACTGTATGATTTTCAAGGTTTTTGCCTGAGGAGTTTGATGGCAGGAATAGTATCTTACGGTGCCTATATCCCTCTGTATCGTATTAGCCGTGCTGAATTCATCCGGGCGTGGGGCGGATTCGCCATCCCCGGAGAGACGGCAGTAGCCAGCTACGATGAGGACAGCATCACCATGGCTATGGAAGCGGCTACTGACTGTCTGAAGGGCATCAATCCCAAATCTGTTGATTCTCTTTTCTTTGCCACTACCACCTCTCCCTATAAAGAGAGGTTGGGCTCCAGCATCCTCGCCGCGGCCCTGGATTTGAGTCCCGAGCTTCGCACCATGGACATTACCGGAACGCTGAGGGCAGGGACCACTGCCATCGCTGCTGCCCTGGATGCTATCAACGCTGACTCAGCCAGGAATGTCCTGGTGACCGTGGCTGATTCTCGCCTTGGCGCTCCGTCAGGCGAGTTCGAGCAGATCCTGGGAAGCGGCGCCGCTGCCCTGCTCCTGGGGAAAGAAGGTGTCATCGCCGAAGTTCAGGGAAATTGCTTCCTCTCCAATGAGTTTTCCGGCGTGTGGCGGAGCGATGGCGATATTTTCCTCCGCTCCTGGGAGGACCGCATGGTGCTGGATGAAGGTTATTCAACCTTCCTGCCAAAGGCCATGGCTACCCTGATGGAAAGATACGGCCTGGGCCCTGACGACTTTGCCAAGGTGGTATATGATGCTCCTACCAACATAAGAAGACATGCTCAGGTAGCCCAAGAGCTCAAAATTAACCCTGCTAAGGTTCAGGACCCGCTGTTCCTGACAGTCGGCAATACCGGTGCTGCCATGGCTACTATGATGCTAGTGGCTGCCCTGGAGGATGCCAGGCCCGGGGATAAGGTACTCTTCGCCAGCTACGGTAACGGCGCTGATGCCTTTGCCCTTCAAATGACCCCAGAGCTAGAAAAGCTGGGAAAGAGACGGGGTATGAAACGGCATCTGGAGTCTAAACGGATGCTCTCCAATTACGAAACGTACTTGCGCTGGCGAGGGATCATCCCCATGGAGGCCGCTCGGCGACCGGAGCAAGCTCCCACCTCTATCTCAGCCCTGTGGAGGAACCGGAAAGAGGTGCTGGCTCTCTACGGCTTCCGCTGCTTGAATTGCGGCACACCACAGTACATCAATCCCTCCGCGAGCTTCAGTACCGGTGTTACGCCAGTCCGCATTTGTGCAGTATGCCAGGCCAAAGACCAGTTTGAACCCTACCGTTTTGCAGACAAGAAGGCCACCGTCTTCACTTTCACTCAAGATAACCTGGCCGCCGTTCCGGATGTTCCGGCTACCGTAGCTGTGGTTGACTTTGACGGGGGCGGTCGAGCAGTATTTGACATGACCGACCGCGACCCTGCCCAGTTGAAGACGGGTATGCGCGTAGAGATGACTTTCAGAAAACTGTTCTTCGACCGTGGCATCCATAACTATTACTGGAAGGCGCAACCAGTAAGATGTCAGGAGGAAGATGGCTGAGAGCATAAAGGACAAGGTTGCCATAGTGGGCATGGGCTGCACTAAATTCGGCGAGTTGTGGGACAAGAGCGCCAGTGACCTCGTTATCGATGCCTCCTACGAAGCCTTCGAAGATGCCGGCGTCGACCCAAAGGATATCCAGGCTTGCTGGATAGGTACTGCTGGTGAGAACTCGGGTATGGCTGGTCTGGGGGCGAGCGCCCCATTAAGATTGCAGTATAAGCCAGTGACCCGTGTGGAAAATATGTGTGCCACTGGTTCCGATGCCTTGAGGAATGCCTGCTACGCCGTGGCCGCTAAGGTGTACGACATAGTGCTGGTGGTAGGTGTTGAGAAGTTAAAAGACTCGGGCCAGAGCGGCCTGGGTGTCAGCGGCGGAATCGCTGCAGCAAATGTAGCCCCCAATACCACTCCTCCAGGGCTATTTGCCATGATGGCTACCAAATATTTCGCCCGCTACGGCTTGAGCCCGGACGAGGGCAAGACCATGCTGGGCAAGGTCGTAGTCAAAAGTCACTATAATGGATCTCTCAACCCAAAGGCCCATTTTCAGAGAGCCATCAGCCTGGAGCAGGTGCTCAATGCCCCCATAATCGCCTGGCCTCTGGGACTCTTTGATTGCTGCGGGGTGAGCGATGGCGGAGCAGCGGCCATCGTCGTCCCGGCCCAGGACGCCCAGAGATTCCGCACAGACCCGGTGTTTATCAAGGCTCTTCAAATATGCGTCGGTCCTGCCGATGGTCTCGTTGTCACGGACTACGACTATACTCATGTGGAGGAGACCTGGCGTGCCGGGCTGGCTGCCTATGCCGAGGCCGGGATTGAGTCGCCACGCCGGGTGATTAGCATGGCTGAAGTCCATGATTGCTTCTCCATTACCGAAGCCGTGGTTATGGAAGACCTGCAGTTCAGCCTCCGGGGAAGGGTGAAGGAGGATATCGATGCTGGAGTATTCACCCTTGAAGGGGAGTTACCCGTCCAACCCGATGGTGGCCTCAAATGCTTTGGCCACCCGATAGGTGCCAGCGGGTTAAGGATGATGTATGAGGTCTATAAGCAACTTCAGGGGAAGACTGGCCCCCGGCAGATAAAGAATCCCCAGCTGGGCTTGACCCATAACATGGGCGGCCAACCGCCCTCATGCACTGTGAGCTGTGTCATTGTGGGACTCCACGGTTGAGCTGAGTCGCCCAGGGAAATGTGTGGAGTCGCCTGGAACTAAGGACTCACTCCTAGCCGTATATCATAGCCGATTCTTTGACTGCTCACGCAACAAAGGTCACAAGGTCCAGCCAGTTCTTCTACACTAGATAACAAGAGACAGGAGTCTACCGACGGATAGCAATTACAGTTCCGCTATCTGGCCATGCATTTCCGGCAAGTCAATCAGCGCAACCGTTTGGAGACCGGTAAGATAACCACAAACTTCGCCGGGATTGACCACCAGAGTTTCGCCTTCAATCATCTCTGCCTTATGACTGTGCCCCCGGACAAACAGGCCATAACAGCCGGACCTGACCAGCGAATCCACAATTCCCTCATGTGTGCCATGGAGCAGAGCAATTTTCTTCCCACCAAGCTGCAGCTCAGCGAAATCACCCAGAGGTGTAACTCCGATATCAGCGAATCTCACTCTAACAAAATCGCGGTCACCTTCGTTATTTCCCCAGACGAAGTGTAACTTTGCCTTCAGCTTGCGGAATAGTGGCACTACAAATGGGGATACTAGGTTGCCAGCATGCAGGACATCGGTCATCCCCTGAGTGTTAAAAAAACTGATGGCTTTATCAACTGCATCGAGCCTATCGTGAGTATCTGCCATGGCCCCAATCATCATTCGTTGCCTCCCTTTGTTATTTCACCCTATCATAGCAGCAGCACCAGCCGAGTAAAAGCCATATTGCGCTGCCAAACTAACGCGGAGTATCCGTCAGCGGCTCGCAATCCAAGCTAGCCGGGCATCACCCGGGTCAGAAATTCCAGAAGGATTTCATTGAAAGCCTCTGGTTCCTCTTCATGGGGGCAGTGCAGCGCTCGAGGTACCACACGAAATCCGGCATTGGGTATGCCCTCGACCAGGGTCTTGGACGGTCGGAGAAAGGGAGCGTCTTCTCCACCCACCATGACCAGCGTGGGCACCGATATCTCATTCAGTCGCCCCGTCAAGTCCTGCCGCTCCGACAATGCTCGTCCTGCATATACGTATCCATCGACTGTCATCTCGAGCATTCGCCGCTTGGCTATACCAAATAACCCCGGGTATTTTTCAAAGCGTCTGAGGGACAACGGATTGTGCCTGGCATTGTATTCAAAAACAGCTTCCATACCATCCGTTTGGGCTATTTCGATAAGCCTGGCACGTATGTCTGCATAATCCGGTATGTTCACAGGTCCACTGGCCGTATCAACCAGAACCAGTGAGCCGACAACGTGCGGCTGGTTAAGAGCCAGCTGAAGAGCAGCAAATCCACCCATCGAGTGGCCAACAAGGCAACATTTAGCGATGTCCAGGTAATTGAGCAAGGCATACAGGTCATTGGCAAAGATAGGAATAGAATAGGCATCTGCTGAGGACGGTGCATCCGAAGCGCCATGCCCCCGATGGTCCATGGTGACTACCTGATATTTCCGAGCCAGGACGGGCACCTGGAACACCCAATCCTGGTGGCTGCCCGTATATCCATGGCAGAGTACCACACTGGGGCCCAATCCATTGACCTCATAGTACAGGTTTATTCCATTGACGTGCGCTCTCGGCATCGCTGGTGTCCCATCCTCTATACCTTAACAACCAGTTTTTTCACTGCCTGTCCGAGGCCATCGAGTGTCAGCTCAAACAAGGGAAAGAGCTTCCCAATCATGTGAACAGTGGGATGATTCCAGTAATATGGCTCCTCCGGATTTAGCCAAACACAGTGGGTAAAGTGCTCCATAATCTGCTTCAGCCGTATCACCCCGGGAATCTCGTTGCGCTCATAGTAACGAATAGCCCCATATTTCTCCGTTAGCTCTTGTATGGCCATTCTGGCGTCCCCGACCAGTATCACTTTATAGTCTGGCTCCAGAATACGCAACAGGTGGTCAGTGCTCACCCATTCCTGTCTCTCGATATCCTGATAAAGATAATCGTATATGCAATTGTGAAAATAGAAGTACTGGAAATCCTTGAAATGACTGCTGGAATGCGCGGCGGAGAAGAGATGGCTGCACAAGTGGACAAAAGGCATCATAGAGCCGCCAACATCCATCAATAGAAGCACCTTCACCGCATTCTTCCTGCTTCTTGTCCACACCATCTCGATCTCGCCGGCATTTTTGCAGGTAACGTCAATCGTCCTTTCCAAATCCAGCTCATCCTCAGGACCGATTCGGCTTAACTGCCGTAGCCCTCTGAGCGCTACCTTAATCTGGCGGACATCGAGAATCAGGTCACTACGATAGTTCTGGAACCTTCTCTCCTGGGCAATTTGTATGGCGTGCCTGCCTCCTGATTCGCCACCGATTCTGATGCCAGCGGGATGGTATCCCGAATGTCCGAAGGGAGACGTACCCCCTCTGCCAATCCAGTAACTACCTCCATCATGCTGCTCTGTTTGCTCCTTGAGTCTCTTTTCAAACTCCCTTAAGAGCTCATCGAAATCCATGCTATCAAATAGAGCTCGTTCTTCTTCAGTAAGGGTCATCCGGTTAATAGGGTCTTTGAGCCATTCCATAATTTGCTCTGAAATCTCCGCCGTGGTCTCTATGCCCTTGAAATATTCCTGGAAGGCAACATCATAGTGGTCGTAGTAAGCCTCACTCTTAACCAATATTGCTCTCGCCAGATAATAAAATTCGTCCAGATCAGAGATGTAACCTTTGGAAAGGGCTTCCATCAGTGTCATCCACTCGGTAATCGAGACAGGCACCTTCCTTCTTTTCAGGGTATAGAAGAAATCAGTGAACATACAAGCCTCTTATTCCTTGTCAACGTGGCATTCTATAGACATCGATATTCCTGCCATAAGACTTCCTGCCCGTGCGGGCCATGAAATAATCATAATCTGTTTCTTTTTTCAGTAGGGTGCCGACAAAAGGTATCTCGCTTGAGATCCTGTCAGGGGGTATGCCTCCGGCAATGAGGGCACGGATCCAGTCTATGAGTTCGCTTGTCGACGGCTTTTTTCTAAAATCGTCAATCTCTCTGAGCTTGTAAAAGGTCTTCAGGGCTTCACGGAGAAGGTTGTCCTTGATATTCGGGAAGTGCACCCTGGTGATTTCTTCCATCAGTTCTGAATTGGGAAATTCGATATAGTGGAATATGCAACGCCGCAGGAAAGCGTCGGGAAGTTCCTTTTCGGCATTGCTGGTGATAACTACTATGGGCCGGTGGATGGCAGTGATGGTCTCATTGGTCTCTGGAATGTAGAAGCTCATTTCATCCAGTTCATTGAGGAGGTCATTGGGAAACTCGATGTCAGCTTTATCTACCTCGTCGATGAGTAGCACCACCTGCTCTGGAGAAATGAAGGCCTGCCCCAATTTGCCCAGCTTAATATACTGTTTGATATCAGAAACATCCCTGTCGCCGAAGCGGCTGTCATTGAGCCTCTGCACGGTATCATAGACATAGAGCCCCTCTTGAGCCTTGGTAGTTGATTTTATGCTCCATATAATCAATCTCTTCCCCAGCCCGCTAGCAATGCTGTGAGTAAGTAAGGTTTTCCCTGTTCCAGGCTCTCCCCTGATCAATAAGGGCCTTGCTAGAGCTATGCTTACATTGACAGCGTTCTTCAACGGCTCAGAAATAACATAATCGGGCGAGCCAGTAAATTTATCAAAACCATCATTCATCATCATTCAATTGCCTCCTTAGAAATTACTTCACCTGGGATGCCTAGTTTGCCTTTGACATATGAAGGAGACTGCCTTTGAAGGCATAAAAAAGGCACCATTTCTGACGCAAGGAATCAATTATAAAGAAGACTGAGACCCGAAAGCAAATAAAGCTGAAACTGAGAAAGCAAATTCAGATAAACAAAAAGCTATTTTGTGTTATGAAGGAATCTTATTCTGTGGAACCTGGCGCATGCTTGATGTGTAAGATGGCAGGATTCCTCAGCCTGAGGAACGCTAATCACCTTGCCAATCACATATTGAAGACTGTATCCTGGTGGCAGCGCCGGAATGTGGTGATTCAAGTCTGTGGAGATTGCCCATGGTAAAAAATGATATTCAAGACCCTGGAGATGGCGCCTTTTGGAACAAACTGCTACCTTGTTGCTTCGGATTGGATAATGCCCCTCGCATGATGCATAATAATAGCCTTGGGGCCAGTCCGAGCGGAGGAGGCAGCAAGCCATGGATGACAAGAGGTACCTCACGGATAGTTGAGGAGGTCAGGGATGTGATATGAAGAAACTGAGCACATATTCCTTTGAAATTGGCGCTATCAGACCGCCCAGCGAAGGCGGAAGTTATTCTCTGCTGATCCGGGCAACCCGGAATTGTCCCTGGAATCGGTGCAGGTTCTGTTACGGTATGTCCTACAACCACGAAAAGTTTCAGTTGAGACCGGTCGAAGAAATCAAGAAGGATATAGAGGCAGTCAGAGCCATCAGCGATGAGATCAAACAGGTATCAGAGCAGCTTGGGTATGCCGGGCGGATAAGTGGTGATGTCGGGACAAAGATCATCCAGCGAGAGCCGGAGCTGCGCGAGAGCCATAGTTTTATTATGGTATTCAACTGGCTCAGCTTCGGTGGACGCATGGCCTTCCTTCAAGATGCCGACTCGCTTATCATGCGAACTCCTGACTTAATCGAAGTGGTCAAGTACTTAAAGGAGACATTCCCGAGTTTGCAGAGGATTACTTCTTATGCCAGAGCCAAGACGATTTACCATAAAACGCTCGAAGAGCTAAAGGATATCAGGGCTGCCGGCTTAAACAGGTTGCATGTTGGCCTTGAGTCCGGTGACGATGAATTGCTGAAACATTTCGACAAAGGTGTGACTGCTGAGCAGCACATTATAGTGGGAAGGAAAGCCAGGGAGGCTGGCTTCGAGTTTTCGGCATATGTAATGCCCGGCCTGGGAGGCCGCGCCAAATCCGAACAGCATGCCAAAAATACCGCACGGGTGCTCAACGAAGTCAATCCACAATACATCAGATTGCGCCCCTTCATGCCCAGACAAAATACGCCTTCGTTCGATGAATATCAAACGGGGGGCTTTCAGCTAACATCACCCCACGAGCGTTTAAGAGAGCTCAAGACTATGATCGCAGCTTTGACAGTTACATCTCGCCTGTGTTTCGACCACATGATGAATGCCTGGCATAAGGAATCTGGCGAACTTCTATTCACGCAAGACTATGAAGGATACAAATTCCCGGAAGAAAAGGAAAGGACTCTGGAGCTCATTGAAGAAGGCCTGCGAGTCAGGGAATCGATGCACCTCGATGTCAGGAATATAGTGGGGATGTCACACCTGTAATTCGACAAATGCAGCAGTGAAATATACGCTCGCCAACTGTATTCACTCCAAATCCTCACCCCAGCAACAGAGTGCGGGCATATCCCACATTCTATCTTCTTATTGCCTTAGGCCTACCCATCGACAGCGCAAAGACACAACTTTGCTATAATGATCGCATGTCCATCGAGTATTTTGAAGACGTCGAATTACACAAAAAACACAGATCCCGAGAGTTATACCTCACTCAGAAGGATATCATTGATTTTGCCAGACAATGGGACCCACAGCCGTTCCATATTGACCCGGAGTTAGCCAAAACCTCTAAGTTCGGTGGCTTGATCGCTTCTGGGGTACACCTAATTTGTATTGGCCAGAAGCTGCTAAATGAGAGAAGACCTCAATCTGCCTTTATCGCCGGACTTGCTTTGGATGATTTTAAATGGATGACTCCTGCTCGTCCCGGCGACGCCGTTGTACTCGAAATGGAAGCTGTCTCAAAGCGGGAATCAAAGTCCATGCACAATGCCGGCATCGTTCGCTATGTCTACAAGTTATTTAATCAGCGTGGAGGAGAGCTGCTTACATATAAAGGAACTGCGCTGACACAGAAACGACCCCAGTCTTAGACTCACACTAATAGCCAAACTGATTATTAGAAATAACTACTGCCACAAAAGGGGGACCTCTTGCCAGCCTCCTATCGCGTCCCATGATGCTGAAAATGATGCTTCAGGTGCTCTAGCTCACATAAATGGATGACACTCCAAGGTGTACATATATTTCCTGGCACTTGTAATAGTTCCTTGTGTCATTGCGAGCGCAGCGCGGCAATCTCTATCCTCAGCAGCCCTACCTAGATTGCTTCGTCACTTTGGTTCCTCGCAATGACAACGCAAGCAGACAATGGGTCACTAACGTACTGAACGAGGACACCGAATTGTTAGGTGCAGCTTCAAGGTGCTATTATTCACCAGAGGCTGAGATAAAGAAGCTGGTGCTAAATGCTTGCCATTAAGACCCATAACTTAAGTAAGAGATTCAAGGACCTGCTGGCAGTAGATGATGTGAATCTGGAGGTGGAAAAAGGCGAATGTTTTGGCTTACTGGGACCTAACGGAGCAGGGAAGACCTCCCTCATCAGGATGATAACCGCCGTATCCCCTCCCACGGGAGGTGACATAGAGGTGCTGGGCAAGGATCTGAAGACTCACTCCCGGCAAGTGAAGGCTATCCTGGGGGTCGTCCCCCAGCTGGATAACCTCGACCTGGATTTAACGGTGCTGCAAAATCTGATGACCTTTGCCCGATACTTCGATATACCTAAAGATGAGGCACGGCGACGCAGTATGGAGGTCTTAAGCCTGTTTGAACTGGAAAGCAAAAGTAATAGCCACATTAAGGAGCTATCGGGAGGGATGAAGCGGCGCCTCTTGATAGCCAGGGGCTTGATTAACACGCCCAAAATATTAATCCTTGATGAGCCTACAATAGGTCTTGACCCTCAAGGCAAGTATCTGGTCTGGCATAAGCTCACCGAGCTAAGGTCCCAGGGAGTGACACAGTTGCTCTGCACCCAGAACATGGAGGAGGCGGCTACCCTTTGTGATAGGGTGGCAATAATGCATCAAAGCAAAATCCTCAGCGTTGGCACGCCCAAGGATCTCATTTCCAGCTATGTGGGCGACAAAGTATGGGAGATCGAGATAAACCACGGGGAAAGGGAGGAGACCATCAAGAATTTAGAAAGCCAGGGGCTTGACTTTGAGGAGGTGGGAGATATCATTCAAGTCTTCCACGTAGCGACTGACGGGATGCCCATGGAATTGTCTAATTTCGCAGATAGAGTGAGGGGGAGGCGGGCTACATTGGAAGACGTCTTCTTCCGGCTTACGGGGAGGTCTCTGGCAGAATGAAGCCCTTCTCCTGGCGTTTCATTAGAGTATGGCAGCGTAACCGGGACGTCTTCTTCAGGCTGTGGCGTGCCGAAGCACCTGGCTTCGTGGTTGAACCTGTTCTTATTCTGCTGGCTATGGGCTTTGGGCTCGGCGCATATATTGGCCTCGTGGACGGGCAGAAATACATCGAATTTATTGCTCCGGGCATCATTGCCAGCTATGCTATGTTCAGTGCCAGCTTCGAGTGTACTTACGGCAGTTTCACCCGCCTGGAGTATCAGAAAACCCATGATGCCATCCTGGCCACCCCGCTGAGCGTTGAAGATGTCACCGCTGGCGAAATCTTCTGGGGCGCTACGCGCTCGTTCATGACTGGCACTGTAATCCTCGCTATTGCAGCAGCTTTCCAACTGGTGCTTTCACCCTGGGCAGCACTTATACCTATACTGGCATTCCTGGCAGGCATAATGTTTGCCTCCATTGCCTTACTCTTTACCTCAATTGTCCCGTCCATCTATAGCTTCAATTACTATTTCACCCTGTTCATCACCCCGATGTTCTTCTTCAGCGGAGTGTTCTTTCCCCTGTCTTCTTTTCCTAAGATAGTACAGAATCTGAGCTGGATAGCGCCGCTAACCCCGGTGGTGCATCTTAGCCGGGCGCTAATCAGCGGGGAATTTCACGCCAATCTTCTCTTGGCGCTCGGCCTTATAATTGCTGTTACGGCCCTGTTTTTCTCAATATCGCTGGTCACAATGAGGCGAAGATTGACCGTATAAGACAAGAGTTGAACCATGAATCCATACGAATACCCTGGAGGTGAGACAAAATTCACTCTCGGGGTAGAAAAAGCAAACTCGAAGTGGTCCCGACGTTCAGTCGAGTTTGTCACAGCGGGCCCTGCATCCCATGATGAGGGTCGGATCGCACGAGGGGAATACTTTCAACCATTGCGGGCGAACAATATTCCTCTGGCTATTATCCTCCACGGCCTGGGAGGCCGTAGTGCGATACCGTGTAAACTTCTGGCACGAAGCCTGGTCAACAGGGGAATAGCCTGCTTCATCCTGTACTCATTGTTTCATTCCAGCCGCATGCCAGAAGATGTGAAAAAGCGTGCCCCGGCCTTCACTTCTGAGGAATGGCTTGAAGGCTACCGTGTCTCGGTCATCGAAGTCCGTCAAATAGCAGATTGGGCACGTAGCAGGCCAGAGATAAACCATGAGCAAGTGGTAATGGTGGGCATAAGCCTGGGTGGCTTTATTTCTGCCATAGCGATGGGCGTAGAAGAACGCCTTGGGGCTGGCGTGTTTATCACGATGGGAGGAAATTCTAGAACAATCACGTGGATGAGTAAGGCTGACACCTTCAGGAAAAGCCCCACTTGCACTGAGGAGGAATGCCAGCAGGTCCACGCCCAATACCCACAATATCTCGCTGAGGTAGCTGAGAGGGGATTTGACAATGTTACTCCATTGAGGCAGTGTTTCCTGACCGATGCTATGACCTTTGCCCATAGTCTTCGGGGGCGCCCTGTACTGATGATTAACGCGCTTTGGGACAAGTACATCCCTAAGCAAGCTACAGTTGAATTCTGGCAGGCCTGTGGCGAGCCTGCCATCACCTGGCTTCCGGCTGGCCATGCAAGCATTTGGGCACTGTATCCTCTTATCAGCAAAAGGGTGACACGCTTTCTTGGTTTCAATTTCAACTTGTGAAAGTGGCGGCCGCAGACTGGTGAACAATACATTGCTTCGTTCAATTCAACCAAACTTACAAGGTTGAAGCTGAAAAAAAGCCGAGGGGAGGTCAGGAACTCATATAACACCTTCCGTGGCTGTACCACCTGATTAGCTTCATTGTGGGGGCATGGGGTGTGGGCAAACCCTATCCTTATGACTATCACTATCACCAATACGATTTTGTCTGATTACCAATATGACCACTAATAACCAGGTAATCGTTGAAGCTAATTGAAGGATAATTGTAAGGATGGGCGCATGCCCTCTCCTCTCTCGCCAACTTCCCAAGGTGCTAAACAGTTCGATGTTATGTGCAATCAACACCCCTTCAATTTAACGAGCTATTCCGCTAGCATGCAAGCCTACCACGCCAGCCACAATAAGCATCATCGAGACAATTTTCAGAACACTGATAGGTTCCTTGAAATACAGAATTCCAATAGTATCTATCAGCAGAACTCCCAACCCTGCCCAGACTGCACAAGCGAAACTCAAGTCTATGCGTCTTAGAGCTAGGGTAAAAGTGGCAAACGAGCTGAGGCAATCGGGGCTTTAATACTATTAGCTATAGCATTGGGGATTCTTCTAAGCCACATTCTTTGGGGAAGCCGATTATCCACTAAAAGTCTGACCTGTTGCTAATTTCTTATTCATAAACTAAACCTAGCAGCTTAGCTTGCGTTATGTAACTACGGATGGCGACACAATATAACTCGCAAGGAGGGTCTAAATGTTCAAGTCGAAGTTGTATATAGTAATTGTGATTTTGGGTGTATTGTCTCTTGCAGCTGGAGCATGTGTACAACTGCCACCCGTACAAGCGGATTATGGCACCCTGAAAGTATATGTTACGGACAAACGGTCTCGTGAACAAGTAACCAGTATTCTGGGTACTGTTTCAGAAGTGCAGGTTCACAAAGCTCTAGCTGAACAAGAGCGGGAACAGGAACAGCAACAATTGACAACGGGTAATCAGACACGGGAACAAGAACAAGAGCAGCAGCCACAACAGGGCCAAGGCGAATGGATATCTGTTAACATTGATGAGACCGCAAGGACATTTGACCTCTTTGACATCGAAGGGATTGAGCAATATCTTGGGCAGATTGCGATTGAAGCAGCCAAGTATACCCAAGTCAGACTTGTCATAGAAGGGGTGCAGGTAGCATTCAATAGTAGCGGTAGTCTGGAGGATGCTACGATACCCAGTAAAGAGTTGAAGATAGTACATCCATTTAATATTGTTAGGGGGGAAACTACAGCTTTAATCATTGATTTTGACGCTGACAAAATGGTAACCCTCACGGGGTCAGGTGATATTATCGTGAAACCTGTAGTCAAGCTGACGGTCAGGCAAGAAAAGTCTCAAGGCCCGGAGGACAAGACGAAACAAGAAGTTAGCCTGGAAGATACCAAGTGGTTATTGCAATCATATGGAGAACCTGGAAATGTTAAAGACATACTGGCAGATACCGAGATCACTGCTGAGTTCGTTAGTTCTGAACGAGCAATAAGAGGCTCTGCTGGCTGTAACTCCTACTTTGGCGGTTATGAAGTAGAGGGCAATCAAATCTCAATAACGGGGCCTATAGGTGCTACTGAAATGTATTGTGTGGAACCTGGAGGGCTCATGGAGCGGGAACAAGAGTATTTAGCAGTGCTCCAGAATGCCGAAACTTATGACATAAAGGACGACCAGTTGCGAATATTCTGTGGTGATAAAGTGCTCATTTTTGAACCGGAGTAATTGCGAATCGAACTCAAGACGTACAGGGGACTAGTGGCAGTGCCAAAGTCAGCATCGATACAATGGATACTACGCCCTGTGGACTCGTGCTAGAGCATCCTAGAGGAAGAAGTACCTGAGAATCCGCAGGAATTGTGGGAAGGCAAACAAGCCTGGAACCGGGAGGCAGAATAGCGAAACAAAGAGCAGTTGCTTTAACGGATTCCCGACTGCTCGGTCCCCTTTGCGACCTGCTGATGCCAAAGCTGGAGGAACGCCTAGCGGAACAGCCTCAGTTGGTCGTTTCCGTTAGCCAGCTTAAGACCTTCCCCATTACCTCATTGCGGTTGTCCCTGGTTACCAGAAGTGTTCTAACTTCAAGGCGGCGTTTGATTTCATCGGCAAAGGGATGGGGGTTAAGCATGATAGTACCCAAAACTTTCTTGCCACTGCCTATTACTTGCCTTACGGCTTCCCTGAACTGAGGCGACAAAAGCTCCATCTTGCCAATCTCATCAATTAGTATCAGGTCTCTTTCCTTCAGGGCCTGGCGCAGGGTAGTGACGGCGACGCTGTTCAAGCTATCCATGTCGACCTTATATTTGCTTACCTGATAGGGGCTGGAGATATTGATATGGGCTAATATCGCCTCCTGACCATCAAGGGTGATGATTTTGAACCCCTGCCTTATTCCGCCAGCCCGTATTTCCTCAGTATAGAAGCCACCGCCCCTAACTTTTGTCCTGGCTATGGCTTCCTTGATAAGAGCAGTTTTACCTGTTCCCGGTTTGCCCGTTAACAGGAGAGCTCTTTTCATTGTTCCGCTGCTAAAGCTTGAGCCTTTTTCTTTTCCTTGAGCTTCTTTCGGCGCTGCCGATGTTTCAAGGCAGCCATTTTTTTCTTTTTTTGCATCTCTCCTGCGCTAAATCTGAGCCGTTAACGATTTTATCATACCAAAGGGGAGGCGCAGAAGTGTTGCTGGCTAACCAGTTTTATCCTGGTGTAATGGCAAGGCATCAAATAAAAATATTTGGTACTCTTTCTGGTAATTGGCTGCTATCAGGCTTTTTTGCGCTTGGCTTCTTCCTCCTCTACCAATACCCGGCGCAGGACCTTGCCGATGAGGGACTTGGGCAGCTCTGTTCTAAATTCCACCAGCTTGGGCACCTTGTAGCGAGCCAGTCGCTCCCGACAGAATTCGATGATTTCCTCGGGAGTAGCAGATTCTCCCTCTTTGAGCACGATGGCGACCTTCACCGTCTGCCCCCGGTAGGGGTCGGGAACGCCAAAACACGCTGCCTCTTTGACCTTGGGGTGCTCGTAAAGGACCTCCTCAACCTCGCTGGGGTAGATGTTGTAGCCACCGGCGAGGATCAGCTCTTTCTTGCGGTCTACGATGCTGAAAAAGCCGTCCTCGTCCATCTTGGCTAAGTCACCGGTATAAAACCAGCCTTGACGCAATGCCCTCTCGGTCTCTTCGGGCCGATTCCAGTAGCTCTTCATAACCTGGGGCGCTCTGATGACCAGCTCTCCGACCTCTCCTACAGGCATCTCCTTCTCGCCGGTCTCCATATCCATTATCCTGGCCTCCACATCCGGCAGAGGCACACCGATGCTTCCTACCTTGCGCATTCCGGCCAAGGGGTTGCAATGGGTGGCGACAGTAGCCTCACTAATTCCATAGCCCTCCACCAATTTACCCCCAGTGAGTTCTTCGAATTTCTCCTGTACCTCCAATGGAAGCGGAGCGGCGCCACTGATACAAGCCTTGATGGACCGCAAATTATACTTGCGCACTTGGGGATGGTTGATAATAGCCACGTACATGGTAGGCACGCCTGGGAAAGAAGCAGGCTTGTATCGATTGATAACCTTAAGTACCTGATTGGTTTGAAAGCGGGGCAGCAAGACCATTGCCGAGCCGGTTGCCACGGAATAGTGCATTACCGTGACCATGCCGTATGCATGAAAGAAGGGTAGTACCCCAAGCACCACTTCCTCCCCTTCCTTAAGGTCCACGGAGGTCCCCCAAGCTTTTAACTGAAAAGCATTGGCGAGCACGTTGCGATGTGCAGCTACCGCAGCCTTGCTGAGGCCGGTAGTTCCGCCCGTGTACTGAAACATAGCGACATCTTTGGGGTCTACAGTTATGGATGGAGGGTTGGGGTCGGTGTGGCGTATCAAATCCTGGAAGGAATAGGTATCCGCCGCCCCAGAGATGTCAACACGATGTCTCTCCTTCCGTTCCCGAAGAAGGGTGAAGAGTAAACGGCTGAGTGGAGGGAGATATTCTTTAATATTGGTTACTATTAAATTTCGCAGGCCGGTTCGCTCCTTCAGGCCGGCGACGGTGTGGTAGAAAGGGCTAAGGACGATGATGGTTTCGGTGCCGCAGTCCTTGAACTGGAACTCCATCTCTCGCGGCGAGTATAGAGGATTGGTGGCTACTGCTATGCCTCCCGCTTTGAGGATAGCATAATAACTGATGACGAACTGGGGGCAATTGGGCATGAGCAGCGCCACTTTGTCCCCCTTCTTAACTCCCAGTTCTATGAGCGCATTGGCCAGCCGGTTAGCCTGCTGGTTTAGTTCCCAGTAGCTCAACCGATAAGTGTCCCCGAGAGCCCCGGGAAAGATGATGGCCGTATGGTCAGGGAAACGTTGTGCTGTTTCATCCAGCAGTTGGTGCAGGGTAATTTGGGGATAGTCGATAGTCGCGGGCACGCCGGGGTCATAATGCTTCAACCATGCCTTCTCCATGTTTACCTCCCTTCACCCGATCTGCTGAGACCGGGACAAGACATAGATTGTGGGCACATTCCTTTGGAAAGCTGGCCCAAGAGCGTCTTCCCGTTAACAAGCATACTTCTCTGCCTCTATGATTCGGTCGGCAATGTCTCTCCTCAACTGCACGCCGTTTACGGGGGTGAACTGTGAGAGCTTCCTCAATGTTAATAGTTGATTATCAAGTGCCTCTCCCGCCTCCATTGCCGCCAGTATCTGCCAGGCATGGTCGCTTATTCTAACCAGGGCATCGTTTACATAGAGTTCCACCATGTCTATCTTCGTTTTTGACTGCTGCTCCCCAAAAGACTCGATGGACTTAAGCGCCCTCAAGAGCCCACTTTCCATGGCATAGAGTTCCATGGCTGTGTCAGCCAATAGCCCCAAAATCTCCTGTTGTTCTTCTAAAGCCATTCCGTATTTCTGTGCTGCGGCATCACACAAGAACAAGAATATCTTCTTGGCTCTATCCACGAGCTTCTGTTGATATCCCAGGGAGCCATCGTCTGAGCTGGAAAAGAGGGGCTCCATTGCTGGCAGCTCATCCTTCAATTTCCCAGCCACGGAGAAGAAAGGTATCTCGTTCTTCAACGCCCTCCTCATGAGAAACCCTAATATAATGACCCTGTTTATCTCGTTTGTGCCTTCAAATAGCCGGAATATCCGACAATCGCGATAGATTCTTTCCACGGGGTAGTCCTCGATATATCCGTAGCCCCCGTATATCTGAACTGCCTCATCGGCCACATAGTTTATCATCTCCGAGCAGAAGACCTTGTTGATGGAGCATTCAATGGCATACTCTGATATGCTTTTTGCGCTCTGCCTGCCGACATCTTCGGCAGTTCGATCCACAGTGGCCAGGATTCTATCGATGAGCCCACCGGTACGATACACCATGCTTTCGGCTGTATATGTCCTGGTCGCCATCTCGGCAATCTTGTGTTTTATTAGTCCAAACTGGCATATTGGCTTGCCAAACTGCACCCTTTCCTTGGCGTATTTCACACAGTTATCCAGGGCTAACTTGGCTAGCCCCACAGAGCCCGCGGCTAGTTTGAATCTGCCGAGGTCGAGGATATTGAAGGCCACGACATGTCCTCGGCCTATTTCAAAAAGGAGATTCTCCGCCGGTACCTTGGCATTGTCGAGGAATATGCTGCAGGTGGAGGTGCCGTGTAGTCCCATCTTCTTTTCTTCCGCCCCGGTGGATACTCCCTCGAACTCTTTCTCTAATATGAAAGCGGTCATCTTGTCACCATCAACCTTAGCGTAAGTGAAAACAATGTCGGCAAAGCCCCCGTTGGTAACAAACTGCTTGGTGCCGTTGAGTTTGTAGTATTTTCCGTCCGGTGACAGGAATGCCGTGGTTTGTATCGATAGGGCATCAGTTCCCGCACTAGGCTCTGTGAGGGCATACGATCCGATTTTTTCACCCCGAACCATAAGAGGAAGGTACTTCGCCTTTTGAGCTTTATTGCCAAAGAAGACCAATGGCATCGAGCCTATCCCAGTGTGGTCATTTAAAGTTATGCCGAAGGAACCTGCTGCTGCCGAATGCTCGACGATTAGCAAGGAAGTTATGCTGTCTAGCTGTGTGCCTCCATATTTCTCCTCGATATCCGCTCCCAAAAGCCCCAATCCCCCCGCTTTTAGTATCAGCCGTCGGGTCAGCTCAAAGTCCTTATGTTCTAACTCCTCCATGTGAGGTACTACCTCATTCTTTATGAAGCGTTCGGTAGTGTCGATTATCATCTTGTGCTCTTCAGTGAACTCTTCTGGGGTGAATATCTCATGGGGAGATACTTCCTCCAGGAGAAATGAACCACCCTTTTTGATTTTCTGTGCTGCCACGGCTTCCTCCTTTCTTTACTGTTCTCTTTCAAATATGGCTGCTGCCCCCATACCACCTCCAATGCACATAGTGACCAGGCCATATCTGGCTTTTCGCCGTACCATCTCATAGAGAAGCTTAGTGGTAAGATACACCCCGGTGCAGCCTAAGGGATGTCCTAGAGCGATAGAGCCGCCATTCACGTTCAGCTTGTTCATATCAATCCCCAACTCTCTAACCACGTATAGCGACTGGGAGGCAAACGCCTCGTTCAGCTCTATAAGGTCGATATGCTCAAGAGCGAGCCCAGCATTTTTCAATGCCTTGGGAACGGCTATCACAGGCCCTATGCCCATGATTTCGGGGTCCACTCCCCCCACACCAAATGACCTGAAGATGGCCATGGGCTTCAGTCCCAACTCCTTGGCTTTCTCCGCAGACATGACCACGGTAGCTGCAGCAGCGTCGTTCATAGGGCAAGAGTTTCCCGCGGTAACTGTGCCACCGACCCGAAATAAGGGCCTTAGCTGGGCAAGTCTATCCAGGGAGGTATCGAACCTTACACACTCATCTGTATCAAAGACTTTCTCCTGATTCACTACCTTTCCATCTTGGAAAGCCCGGTCTATTACTTTCAAAGGCAGGATTTGTTCTTTAAATGCTCCTTCATTGAGAGCTCTGACCGCCTTCTGGTGGCTTTCATAGGCGAACGCATCTTGGTCTTCTCTGCTTATATTAAACCGCGAGGCCACATTCTCCGCGGTAAGCCCCATGGTTATA
Organism: Dehalococcoidia bacterium; assembly: GCA_034414335.1. Taxonomy (GTDB): domain Bacteria; phylum Chloroflexota; class Dehalococcoidia; order GIF9; family AB-539-J10; genus RBG-13-51-36. The sequence continues at coordinate 31,411 of DAOUMB010000074.1, forward strand.
TATGCTGCGGGAAAGGTTTCCATTAATTCTGGGTCGGGCCGCGGCTTGTTTCCCCCCATTGGCACATGAGTCATATGCTCCACACCGGCTGCCACTATGACATCGGCAAAGCCGCACATGATTCTCTGGCAGGCGAGGGCAATGGCGTCCAACCCTGAAGCACAGTACCTGTTCACCGTCATCCCTGGCACTTGGTAGGGTAGCCCCGCCTTAAGGGCGATAATTCTACCCAGGTTCATTCCCATTTCCGCCTCGGGAAAGGCACAGCCCACGACCAAGTCATCTATCTCTTCGGGTTTCAGCCCCTTTGTTCTCCGGATCGCTTCTTTGACCACCTCGGTGGCGGTATGTTCGGGCCTGGTTTTTCTAAAGCTGCCGCTTATCGCCCTAGCTATTGCGGTTCTTGTTGCTGATACTATGACTGCGTCTCTCATGTTTAGACCTCCTTGCCATGGGGACTAGTTCCTTAAGGGCCTATTGGTCTCGAGCATGTGTTTCATCCTTGCCTGGCTCTTCTCCTCTCCACAGAGCGAAAGGAAGGTTTCCCTTTCCAAATCCAGCAAGTACTCTTCCGTCACCAGTGTATTTAAATCTACATCGCCGCCCGTAATCACGTGCGCCAGCTTTTTTGCGATGAATGCATCGTATTCGGTTATGAATAGCCCGTCCTTTAGCAGGTAGACGAGAAGTTCTAGCAGTGCCCTTCCGGTCCTTCCGGGCACTCTTATTTCGTCTCGCTTCCTCGGTGGGAGGTAGCCCTCTTCAGCCAGTGCAAGCACCGATTTCTTGGCATTGTACAGGAGATGGTCATAATTCATCGAAATTTTGTCATGTGGCCTCATGTAAGTTAACTCTTTGGCTTCTTGGGCACAGGTGGATACCCTGGCCATGGCGATGGTCTCGAATGCTTTCGATATGTAGGGTATGAGGTCGGGCTTGCCGGCGCCGGGAACAGCGCTGGGGAGTTCTTTGGGCACCCAGTCGGTGGCCCTAAACAACATCTCTTTGTTGCCCCCTCCGCTGGGAATGAGACCCACGCCAAACTCCACCAGCCCCATATAGCACTCAACGTGAGCCACTATGAGGCTTGCGGCCAGGCATATCTCACATCCCCCGGCTAAGGTCATGCGGAAGGGCGCGGCTACAACTGGTTTCTCCGAATACTTTATGCGCGTGCACGCCTGTTGAAAGTCCTTCACTGCAAGCTCCAGAGCATCCCAGTCTTTATTCTGGGTAGCGGGGTAAACCTGCCTCAAGTCTGCTCCCACGCAGAAGTTAGTGCCCTGGCTGCTGATAACCAGTCCTTCGAAGTTCTCATCCACCTCTGCTATGCTGTCGCTGATCATTTGGATAACATCTGGGTCAATGACATTATTTTGGGAATGAAACCCCAGGCAGGCAACACCATCACCCATATCCACAAGGCTGGCACTGGCGTTGGACTTGACCACTTTGGCTCTCTCCTTCAGCGAGGGGAGAAGTATGATTTGAGGCCTCTCTTCTATCTCCAAATATTCGGCTTTGGCGAAATCAAAATAATAACTTTTCCCGTTGCGTGTCTCATAGAAATGTTCTCTTCCCGCGGCAAGCATCTGCTCTATCTTCTCGGGTATCTTGTCTCCCTCCTTCCTCATCCTCTCCACAGATTTTTTCAGTCCTATGGCATCCCAGGTCTGGAATGGGCCGAGCTCCCAGTTGAATCCCCATCTCATAGCCTGGTCCACAGCCACTATATCATCGGCTATCTCTGGGACCTTGGCAGCGCAGTAGAGGAGCATCCTCTTGAGCGTCTTCCAGGCGAAAAGTCCGGCCCTCTCTTCTGAATACACCAGTCTCCGTAGGCTTGTTGCGGTATCCGCTGTTTTGAGCTCATCCAGGATGGGGAGGGCTGCCTTCCTCTGCGGCACATAGTCCATGGCATTGTAATCCAGGGCATATATCTGCGAGCCTGTGGGGCCTAGCACTCTCTTATAGAATCCCTGTTGTGTCTTCTCTCCCAATAGACCTTTCTCCACCATCTTCTGGACGAAGTCGGGAACAGCCAACTGCTGCTTTTCATCTTCATCCTCTATGTTATCGCATACATTTTGTATTACTTTGAAAAGTGTATCCAAGCCAACCATGTCTGAGGTCCTGAAAGAAGCGCTTCTCGGCCTGCCCATAGGGGGACCGGTTATGGCATCCGCTTCCTCTATGGTGTAGCCATCTTCCACCGTGGTCTTCATGACTCCTACAAGGGCATAGGCGCCAATCCTGTTGGCAATAAAGTTAGGCGTGTCTTTAGCGAAGACGACACTTTTGCCCAGTCGCCTCTCGCAAAAGTCTGCCAGGAAAGACATCAAGGCTTTGTCTGTGTGTGACCCGGGTATGATCTCGAGGAGCTTCATATGCCTTGGAGGGTTAAAAAAGTGTGTGCCCATAAAACGGGCCCTATTCTGCTTGGATAAGCCTTCTGATATCTTGTCTATCGATAATCCTGAGGTATTTGTGCTGATGATTGCATTGGGCTTGACAAATGGCTCGATTTTTCGCAGTAGCTCCTTCTTTATCCTCAAGTCCTCTACCACTCCTTCAATAATCCAGTCGGCATCGGAGAGCCATGAAAGGTGATCCTCGAAGTTGCCTGGGGTGATGAGCTTGGCATCATCGAGGACAAACAGCACAGGGGGGCTTGTCCCGATGGTACCCTGGATGCCCATTTTGGCAAGCTTGTTCCTGAACTCGGGAGATTCCTTAGTCAACCCTTTCTTCACATCCTTTGCGTCCAGTTCCTTGGGGACGATATCCAGAAGGTATGTGGGTATGTCTGCCCCTGCCAGGAGGACCGCTATCTTGCTGCCCATTACGCCGGCACCAAGCACTGCCGCCTTCTTAATCCTTCTTTTCATCATAGGCATGACCCCCATAAATCAGCTTATTAAATCAAAGAGGGGCACTAGTAACTACCATCAAGCAGCGGTTTCTAGTGCCCTTTCCGTTTCTTCCCCCAGCACAACTTAGATTGGCTATAGGTCTATCATATAGACCTATAATCAAGTCTAATATTTATCTATACGATTGTCAATGTCTGTAGTCGGTTATATGGTTAATGAGACAGCGCCTTTAATGCCACTGAAATGTTATGAACGTAAGGTGATCACTGTCTCTTATATTTCCATCTCGTTCCTTGAGTGGTGTCTTCAAGGGTTACCCCTAAATCAGCTAATCCATTTCTAATTTTATCGGCTAGCTGCCACTGCTGGTTTTGACGCAAATCATCCCTAGTGGACACCAGAAAACTGATGAATGCTTCTGCTTCGGGTGTAGGCTGAGCCTTTTCCTTTAAAGTAAGACCTAGAATGCCTGCTAGGTTTAACAGGGTATGCTGCGCCTTAGTTATATTTGCACCTTGTTCAGCGCCTCGGTTTATTTTCTTAGCCAATTCGAAGAGGACGGCTATTGCCTGCGCAGTATTGAAGTCGTCGTCCATGGCTTCGACAAATTTCTGTTCGAAGGGCTTCGCATTGAGCATGGCAACTCCCTTGCCTGCATTAGCTCGGTGGGTCAATGCCCAGTGCAGTCTTTCTGCGCCCCTCTCGTTTGCTTCTAGAGCATCTTCACTATAGGTAAGTGGATTCCTGTAGTGCGAACTAAGGATAAAAAGGCGAAAGGCATCAGGGCTAAAATGGTTTAGTAACTCTTTAATGCTTACTAAATTACCAGTAGACTTACTCATTTTTTGATTGTCCTGTTGCATTAGCCCATTATGTAGCCAGTATCGAGCAAATGGGATTACACCGGTGAAACTTTCTGATTGTGCTATCTCGTTCTCGTGATGGGGAAAGACAAGATCTTGTCCGCCACCATGGATGTCTATGCTGTCGCCGAGGTGTTTTAACGCCATAGCGCTGCACTCTATATGCCACCCTGGCCTACCATTCCCCCAAGGACTCTTCCAGAAAGGTTCACCAGGCTTTGACGCTTTCCATAAAGCGAAATCTAACGGATATTCTTTCTTTTCTTCATAGTCACAAGCTTTAGGAATCGTCTCTGCCAGATTCCGATGACTTAGTTTGCCGTAGTCGGAAAAATTCCTGACGCGGAAATAAACACTCCCGTCAGACTCGTAGGCGTAACCTTTAGCAAGCAGACCTTGTATAATTTCAATGACTTCTGATATTTCCTCGGTTGCCCTGGGATAGAAGTGGGCTCGCTCGATATTTAATGCATCCATATTAGCAAAATACTGGTCAGCGTATTCATTGGCCAGTTCCAGTGGCGGCATCCCCAATTGATTGGCACGCTCTATGATCTTATCGTCTATGTCCGTAAAATTTTGCACATGCTTAACTTTGTAGCCCTTGAATTCCAGATAGCGCTTGATTACATCGAAGATTATGTACGTCATAGCATGCCCGACATGGCTTTCGTCATAAGCAGTAATTCCACAAACATACATGGTCACCACTTCGCTACGGGGCTGAAAATCCTCCTTTTGCCCGGTTAGGGTATTAAATACTTTCATCTTTTTCCCAGTCGGTGATTGACAACTGTCTCATTGTTATTCAGTGAATCATATCTCAGGTCGGCTAGTTTTTCAAAACTTGACAAGCTCATCACCCCATGTTATTGTATATTAAGTTGATTATTTTAGTCAACAAGTAAGGAGAAGTCAATGAAACTTTCTACGAGGGGACGATATGGAGTAAGGGCCCTGCTGGATTTAGCCGTTCATCGGGGTGAGGGGCTGGTTTTATTAAGGGATATCGCCTTGAGGCAAGGGGTTTCGCTGGCGTACTTGGAGCATTTGATTACTCCTCTTATAGCTGCTGGCCTTGTGAAGAGCACACGGGGGGCTCGGGGTGGTGTCTTGCTGCTCAGGCCGCCCTCGGAGATCAAGCTCAGTGAAGTGGTTCAACTTCTCGAGGGCTCCATTGCCCCGGTGGACTGTGTGGATAATCCCGATATATGCCAACGGTCTGCTTTCTGTGTTACCCGGGATATCTGGAGTGAGATGAGAGAGGCAATGAGTCAGGTTTTGGATTCTACGACCTTACAGGACTTGATTGAGCGACAGAGGCAGAAGGGGCAAGCTGAAGCGGAGATGTATCAAATTTGACGGCCCTTTGCCCCAGGAAATGTGTTTGAGAGTGGTACAGGCATTTTGCTGATTATTGCGTTTATGATCAGGAGGAAAGCAGAATGACAGAGGTAACTCAAAATGTGGAGAGGCTTCAATACAAGACGGTGGAGATGCCCAAGTTAACCAGAGGGATAGCGAATGACATTAGTGAGTTGATTGGGAATACACCCTTGGTCAGGCTGAACCGGGTGACTGAAGGGGTGAAGGTGGAGGTGGTGGCTAAGCTTGAATCCTTTAATCCCCTGGGAAGTGTAAAGGACAGAATCGGGGTATCAATGATTGTTGATGCTGAGG
>DAOUMB010000075.1:0-34222 GCA_034414335.1 Dehalococcoidia bacterium
GTCCACGACCACGCCGTTTCTCTTGATGACCAGCTTGGAGTCCTGCCCGCCGATCTCGATGATGTCTGCTTCGGGGTCCATCTCGGCGGCGGCTCTGGTCTGTGCCGTTATCTCGTTCTTAATCAAATCAGCCCCGATGAAGCCACCCACCAGATATCTGCCCGAGCCGGTAACACCAACGCCAGCTATCTTAACCCTGTCTGCGCCGTTCCGGAGCAGGTTCCTGAAGACCTGTCTGACAGCCTCAACCGGCCTTCCCGCGGTCATCAGGTAGTTCTTTCCCAGCAAACGTGTGCCGGACTCATCCATTATCACCGCCTTGGTGCTGGTGGAGCCGACATCGACCCCCAGGTAACCAATGCGCGGCTCTTCTATCTTCTGACTATCCTTCCCGGCCGGAACAGCAACAAGTTCCAGTTTGGGCATTTCAAAATAGCGCTGCTTTATATCCGTTCCTGTCAGCATCACGCCCTGGGAAGTCTTTCCTATTGAAAGTAATGCCGCACCCAGGGACTCCATATAGAGGTAGTCCTGGGGAATGATTACCTCGACCGGATGCCCGTTCCTGTCGGAAATCATATGGTTGAGGGATTTTGCCACGGCGGGATTGGCGGCAACGCCGCCCACAAAATAGACGGGCTCCTGAAAAGTCCCTTTTTTCAGAGAGGCGACCATCCGGGCCACGCTCTCGCAGAGTGCATAGAGCATGGCATCCAGCGGGGCTCCCTTCTGCTGGAGGTGGATGAGGTCGGTCTTGGCAAAGACGCTGCACCGGGCGGCTATCCTGGGTGGAGTGCCTTTACATTTCAGGGCCAGGCTGGCGAAGTCCTCCATGCTGATGCCAAGCCTGTATGCCTGCTGCTCCAGAAACCTTCCCGTGCCCGCAGCGCAGAGGGGATTGGACTCCACCTTCCACGGCTTTCTCAAGCCGTCTTCCAGCTCTATCACCAGGGTGCTCTGGCCGCCGATTTGTACGATGGTCTTGACGTCCGGGTGACGGTGAAGCAGCCCCGAAGCAATCGCCAGTGAGCTGCTGTATTCCGTCCAGCCGAGCTCCTTGGGGATAACGCCCCGGCCGGAGCCGGAAACGCCGGCGGCGACAATCTCTTCCAGATTGAATCTCTCGCCCAGCCTGGCGATAAGCGAACTGACGGCGGCCCTGGGGCTCGAGCTTAGCTTCTCGATATCGAACTGAATGACCGCGCCGCTTTCGTCTATGAGCGCCAGCTTGGCATTGACAGAGCCAATATCTACGCCCAGAAAATAACTCATTGCTCGGCATTCAATTGTAACAGGAAAAGTGCTTTCTTGAAAGAGGCAGGCCTCTTTTTGTCATTGCGAGCGAAGCGTGGCAATCTCAACGAGAATTTCATAAGCTGAAGTTCGTCGGTTCGAACCCTATCACCGCTACCAAGAACCAGAAAAGCAAGGCGACTTTCAAATACGCGACATGCTAGGCGCCATCAGGAACAACTTCGTCATTCCCAAGTTGTCCCGACATACTCAAGAGATTCCACCCTAGGCGAGCTGAGCTTCCCTCTAGTAGTGACTACCACACTCCAAACCACCTGGAAAACTGACTCTCCCCTGCCAGACAATTCTTTTTTGCTGTGCGTGTAGAGATCAGGAAACAATGAGCCAATGGACATGCTGTTCTCTGAAGACGAGAGGCGACCGGGAAAGGTGTAGCTTTCAACCTGTGGACTAATGGGCATGCTACTTATTGAAAATGGTCCGCCATTGATGGTGATTTGTCCACTACCGTATGAGGGTTGTATAGTCCACTTGTATGCCTCAGCATCAACTCTAATTCGTGTTGCCCAAAACATCCGTTGGCGCTCTTTCCTAACGAAGCTTGGTGTGCCTATATGCCACGTCCCATTCTTCCGTTCGTCAGAACCTTTGGGAATACTTTCCAGATGCTCCTTGAACTTCTCCTCGATTCTACTACGAATATTCTCTTTGTAAAAAAGGCTTTCTTTTCGGTCAGCTTCGAAAAAGTACTCTTGAGCTTTGGCCCGGTAGGTTGTAACAAACTCCTCTTTAACCTGTTCGACAAGCGTATTGATTAACCCCTTTAGTTCTTCAATAGAACCGAGTATCCGAACATTGTTTGCATCGCTAGTCCGCATTCGAATTGCATCTGCTACAAGACTGTCTCCTGTTACAATGACAACGCGGCATGCCCGTGAGGTCTTTGGAGAGACCTCAACAAGCTGCGCAAAAGTCTCGACTATACAGGCATCACGGAACCCCTTTTCTTTTTCCCGATCTGCGAAAGGCGGGACACGATAGCACGCATCACGTATCAATCTGTCCAAATCCACCTTTGTTTGATCCAATTCCAAGACCTTGAGACCTAGGCCTGCGATTTGCGTTTCCACAGCTTCATTCACCCTCTGTTTAATAATAGATTCAGTAATATTCAATTGGTGACCAAGCAATCGCTCCAGTTTCTGAATGGAAGGCAAGAGTTCTAGCGCCCGTTTCTGCATCTGAGATTGCCTCTCATGCCTAACAACACTAGGCAAGTACCAGATGATCGAGAGATCAAGATGCTGCGTACTCTCTCTTATTAAATCTGCGGCTTCTCCCCGCACCAAATCTGCCTCTGAGCCAGTGTATATGACGCTGGAATCGAACACGACCCTTAGCTCTGAAGCCTTTGATTTGGTCTTTTTCTCCATGGTAGGCATGTCATGCCTCCGTCAATTAAGCAATTCCTAGCTAACATTATACTTAAAGAATTAGTCCAATTCAATTTTCTTTGAATTCAAGAGACACAATACTAATTAAACATGCTACGAATCAAACATTATGTCCCAGAATTGAAAGCCCTCAGCGGTTGCCCCTAGGCTCCAGGAGCTCGAAGCCGCACTGCTCGTCCTTGATACGAACTATATCTGCGCCGATAATTTCATAGAGGATGACTTCTCCCACAAGCCAGGTGGTGACGCCATGCCGCAGGCATCCGGTCATGGTCTGCCCAGCCCGTCCCAGGGCAGCATGGATATGCAGAGTCGGTTTGCCATCTACACCGGGGGCGAGCACGCCCACTCCCACAACTTCATGCGCTCCATCAACGGGCAGGAGCATGGGCTCCGGCGGCATCTCTTCCGAACGTCTCGGACCGACAACGACATCACCACCCCCGATTCCACCCACCAGAATAGCCTGCCCCACAGATACTCCGTTCTCTTCGGCAAAACGCTCAATACATTCGGGCACCACATCTCCATCGTCCAGCCGCATCACGAAAACCCGGCCAATTCGTCCTTCAGATGCTTTCATGCTAAACCTCCTTTGCGATTCCAGGGCACAAGACCGATTAAGCCTACCATAAATGAGCTACTGTGTCTCTAGAACACCCGCCAGATGCCTCCTCCGAGATTGCCACGCTCCGCTCGCAATGACAGAAAGGGATCGAGGTAGAGAAAATTCAAATCAGCTCTCGTATCCTCAGAATGTCAGATTCATTTTCAGCAGCGATTTCCAGCCAGCAGGCAAAGCCAGCTCTGGACTCAGGTGCTCTATTCGAAGAATCCATTGGCTCTATAATACCGATCCCACCTTTGAGCGAAGCGCAGACTCAGGGACAGCACCGGTGCTTTCGGCAACCACCTCGCCATCCTTGAAGAACAATATCTGCGGTATGCTCATGACCCGGTACTTCGAAGCTGTCTGCGGATTTTCATCCACGTTCAGCTTGCAAAATTTGAGCCTGCCTTCATACTCCTCCGCCAGTTTTTCCGTTATAGGAGCAATCATGCGGCACGGGCCACACCAGGGTGCCCAGAAGTCCACCATGACAGGTAAACTGCATTTCAAAACCTCGTCTTCAAAGTCGCCGTCGTTAATCTCGATGACTCCCGCAGCTATTTTCTCTTCTTTCACCTTGACCTGAATCAGGATATCTCCGGGATGGCTGTCGGTTACCTGCAGCGCATTGGCCAGCTTCACTATCCTGCCGCTTACCACTCCCGCGGGGATATGCACCTCCAGCTTTTTGCCATGCCGTGATAGTATCTTTTTAGTTCCAAGCCTTGCCTCTTCCGCCGTGATAGCTATTTCATAGTGGACAGGGGTGAATGCCTGGCTTTGCTCAGAGGACTCGTTCATAATAACACCTCCTCCAAACTGATTTTTAAATCTCGCTTCCCTGCCGTCACCGACCTCTTTTTGCCTTGTTCAGTATGATGCGAGATAAGCTAAAAATCAAATTCATGCTTATTAACCCATTCAGAGCGGCTTTACAACATGGGTGCTGCGCTCAAGATTCACTCCGCTCGCAGTGACAACCAACCCCCCACAGGCCCCTTGTGCTACAATTGCGCTGGCAGCTTAACAGGAGGTCTTTATGAGAATTCTTGGAATAGTTGGTTCCCGGCGCAAACTGGGCAACACGGAGATTATGGTCAAGGAAGCCCTCAAAGGAGCGCGTGAAGAAGGTGCGGATATAGCCCTTATCAGAATGAGCGACCTTTATATACGGGAGTGTAACGGGTGTGAGGCTTGCGTTATCAAGGGGGAACGCTGCGTACTGCATGACGATATGGACTTTTTCGAGGAGCAATTGAATGCTTCGGACGGCTTGATCGTTGGTGGAGTTGATTATGGTGGGGCACCGTTGGGGATATTTAAGACAGTCGGCGACCGACTCCACGGGCTTGGAGCCTGGATAGAGCGCACTGAGGAAGAAAGGGGCAGCACGAAGAAGGCTATCACTATAGGGGCAGCAGGATGGAGACGCATCCAGCACTGGATCATCCCGTTACTTAATAATTTCACCACCCTCTGTGGATTCGATGTCCTAGCCAGTTTTGTCGGAATCTCGATAGGGCCAGGGGAAGTCTTACTCCCCGAGCGCCAGGCCATCCCCCGGGAGGTAAATCGGCTGGGTCATGACCTGGTATTCGCCTTAAAGGGAGAGGAAAACCGGCTCTCCGACGGCGTCCATAAGCTCAGGATATTCGACCCTCAGGCCAGGGGAGACAAACTCTCCACCGAGCAAGACTGCTGCCCGTACTGCTTCAGCACCGCTTTCGAACTGGTGAGCCCCAGGGAATTGAGGTGTGCCTTCTGCCACTATACCACGGTCCACATACAACCCAAAGGAGACAGAATCGAACTCCGCTTTGAGACCATGACCGAGGAGAAAAGACTGGAGCAGGAGAAATACCACCTGGAAGAAGAGGTGAGGCCCAGCGGACCTCAGTTCCTCAGCCGCCGCGGGGAAATTGAGCCCAGAAGACGACTATATAGAGATATAGGCATTCCCTGGGAAAAGCCTCCTATCGGCAAGGGATAAGATATTTGGGGCGAGGACCCGCTCATACTGACCTCAAAATCGATATTCTTTCTGTCGCAGATTTTTCCTCGCCTCATTCCGGCGTGCTCCGGGACAAACAAAACCCGACCTTCGTCATTCAAGCTAAACGATAAGCAAGCGAGAAATCGAGGAGTGAGCGAAGCGAAGGCCCGTTGACAGTCGCTCTTGCAATTGTTAACATTTGCAAACCAGCTCCGGTGACCATGAGTGACACGAATAACTCCAACCTTTCAGCGTTTGACTCCCATCCCAAATATCTCTTGCAGTCGCAAGAATCACTGAGAGTAAATCACCCGCGCTTTGGAGACCTCGCACGCACTGATGCCATCCGCATGCCTGCCGAAGGCCTGCGCTCAAAGGAGGGCTTCCAGGAGGAACAAGATATCATTATCAACCTTACAGTGACTGGCCGCTGCTATGCACGCTGTGAGGGGTGTATCAACAGCGCCATCACATTTGCCTCGGATGGACCGCGCAATTGGAGCATGGCCCATCTGGAATCGGACCCTGAACGTGATGCCTCCATGGTGATACGGCTGGCCCAGCGGCATCCCAGCTCCATAGTTACCCTAGCCTTCTACGGAGGCGAACCATTTCTGGCAACCGATAAGATGGAAAAGGTGAGGCTAATTCTGGCTGAATCTGAGATAAAGAACCGAGTGCGCTATATGGTTTACACCAATGGCGAGCTTTTGATTCGAGCCCTGGACCATTATCCCTCACTGATGTCGAATATGTGGCTATACTCAGTTTCGATAGACGGCGATGAAGAACAGCACCGCCGGGTCAGACCGGGCACCAATCTGAATCTGATTATAGCTAACTTGAGGAAGCTCCGTTCGGCTTATCAGGGCAATGTCCTATTCTGGTCCACCCTCAGGGAGCGGCAATCTCTGCTCAAATGTTTCCACAAATTCCTCGAACTATATCATGAGGGACTGGTGAATCACTTCTTCTGGCACTGGGCGGACACAAAGGAGCCGTACAAAGACTTCGCAAGATATATTAAGGAATATGGGACAGAATTGGAAGAAGTGATGGAACGGTACGTGGAGAAGGCTTTTCAGGGAGAGATTCTGCCCATATCCCATGTAAATGAGCTCATCCTTTATCTCATCACCGGCAAAGAGCGAGGACATACCGCTTGCGGTGTGGAGCTGGCACGAAACTACGATATTATGGGAGGAGAGATCCACGCCTGTGCCGACTTACCCCCTTCAGTGGGTGGATTCATTGGCAGCGATGGCTCCGACTTCGACGAGCCAGACTTCAGCCGCCTGGTGGAATACAAAGACCGGCTGAGGTGTTATGAATGCGGGGTATATCCTTATTGCGGCGGCCGCTGCCCGGTGCAGGCTCTTTCCGGCTCACCTGAAAGGACATTACAGATATGCCAGCTTATGAGGCTGCATGTGGGAATAGTCAGGGAAAGAATCGACGATATCTCGACTGCACTTGAACGGAGCGGCATGAGCCTTCAGGACCTCTATGATTCCTCTGCTTACCTTACTCGCTATACTGATGTTGTGCCCTGACTCAAGTCATTGAGCATTCCCACTCTCTGAGCTATTTTGAATCCAGGTTTCGGGTGTGCTGCATTCGCTTGCCTGGCGCTTAGGCGTTTCCTCGGCATGAGGCAGAGCTGGTAATATCACTTCAAGAGATTCCCTGGAAAAATTCTCCTGTCGGGAAGGGCTAACATACTTTCCCTCCACATGTAAAAAGGGTATCCTCCTTCACTACCTTAGTGATACACTGTCCGCTTACGTTGTCATTGCGAGGAACGGAAGTGACGAAGCAATCTCAGTGGGGCTGCTGAGGATAGAGATTGCCATGCTGCGCTCGCAATGACACAAGGAACTATTGCAAGTGCCAGCAAAATATGTAGTACACCTTTTGGAGTATAACCCATCTATCTGAACTAGCTCAGAGGAAATCATCAATGTAGTTGCAATCGGAATGCCAAGAACACTAATCAGGCCCACAATAAAAAAGGCTTCATGTCCCCAATATTGATTCCTAATCCCCCATCACTAACGGCTACATTAATATATATATGGCTTGATAAGCTGAAATATTCCTGCCGAGCTCTCCGATGTTCTGTTATGCCCTTTTTCAGCTTGTGGTTTTCCTTTTCTCCCTTAATATCTGCACAAGCTAGCACCTTAGCATATTTCACAAAGGAGACGAAAATCAGAACACTAAAGACAAGAAAGAGCTATAATAGCACAGCGAAGGGCGAAAGGCGTCTGGACATAGAGAGTCTACTGTTTGTCTCTTAGGGCATTGTCTGGAGCAATCCCTGGTTAACTCCAGAAGGAGAATTAGTTATGTCTGATGAAGAGCTGAGAGAGAAGGAGCACGTTCGAATGATAGATATGCCGACCGGCATCGACTTGCTCCGTGAGCCATCCTTAAACAAGGGGACAGCGTTTACCGAAGAGGAACGGAAGGCATTGGGGCTTCGGGGGCTTTTACCACCCCCTGTCCAATCTCTGGAAATTCAGGTCATGCGGGTTATGGAGAATTTTTGCAAAAAGCCAACAGATATTGAAAAGTACATCTACCTCATGGGCCTCCAGGACCGAAATGAAACCTTGTTCTACCGGGTGATAATGGACCAAATCGAGGAGATGATGCCTATCGTTTATACTCCCACGGTGGGACGAGCGTGTCAGCGATATGGACATATCTTGCGGAGACCCCGCGGTATCTTCATTTCAACCAAGGACCGTGGGCGGGTGATAAACGTCTTACGAAATTGGCCGAATCAGGATGTGCGTATTATAGTGGTCACCGACGGGGAGCGGATACTCGGTCTTGGAGACCTGGGGGCCAATGGAATGGGCATTCCCGTGGGGAAACTTTGCCTCTACACCGCCTGTGCTGGCATTCACCCCCAGTCATGTCTCCCCATGACCCTTGACATAGGGACAGACAATAAGAAGTTGCTGAATGACCCTCTCTATATTGGCCTCAGACAGCACCGCCTCCGTGGAGAAGCATATGACTACCTGGTCGAAGAGCTTGTCATGGCAGTGCAGGAACTCTACCCCCATGCCCTTATGCAGTTTGAAGACTTCGCCACTCACAACGCACTTCGCCTATTGAAGAAGTATCGAGACCAAGTTTGCACTTTCAATGACGATGTACAAGGAACAGGAGCGGTGGGGCTGGCCGGATTGTATTCAGCCCTGCGAATTACCGGAGGCAAGCTCAGAGACCAAAAAATCCTGTTCCTCGGTGCTGGCGAAGCCGGTATTGGAATTGCCAATATGATTGTATATGCAATGGTGGACGATGGGCTACCCGAGAAAGAAGCTAGAAAAAGGTGCTGGTTTGTGGATTCCAAAGGCTTGGTGGTGAGAAGCCGCAGCAATCTGGCGGGATACAAGCTCCCTTACGCCCACGACTACGAGTATCTCAGTGATTTTCTTTCTGCCGTGAAGTCACTCAGCCCCACAGTAATTTTTGGAGTCTCCGGACAGCCCAAGACATTTACCCAAGCGGTATTGAAAGCAATGGCCAGTTGCAACGAAAGACCCGTCGTCTTTGCCATGTCAAATCCAACCTCAAAGGCTGAATGCACTGCTGAAGAAGCCTACACCTGGACGGAGGGGCGGGCCATTTTCGCCAGCGGCAGTCCTTTCCCCCCCGTCACACTTAGTGGGAAAACGTATGTGCCGGGTCAAGGTAACAATGCCTATATCTTTCCAGGCGTTGGACTGAGCACCATTGCTTGCGAGACTAGGTTTGTTACCGATGAAATGTTCTTTGCTGCCGCAAAAGCACTGGCGAATGAGGTTTCAGAGGATGATCTTAAACAAGGGCGTATTTATCCACCACTAACCAAAATCAGGGAGGTCTCTGCTATTATTGCTACCACAGTGGCAGAAGTAGCCTATAAGCAAGGCATCGCAAGGAAACCAAAACCCGATGACCTCCCGGCATTTATTAAATCTCAGATGTACGAGCCGAAATACCGGCGTTACGTTTGACCAGAGCCTGTTCAGAAACTCTTAAATGCTATCGAGAAGGTTGTTTTACTTAGTATGATGCTATTGCCCTTTCCAAGTGCCTTGAAAGTCCATGCTTCAATGTACTTCTACCTTCTTTAAACGCTCGGCCACAATTCTGGAGTCTAGTTTAAACATCTTGACTGATTGTTGTATGGTATGATAAATAGAGAAAGCATTTAGAGGGAAATAGTACGAATAGAATCATCAACACAAGGCTTCCAGGATTCTGGGCATTTGACAATGGCGCAAATTAGATACAAAATGAAAATTAGAAGGCTGAGGTGGTTTGAAGCACCAGTATATCTAGGAGGTTCAATAATATGAGTGAAACAGCAAGAGCTGATGTAAATATTCGGCGTATGGCGCGTAGTGATATAGATGCTATTCTAGCCCTCGTCAACAAAATCTCCAAAGGGAAGCCTCGTATTTCCTATCGGAACTTCGCTGCCAATGACCCTGGTGGGCCGTTTGACTTGAGTTTAGTAGCTGAGGCTAAGCGTCAGATAGTTGGCTTTGTTCTGGCTCGTCTGGAATATGTATACGTACCACTCGTTGAAGTCTGTATTATTCACGCTCTGGTCGTGGATACTGAATATCAGCGACATCACATTGGGTCTGCATTAATCGATGAGTTGCTAGACTATTGCCGTCTTGAAGATATCAACACAATACGCACATTTGTCGTTCATGATGACGATAAATGGCAAAGTTTCGTCGAGCATGCAGGCTTCCACCCCAGTGCCATGGTGAACTGGGACAAGACTTTTGAAGTTTAAGGCAATTTCAGGCGCGCTATCGCGAATAAACCCGAGTGCCTCCCCACAGGAGAGTCCATTTTTGAAATTTTTTAAGACAAATCCTACAGCACTGACCCATGCCAGATTTAATATAACGTGCTATAATTATGCGGATTGCAATAAGTTATCCTTGGAACGTCAGAAGTGTATAAGATTCTAGGTCGAGAAGATCTTACTTCAGATATCCATTTACTGAAAGTTCAGGCCCCATCAATTGCCAAGAAGGCTCAGGCGGGGCAATTCGTTATCGTCAGAAATGATGAAAGAGGCGAGCGAATTCCCTTGACCATTGCCGATTGGGACGAGGAGGCGGGAACTGTATCCATCGTTTTTATGGAAGTAGGCACTACTACGAGGAAATTAGCTTGTCGCAATGCCGGCGATAGCATACTGGACTTCGTCGGGCCATTAGGCCGTCCCACGGAGATTGAAAAATTCGGCGCTGTTGTCTGCGTCGCTGGAGGATTCGCCGTTGCTACCATAATGCCTATTGCACGAGCCATGCGAGGCATGGGGAATAAAGTCATCTCAATTATGGGATTTCGCACTAAGAGCCTTGTTTTTTGGGAGCAGCAGCTCCATAGTGTGAGTGATGAACTTATTGTGACCACAGACGACGGCTCTTACAAGCGTAAGGGACTGGTAACCGAGCCATTGAAGGAGATCTTGCAAGAGGGCAAAGTTGACCGTGTGATAGCCATCGGCCCCACTGTGATGATGAAGTTCAGCTCCTTGACTACAAAGCCTTTTGGCGTCAAGACCATCGTCAGCCTCAACCCCATAATGGTTGATGGCACTGGGATGTGCGGCTGCTGTCGTGTATCAGTAGGGGGCGAAACAAGGTTTGCTTGCGTCGATGGCCCAGAGTTTGATGGTCATGAAGTTGATTGGGATTTGCTTATGAATCGTCAGCGTAGCTACCTAGATGAAGAAAAGAAGTCATTAGAGCTCTGCCAAGCAGAGCAGAGATGTGTGGGAAGGTGAAGAGCTATGGCTGAAAAGAAAAAGATAAATCTGAACACTGTGCCTATGCCAAAGCAGGAGCCAGCGGTCAGAAGAAAGAACTTCAATGAAGTAGCACTGGGATACACTGAGGAACAATGTATCGAAGAGGCGAATCGCTGTATTCAATGCAAAAAACCTGGCTGCAAGGATGGCTGCCCCATTCATGTAGATATTCCTGAATTCATAAACGCAATACGCGACCACAATATGCCTGAAGCGGTAAGAATACTTAAGACGAAAAACAGCCTGCCCGGCATCTGTGGTAGAGTCTGTCCTCAAGAAACACAGTGTGAAATGGTATGCCTCCTCGCCAAGAAGGGTGCCCCTGTTGCTATCGGCAGCTTAGAGAGATATGTGGCTGATTGGGAAAGAGTTCATCCTGAAGTAAGCGAGAGGCAGAGAGAGCGCAGAATCCCCAACGGTAAGAAGACAGCAATAGTTGGTTCGGGACCAGCAGGTTTAACCTGTGCTGCCGACCTGGCTATACTGGGGTATGAAGTCACTATCTTTGAGGCACTTCATGTGGCTGGCGGCGTATTGATGTACGGAATCCCAGAATTCAGATTGCCCAAGCCCATCGTTCAAGCTGAAGTAGACTATGTAAAATCACTTGGTGTCGAAATCAAGCTTGACCATGTGATAGGCAAAATAGCTACTGTAGATGAGCTTCTGGGAAATGGCTATGACGCCGTTTTTTTAGCCCCGGGGGCTGGTTCACCTATATTCCTAAACATTCCCGGTGAGAACCTAAGTGGCATTTATTCCGCTAATGAGTTCCTTACCCGAACCAACCTCATGAAGGCTTATCTCTTTCCCGAATATGATACTCCGGTGAAAATAGGCCAAAGGGTGGCAGTCTTCGGTGGTGGAAATGTAGCTATGGACGCTTCCCGATGCGCGCTGAGGCTCGGAGCCAGGGAGGTGTACCTCATTTATCGGCGTTCCAAAGTTGAGATGCCGGCCAGGGCTGAAGAAAGAAAGAATGCCGAGGAAGAAGGTATCATTTTTAAGCTTCTAACAAATCCCAGCAGGTTCATTGGCGATGAGCAAGGCAGAGTCAAAGCAGTAGAATTGTACGAGACGGAGCTTGGTGAACCCGACGAAAGTGGGCGGCGGCGGCCAGTTCCAAAGCCAGGCAGCGAATTTACCATGGACATCGACATAGCAATCTCTGCTCTTGGCACTACACCTAACCCGATAATTCCTTCAACAACTGAAGGACTTGAAATCACCAAGTGGGCTACCATAAAAACTGACAAGGACACAGGCAGAACAAGCAAGGATAGAGTCTGGTGTGGTGGTGACATGGCCACTGGCGCTGCTACAGTTATCAGTGCTATGGAAGCCGGCCAGTGCGCAGCCGCTGATATTGATGCTTATTTCCAAGAAAATCCTAAGCACTAAATACGAAAACCCTTCAACATTGTTCAGGACAGGCCTAAGCAATATCAAATAATAAACATCCAGATGCCCCAAATTGGGTGGAATGGAATCGGCGCATGAGCTTCATTAGACCTGATATCTTCCGACCTCCAAGTGAGCGGAAGAGCTATTTTCTCCCTCTAACCAGTGGTTGCTCCAACAACACTTGCACTTTCTGTGGATACTATGGCTCGAAGCTTCAGATACGAGACGTCGATGACACAAAGAGCGAAATAGATGCTGTAGCCCTATTCATCCGAAGTGGCATTCGCCTTCCTAATGTCTCCAAGGTGGTATATGCCGTGGCCCAAGGTTGGGATGGCAAAAGGGTATTTCTTCAGGATGGTGATGCCCTTGTTTACCCCTTCTCCAGATTGAGGGAGGTCCTCCAGTACTTGAATGAAAAACTACCCTGTGTCGAAAGGGTTGGCACGTATGCTACCCCGCAGGATATCCTGCGCAGGAGTTCGGATGAACTGAAGGAATTAAGACATCTCAAGATGGGTATTTTTTATACAGGGCTTGAGTCCGGTGATGATGAACTGCTCAAGAAGATAGGAAAAGGGGTAAGTTCACACGAGTTAGTCGAGGCGGGAAAGAAAGTGAAGGAGGCCGGGATAAGCTTTTCGGTGACGATAATTTTAGGACTAGGCGGTGTCGAGGGAAGCAAGAAACACGTGCTTGAGACAGCTAAAATTCTCACCGGGATTGACCCAGATTATATCGGAGCTTTGACTTTGACCCTTGTCCCCGGTACCCCACTCTATGAGCAGTGGCAACGGAATGAATTTCATCCTCTTTCTCCTTTTCAAACCCTGGAGGAGCTAAGGTTAATCATAGAGAATTCCAACTTCACCGATTGCTTCTTTAGCTCAATGCATGCCTCAAACTACCTTTCCGTCCGGGGAAAGTTGCCGCAAGACAGGGAGAGGATGCTTGGAGAACTGGAAAGGGTTTTGGCAGCAAGGAACCCTTCTTTGCTAAGGCCTGAATTTCTCAGAGGCCTGTAACTATGATGGCAGCAATAGTCACTTTCAGAGAAGCTCGCAACAACATTTTTAGGTGCATTTGATGAAGTGCTTAGAGCCTTGGATAGGCAGAGAAAATAATTGTCATTCTACATTCCTGACGATTTGTTATAAGGTGGGTAACACCTTTGACCATATGCTACAATGCGAATTAATAAGAAACTGCTACCATGCTTGCCGTTGAAGTCAGCCATATAGTCAAGTCCTTTGCCGATAAGGTCGCGGTTAACGACCTATCCTTCTCCGTCGCTCAAGGTGAGGTATTTGGTCTTATTGGGCCTAATGGTGCCGGCAAGACCACCACCATCAGAATGATGATGGACATCATTAAGCCAGATTCGGGCGATGTGACCATCCTCGGCGAGAAGTTGACTGAAGCCAGCAAGAATAAGCTTGGCTACCTGCCTGAGGAAAGAGGACTGTATAGAAAGCTGAGTGTCATAGATTCTATCGTCTACCTTGCCTCCCTCAAAGGCATTGATAGGAGCTCGGCCGAGGAAAAAGCCGACGAACTGCTCAACCAGACAGGCATGCTGCCCCACAAAGGAAAGCAGATTGAGGAATTGAGCCGGGGCATGGGACAGATCATCCAGTTCATCGTTAGTATTATCCACGACCCGGAACTGGTTATTATGGACGAACCCTTTGGAGGGCTCGACCCCGTTAACACCGAGTTACTGAAAGGGATGCTTGGTCAGCTGGGAAATCAAGGTAAAGCTGTAATCCTGAGCACACACCAGATGAACGAGGTTGAGGAACTATGCGACCGCATATTGATGATAAACCACGGACGCTCGGTTCTTTACGGGAAGCTGGCTGAAATCAAGTCCAAGTATAGAAGCAATTCGGTTCTCCTGGAGTGTAAGGGAGAGCTCGGGGAGGTGCCGGGAGTTACCGAGAAACGCACCCACAAAGGCTATGTTGAGCTGGTCCTTGATGGAAATATGACTCCTCAGCAAGTCCTGGAACGATTGGTAAGTCGTGGAGTGGTAATCAATCGCTTTGAAGTAGCCACTCCTCCACTTAACGAAATATTCCTGAAAGTGGTGGGTAAAACCCATGAATAAGACACTTTTGATATTGAGGCATGAATTCCTGCACACGGTAAAGAGAAGAGGGTTTATCATTATGACCCTTATCGTGCCACTCATAGCCCTCCTCGCCATAGGAGTTTTCCAGCTCGTATCGGGAATTGCCAAGCCGCCGGTGGAAGTAACAACCATTGGATATGTGGATGAGTTCGGTGGATTCCAGCAGTATACCAAACAGGGAAACATAACGCTGGTTCGTTTTGATACACGAGATGATGCGACTGAAGCACTGGTCAATGGCGATATTAAAGAGTATTTCGTCATTCCGTCGGATTATATTTCTACTGGAGTGATTAACCGCTATACTCTAGAAAAACAGTTGGAGGCACCAACCGACATTGCGGCGGCGATTAAGAGTTTTCTCTTAAGTAATCTCTTAGGGGAAAAGATATCGCCTGAGACCATAGACCGGGTAGAAGCACCATTGAATCTGGTTACCACCAGGCTTACTGAAACCGGCACCGTGGCTCCGGAGCAAGGCGGATTAAGTAATCTTATCATCCCGGGCGTTTTTAGCCTTCTACTGGCGCTCTCCATCATTTTCTCCTCCACTTATCTGCTGCAGGGGCTCGGTGAGGAGAAGGAGAATCGCCTTATAGAGATATTGTTGTCCTCAGTTTCCCCCCAACAGTTACTCACCGGCAAGGTATTAGGCATTGGGGCTGCCGGGCTGGTACAGGTAGCTATCTGGGTAATCTCGGCGCCACTCCTGTTGAACCTGGCTTCCTCATCCATCGGTGGCTTTATCAGCACAATACAGTTACCGGCCAACCTCATTGTTCTGGCTGTAGTGTATTTTATCCTGGGCTACTTGTTCTTCGCCGTGCTTTCGGCAGGTATCGGCGCCATCAGTTCCAATTCCCGGGAAGGACAACAACTGATTGGGATTTTTACAATTCCTTTACTTATACCACTCTGGTTCGGGTCTTTACTTGGAGCGTTCCCAGACAACCCAATTTGGGTCGTTCTTACCATTTTACCTGTCTCATCTTCTGCGGAAGTCATAATAAGGCTGGGCGTGAGTGATATACCTGCCTGGCAACTGGCCACCAGTATAGCGGTGCTGGTGTTATCCATCACTGGTGGGCTGTTATTGACAGCCAAGGTCTTTAGAACTTACCTGCTCATGTATGGGAAAAGACCAGACTTCGGGGAAGTTCTACGCAGCCTAAGGAGCGGATAGGTTAAAGTGCCAGGCTATACAAATGAAATCAGACATGCCTATGTTTGTGCAATAGAATCGTTCAATAGGTTTCCGAATAAAGGGGGCCAATGTAGCTTCCCCTTCTTCGTTGTGTGACATTGACGCGTAGCTAGCAAGTATTCTAATATGCTCGCGGCAACTGATTAAAAGATTGCAGCTTACCAGCTTCCAGAGATCATGTAAAAAGGACGAATACAGACATGGACACAATTACCCTGGTAAATCTAATACTCTGCGCCACAATAGTGGTCTTTGGCTGCGTGGCTTTTAGGAAAGCCAAAGAAAGATGGCCTCTATATATTGCCATAACCTTCGGGCTGTATGGGATTTCCCACGTATTAACGCTTCTGGGCTTGCAAGATGCCTTAGAGGTTCTCGTAATTGCCATTAGAACGATTGCCTACCTTCTGGTTATATATACTTTGTACTTGGTAGCATTCAAAAAATAGCTAATAGTAGAGGACAGCAACAAGAAGAGCGCTTGGAGGCTGCCTGGCTATCTTGAATCAAGTTTCGGGCGCGGCGCACTCACCTGCCTGACCTTTGAGCGTTTCCACAGCATGAGGCAGAGCCGGCAGTATCACCTCAAGGCATTCACGTACCGCCTTAGGACTTCCCGGCAGGTTGATAATTAAGCATTCCCCACGAGTGCCCACGACCGCCCGACTGAGCATGGCCATGGGAGTTTTCCTAAGGCTCTCAGCCCTCATTGCCTCGGCAAAACCGGGCACAATTCTATCCACCACGGAAAGAGTCGCCTCCGGGGTGACATCTCTGGGAGTAAGTCCTGTTCCACCCGTGGTGAGGAGCACGTCTAAATCGTCCTCATCTGCCCATTTAACCAGCTTTTTAACAATAAGCTCCTTCTCATCAGGAATGATGTCGTAATTTACAATGCGAACATCCATAGCGGAAAGCACTTCATGAATAACCTCTCCACTTTTATCCTGCCGCTCCCCTCTTGACCCTTTGTCGCTGATGGTCAATATCCCCACTGTAAACATTTTCTTCACCCTCACCCTCTTCCTTCAAAGCAGGAGGGAGACAGGCACTGCCCTAGCTTTTTAGCACAAAATTCTTCTCTATGAAATCCGCTATTGCCACTGTATCACCCCACGGAAGCTGAGGTATATCAGTATCCAAAGACCCTTCAGTAACAATGGCCGAAATTTCCTCAGGGGAACACAATAAGTCATCCCCGAGTTCTTTTTTGTGCACTTCGATTTTAGGAATTTTGCTTTTTCTGAATCCTTCGGCAAGGACGACGTCGAATTCATCACCAACAAAGGGCAAAATTTCCTCAAGATCAAGCTCATGGTCTAACTTCTTAATGAAGGCAAGCCTGTCAGTCGAGCTAACAAGCACAGCATCGCTCCCCGCTTGAGCAAACCTCCAGCTATCTTTGCCAGGCCGGTCTATTTCCATCCCCCCTGGACTATGCTTTAAAGCAGCGACTTTATACCCTCGCCTTTTAAACTCCGCGATAAGTCGCTCCATAAGCACTGTTTTACCGGATTGTGATTTACCCACAATGGAAACAATCGGCAACATTTTCACCTACCTTATTCTTCTACCCAATCCAACATCTGCACCTCGACCTTATCTCCAGCCTTAACGCCCTTGCTATTTTCCGGGATAATAGCTAAACCATTAGCCTTGGCCATCGATGTAAGGATTCCCGAGCCCTGGGGACCAGTGAGGGAGGCATGATATTGACCACCACGCTTGGTTACAACCACCCTGGCAAAGAGGCGGCGCCCATCACTATTTACAAAATCATCCTCAATAATCGCTTGAATAACGGGCTTTGCCAGAACTTCCTTCCCCAGCATCTTTAATATGGCAGGGCGGGCGAATTGTTCAAAGGTAATCATGGAGCTGACTGGATTGCCCGGCAATCCCAAATGGGGTATTTTTTTCTCTCTCATCCCTTCCATCTTCTTCATAATCCCAAAGGCAATTGGTTTCCCGGGCTTCATACAAACCGTCCAGAAGCCGATCTCCCCCCACTCTGCCAGAACATCTTTCACCATATCATAGTCGCCCCGGGACACACCCCCGGAGGTGATAAGCATATCTGCACTTAAACCCTCATCGATCTTCTCAATTAGAGACTGAACAGAATCGCGCCCAATGCCCAGGATCCTGGGAATCCCGCCGTAGCGAGAGATTTCCGCGGCAATGATATAGGTGTTACTATCGTGAATCTTACCGGGAGCCAATGGCTGGTCAAGACCAATCAGCTCATCTCCCGTAGATAGAATAGCAACGACTGGGCGACGGACAACCAGCGCAGTAGAGCGCCCCAGAGAGGCCAGCACCCCTATCTCCGAGGGACGAAGCAGTTTCCCTCGCTTCAGAATTAACTCCCCCTTGGCAATATCCTCACCCCTACATCGGACATTCAATCCTTTATTCACCGGGCACGATATGCCGATTTGCGAAAGGTCACCCCGGGATAATTTGCGGTCAACTTCATCGGTATCCTCAAATCGGACTACCGCATCAGCTCCGTCAGGCAGTGGCGCCCCTGTCATAATGCGAATAGCCGTCCCCGGCCTGACCTTTTTTGTGGGCAAAGACCCAGCAGCAAGCTCTCCGACAACGCTTAAACGCCTGGGAGAACATTCGCTAGCACCATGAGTATCCTCAGCTCGCACGGCATAACCATCCATGGCAGAATTATCCAGCGGGGGAATATCTATAGTGGAATAGACGTCCTCAGCCAGAACCTGTCCCAAACATTCCAAAATAGGCTTTTGCTCGGGCTCGAGAACCTCTACATAGCTCAAAACCTTCTCCAAGGCTTCTTCCACAGAGATCATGCGTCAAACTCCCAAAACTGCATTATAGATTATCTTTGTTCCCTGCACCAACTCTACTTTTAACTTCCGGTATACTAGCACCAGAAACTACACACTAGTAAAAGGGCTCTTGCTTTCCCCGCTATTTCCACCCGATAGAAATGAAGCACGTAGCTCTGTTACATCCAGCTTTCGCCCGGACAGACACACAAAGCTGAGGGTATAGAGCTGGGCTGAAGGGCAATCAAACATTTGGTAGATTATAACTTAAAAAAATTTAAATTTTTTGAAATTTTTGTGCAAAACCCCTTGCTTTTTCCTTGACACCGATTTAAAATAGCCAATGTTATGTTTGGAGGCAATAGCCAGTGATCGACAGTTTGGTGGGGCTGGCTATTCTATTCCCCATCATAACGGGTCTTATTTGCCTGCTAATTCAAAACCACAAGGCTAGAAGCGGCGTTGTTTATCTGACCGCCGCAGTTCTCATAATAACCTCCATATTTTTCCTACTGCAAGGTTCTCTTCCCATAAAGTATTCAGCTCCTGCTAGGTGGGAGTGGGTCATCTTAATCGCTAACTATGCCCTACTGGCATTTTTCATCTTTGCGGCTGTCAAAGACATCGTCCAAAGAGGTATTTCTCGACACAATATCCTCACCATAGCTTTAACACTGGCTGCAGGTATCCCCTTAGCAGTTTTTGAGTTCTCCCAGGCACCACAGACTCCAATGGCAGTTCACCCCACCCTCTACATTGACCACCTATCCGTAATTATGTGCCTTATCATTTCCATCATAGGGTCGCTCATCTGCGTCTACGCCATAAGATACATGAGAGACCATGAAGAGCACCGTATGAACTTAGGTGAGCTCAAGGAGACAACACAGCCCAGGTTCTTCTTCTTTATGCTCATATTCTTAGGCGCTATGAATGGACTGGTCTTCTCCAATAACCTACTTTGGCTGGCATTCTTCTGGGAAGTGACCACATTGGCCTGCTGGGGCTTAATCCGCCATGATGAAGTACCGTTGCACATAGACAATGCTTTCCGCGCCTTATGGATGTGTCTGATTGGTGGCGTTGGCTTCAGCGTGGCCATAATGTTCCTGTGGAACAGTTCCCTTAACACGATTTCATTGGCGGAAGTCATTAGCAATGGCGCCTTAGCCAGTCCCATTCTTCTCTTGCCCCTTGCCTTATTGTGTCTAGCCGGCATTACCAAGGCAGCACAGCTCCCGTTTCAGAGCTGGTTGCTCGGGGCTATGGTTGCCCCCACACCGGTTTCTGCCTTGCTTCATTCCAGCACCATGGTCAACGCTGGGGTTTATCTTCTGCTACGCATTGCTCCGGGCTTTCAGGGTACTCATCTTTCAACCCTTATAGCTATTTATGGGGGCGCAGTCTTCCTGGCTACCGCCATAATGGCCATAAGCCAGAGCGAAGTGAAAAAGGTTCTGGCCTATTCCACAATTGGCAATTTAGGGCTTATCATGCTTTGTGCCGGCATAAATACCCCATTAGCCATAGCTGTGGGCATTATGCTCCTGATCTTTCACGCCATATCCAAGGGTCTTCTCTTTTTGTGCGCTGGCGCTATCGAGCACAACATTTGGAGCCGCAATATAGAGGATATGGAGGGAATAGCGAGGAAGCAGCCTGTTTTGACTGGCATAACTGTCGCTGCAATGCTTTCCATGCTGGTAGCTCCTTTCGGTGTCCTCATAAGCAAGTGGGGAGCTATGGAGGCAGTCTCTGGCATTGGCGTATGGTCAACTCTTGTACTCGTACTGCTCATGCTTGGCTCAGGAGCCACCACGGTTTTTTGGGCAAAATTGATAGGCCGCTTCTTATGTCAAAGCCCCGTGCCAGGGAGAGCCAAAAGGGAACCACTCATTCCCCTTTATCACGGCATCCTGCTGGTATTAGTTGCCTTTGCCGTTGTATTTAGCATACTAATTGCTCCCGTATATAATGGTGTTGTAGCCCCAAGTTTAGTTGAAGCGGGTTATAATGCAGCTTTGGCTTTCACTACCGGCGCTTGGTTCTTGAAGTCCTCCATAGGCATTTTTGCCGCCTGGCCAATTTTTATAATAATCGCTTTGGGCCTCTTAATTCCTGCCCTCACCGCAAGGGCAAAGCCCGAGGCGAGTCGCAGCTCCTACATGTGCGGAGAGAATGTGGAAATAGGAGTAGACGAATTTGTGGCTGTGGCTGATGAAAGGACAGAGCTTAAGACCGGCGGATTTTATATTGAAAATATGCTGGGAGAGGGAAATCTTAATAGATTCGTTGTGCCCACGGGTATTGTTTTACTTGTTATTCTATTCGTTTTGGCGGTGATATGAGCACAGGTTGGTTAATCGGAAGTGCCGTAATTGCGGTTATAGTAGCCCCCTTGATCGGGGGGTTACTCAGAGGTATTGACCGCAAGCTGACCGCCCACATGCAGGGAAGAATCGGACCGCCGATAATTCAGCCCTTCTACGATGTTATCAAGCTCTTCGGCAAGAAACCTATGGTTGCCGGTGGGGCTCAGCTTGGGTTCGCCTATTCATTCCTCGCCCTAATCATCACTGCCGTGGTATTTTTCGCCCTAAGGCAAGACTTGCTGGTAGTTCTCTTCATCCTGTTCTTTGGCAGTCTCTGCCTTCCTCTTGGAGCTTTAAGCGTAAAGTCACCCTATAGCCAGTTCGGAGGGCACCGGGAACTTTTGCAGTTCCTGGCCTATGAGCCGATTCTGCTTCTGGCGGCAATACCTATAGCTCTAAAGTCTGGGGGATTCCCTATTGCCAACATATTTGAGTATGGACAACCACTCCTCCCACACTTATGGATTACTTTTATTGCCCTGCTGATTGCCCTGGCTATAGTGATGAGAAAATCTCCTTTCGACATCTCTGGTTCGGAGCATGCCCATCAAGAGTTAGTTAGAGGAGTGGTCACGGAATTCTCCGGCCCTTATCTGGGCCTGATAGAGCTGGGGCATTGGTACGAGATGGTTTTACTCCTATCCATCCTGGGACTCTTCTGGGTGGTGGGCGGCCTATGGTGGCTATCCATCATAATAGGTTTAGGAAGCTGGTTCATCATGTTACTTATAGATAATATCAATGCTCGTCTCACCTGGTCCTGGATGCTGAAATTTGCCTGGGGCGCAGGTGTAACTCTAGTAGCCTTGAATATACTATTTATCAACTTAGGCTGGATGTAGAAAGGTAAATTTGACCACATTAAGTTGTGAACCTATAATTAAGGGAATTTGAAAAATGGGACTTTTAAGTACGGCAAGAATGAAATCCCCCTGGCTCCTGCACTTCGATTGTGGTAGCTGTAATGGCTGCGATATAGAGATACTTGCTGCCCTTACTCCACTTTATGACGTAGAGAGATTTGGCATTGTCAATATGGGCAATCCCAAGCATGCTGATGTCCTTTTGGTCACTGGTCCGGCAAACCACCGTAATTACAGAGTGCTGCAGAATCTTTATGAGCAAATGCCTGATCCCAAGGGGGTAATAGTAGTGGGAACTTGTGGCTGCACCGGTGGAGTGTTTCATAACTGCCCCAATGTGCTTGGTGGCATAGACAAGGTCATCCCCGTGGACGTTTATGTCCCGGGATGTGCTGCCAGACCTGAGGCTATCATCGACGCAGTAGTTCTGGCATTAGGAAAGCTTAAAGCATATGGAAAATGATATCTCAATAACTAAAGACGAGCTTGTTGCAGAAGCTCAAAAGATGATGGATGAAAGAGCCAGGCTGAGCACTGCTAGCTGCGTAGACCTGGGAGATAAATTTGAAATCATCTATCATTTTGAGCCCCGGGAATATCCGGAGCCCCTAAAGAATATCAGAGTCAAAATAGCTAAAGATGAAACACTGCCTAGTATATCTGAGATATATCTTTGCGCCGCACTGATCGAAAATGAGATACAGGAACTATTTAATGTTCAAATGAGTGGTATCGCACTTGACTTCCAGAAAAGATTCTTACGCTCTAAAGAAAGTCCCGAGGCTGAGTTGCTTAAACCTACTCCTTATAAGCCCGGGGCGCCGGAACGCATCCCTGTCAGGTGTGGCGAGGCTTGTCCCGCAGGTATCGATATTCCACGTTATGTTCGACTTATCGGTGAAGGCAAGTACGCCGAATCATTAGCAACTATAAAGCAAGCCATGCCGTTCCCAGGAATTCTGGGACGAGTGTGTTTCGCCCCCTGTGAAGATAACTGTCGCCAGGCGAAACAGGAAGAACCTATTGCTGTCAGAATGCTGAAGAGATTTGCTTACGACCATGCAACTTACGAAGAAAAGAAAGCTGCCAAACAGACAGGCAAGCGTGTCGCCATCATTGGCTCAGGTCCGGCAGGACTCGCTGTGGCTTATTACCTTGCTAAGATGGGGCATGGAGTCACTATCTTCGAAGCTCTGCCCGAAGCTGGCGGTATGATGCGAGCGGGGATTCCATCGTACCGGCTCCCCAGAAGGGTCCTGGACGATGAAATTACCATGGTCAAGAATTTGGGTGTGGAGATAAAGACCAATACCAAAGTGGAATCTTTAGACAAGCTATCAAAGGATGGCTACCAGGCAATTCTTGTTGCTACAGGCGCCCATCAGGGGATAAAGATGGGGGTTGAGGGAGAAGACCATCCCAAAGTAATGGAATGTATTGATCTCTTGAGGGATGTGAATTTTGGCAAGAAAGTTGAATTGGGCAACCGGGTAGCAGTGATTGGCGGCGGTAATGCTGCCATTGATGCCGCTCGTACTGCTCTTCGCATTGGGTCAAAAGAAGTGACTATATTCTACCGCCGTACCAGGGCTGAGATGCCAGCTAACCCCGAGGAGGTAGCCGAAGCGATTAAAGAGGGGGTAAAGATAGAATTCCTGGCGGCACCAACGAAGGTATTCGGCAAGAATGGTGCCGTCACATTAGAAAATATTCGTATGAAGCTGGGAGAACCTGATGCCAGCGGCAGACCCCGACCTGAGCCCATAGAGGGCAGCGAGTTTAAGGTGGATCTTGATGCGGTTATTGCAGCTATTGGGCAGCGCCCTGAAGTTCCAGAACAGTTCAAGCTTGAAACAGGTAGGGGGAATGTGATAGTGGCGAATGCCGAGACCATGGCTACCTCAAAGGCAGGCGTTTTCACTGCCGGTGACGTGGCAACTGGGCCTGCATCCGTGGTAGAAGCAGTCAGAACGGCAAAGAACGCAGCTATTTCCATAGACAAATACCTCGGTGGCGAGGGTATTTTGCCCATCGAGGAACTAAAGGTAAAGGACCTCATTTCACGCGATACTTTTATACAGAGATGGGCGAGGGAAAGCAAGCGAGTCGAGATGCCCAGTCTCTCCATCGAGGATAGATTAAAGGGATTTGACGAAGTAGAACTAGGATTAAGCGAAGAAATGGCTAGGGCTGAGGGCCAGCGATGCTGGCGCTGCGACCTGGAGGCATGAAATGGCAACGAGAACGGTAATTCCATTTGGTCCCCAACATCCAGTACTACCCGAGCCTGTCCATCTGAAACTGGAGTTAGAGGACGAAAGAGTAGTAGGGGTAACGCCCATAATAGGATATATCCATCGCGGGATTGAAAAAGCTGGTGAGCTTAATACCTTTCGTCAGAATACCAACCTCACCGATAGAATCTGTGGTATTTGTAGCTTCATTCACTGTCAGACATATTGCCAGGGGGTTGAGACTTTGACAAACGTTGAAGTGCCTCCCAGAGCCAGATTCCTTCGCACCTTTTGGAGCGAACTTTCGAGGGCGCATAGCCACCTCCTGTGGCTAGGGCTTCTCTGCGATGCCTTGGGCTTTGAAAGTCTATTCATGCAAATATGGCGAGCCAGGGAAATAGTTCAGGACCTTTCTGAAATGACCAGCGGTCATCGAGTAATTCAAGCTACCAGCGTTGTCGGTGGGGTCAGAAGAGACATCGATAAAGAAATGGCCAAGGAGGTTGACAAAAGGCTGGTTGCTCTTAAAGAAATGCTGGACAATACTGCTGCTCCTGCCCTGTTCCATGACCCTACTATCAAGCGCCGTGCCGTAGGTAAGGGAGTGTTATCCAAAGATCAAGCTGAAATCCTTGGAGCAGTTGGGCCTACTTCAAGAGGTAGTGGTGTGGCAAAAGACATGCGACAAACAGGCTACGCCGCTTTTAAGGAAGTAGGATTTGAGCCAGTGGTAGAAACCGCCGGAGATAGCTACGCCCGGACGGTAGTCAGGGCCAGAGAGGTTTATCAGTCTATAGAAATTATGCGCAAAGCTTTGGCAATGATGCCTGAGGGGGAGATCTTGGTCAGAGTTGACAGTTATCCCGAAGGTGAGACGGTTTCCAGGTGTGAGCAGCCAAGGGGAGAGGTTATATACTACATAAAGGGCAACGGTACGGATCATCTGGAAAGATTGAAGATAAGAACGCCAACATTTGCCAACATACCTACCTATTTGGTTACGATCCCTGGGTGTGAAATGGCTGATGTGCCGATAATTACTCTGTCCATAGACCCCTGTATTGCCTGTACTGAGAGGTAATTGAAATGTGGATGTTTTCGACAATTACTAAGAATCTTTTCTCCAGACCTGCTACAAGACGTTATCCTTTTAAAGACGTAAGAGAGCCATTCCCTGGATATAGAGGGAGCATTCACTGGGATGCTAACAAATGTGACCTATGTGGCGATTGTGCCCGGGTCTGTCCGGCCGATGCCATAGAAGTCAGTCTGGAAAACAGGCAGATAACCTATGACCCTTTCAAATGTATCTACTGTGGTAACTGTGTGGAGATTTGCCTCCCACGGGCAATAAGTCAAGATAGCCACTATACCAAGCCAGCTGCGGCGAAAGCAGTGGAAACAATAAGCATACCCGCCTAGTATTTCAATCTAATCCCATTAGTATCATTCCATATAGAGCTTCCTAAATGATTGCGCGTAAACCATTGAGGCCAGACCAGCTCGTTAATAATGCTACCTGTGAACAGACTCAGACATCAAGTTCAGAATTAATTTGACAATCTACAGCTTTAGCCCTAAGATTTAAGCTAAGAACTCTAAGCCATTGCATAACTATGACAAGCAGGCGATAAATATTAAGGAGGCAAAACATGCGAGAAAAAGTAGAAGCAGCCCTGGAGCAAGTGAGACCGGCATTGTTAGCCGACGGAGGAGATGTCCAACTAATAGATGTCAAAGACGGGGTGGTAACATTAAGGCTAACCGGTGCCTGTGGTGGCTGCCCCATGGCAACCATGACCCTGAAGGGTGGGATTGAGCGGGTACTTAAGGAACAGGTGCCTGAAGTTAAGGAAGTAGTTGCCGTCTAGCAGCAATTGGCAGCCATATAAGGACAAGGAGAAATTAAAGTAATTCATGCGAGAAAAAGTAGAAGCCGCTATAGCTAAGATAAGGTCTGGCTTAAGAGGTACAGACGTTATCTTAATAGATGTTAAAGAGGGCATAGTAAAGGTACAGATACTGACATCGGCTTGTGCTTCCGGAATTCCGGCAGAAATAGCCTTTGAGATATTCGAGGAGCAGCTTAAGGAACAGGTACCTGAAGTTAAGGAAGTGGTCGCCATCTAATCCGTGGGCTGCACTCTAGGAAGAAAGCAAAAAGGAATGAGGCAGGAGGTTTGAATGCCCAAGGGATATTTTGTCTGCCATTCTTGTGGTAAAAGGGTGGAACACAGCGCAGAGGAGCGACCTTGCGAGGTACTTAATGGTTGGCTCATGGTTTCACAATGGAAAGGTTTGGAGGCAGTTGAGCACTACAATTTCTGCTCCTTTTCTTGCCTCAAGACGTGGACGGATACCCAGGTTCCTCAAGTCCCTGACGTATTCCTGAAAGCTTTTGAGGAGGGAAGGGATGAGTAAGAGGGAAGAGTGGACAAGAGAAAGTGCAGGAAACTATGAGCAAAGTAAAGCCAACATTACTTTGTTCACTGCTCCCTATGTTGATTTTGCCTGTAATGCCAGCCTTGTTGGTCTTGCCTTCAGAACAGGTAGCAAACTAGGAGGTAAAAATGCCCATCTATGAATATTTTTGCCCTAACTGCAAGTGCAAGTTTGAATTACTCCGCCAGCAATCCCAATCAAATGAACCTGCCTCTTGCCCCCGTTGTCACAATGGCGCTAAACGGATACTGTCCTCCTTCGCTTCCTTTTCAAAAAGCAGTGAAGGCACATCTACGCCGATTGGCGGAAGTTCCCCCTGTAGCACATGCGCCGCCACAAGTTGTGACACCTGCGGAACATAGCCCCCTCATGCGAGAAACTGAAGAAAGCGTGAACTAAGGGAGCTACAAGTGCTAGAACTAAAGCACCTCAAATTGGTGCTAAATATCAAGCTTCAAAATAATTGCCAAACATATAACCGCATTGGCAAGCCGAGATGATTGAGATAAGAAGAGAAGATTTCTCCATTGACGAAGTAACTAAAAAGATGAAAGACCCCAAAATAGGGGCAATATCAATTTATCTAGGCACTGTACGTGAGTTCCCTGAAGGACTTGGGCTGGAATTTGAGAACGATAATCACGCCATCCAGAAATTAGAGGAGATAGAAAAAAGAGCAATTAATAGATTTGATATCCAGGATGTAGCTATAGTACATCGAGTGGGTTTCCTAGGCATATCAGATAACATTCTGTTAGTAGCAGTTTCCGCCCCCCACAGAGGACCAGCCTTCGACGCTTGCAGAAGCATAATAGACGATATAAAGGAATTCCACAAATCATGGGTAAAAGAAGTACTGAAATAGAAATTTTAGGGATTTCCAGAGATAGCAAGAGGAAGAAGAGAGATGAAATCATCCACGAGGAAGAGCTTGTTGTTAAACTCAATAGAGAAATCCATAAATTCTACTGCATTCCCAGCGACCTAGAAGAGATGATAGCCGGCAATTTGAAATCAAGGGGTATGGACCCTTCCTTGTCCCAGATCAAGAAGCTTAGCGACAATGATTTTGAGGTAAATGTTTCAGGAGGATTAGTTAAGACTCCCCGAAAGTGTGACTCCAAGAAAAAGTTAACCAGAAGCGAGGTCTTTGATTCAGTAGAAGCACTAAACAAAAACAGTTTCTTGTTCCAGAAGACTGGCTGCACACATGTCATTGGGATCTGCGGGGATAAGGAGGTTTTTGTAGAGGACATAAGTAGACATTGCGCCATAGACAAAGCCATCGGCCTAGCAATTAGAGATGGAATCAATTTATCGAACAGCTTCCTGATTAGCTCGTGCAGACAAACGGCTTCCACAATAGAAAAGGCAATCTTTTGCGAAATACCAATAGTCATAAGCATCGCTGCCCCCACGGACCTAGCTATGAAAGAAGCCAACAAATACGGGATAACACTCATAGGATTTGCCAGTTCCAAAAGGTTTAACATATATACCCACGATTGGAGAGTCAAAATTTAAGGGTATACGGATCGGGGAAATAATAGTTTTTTCCGCCTGATAGATAATGCGGAAAGTTTAATAGCACCAAGTTATCTAAAGCTATCCGTGCCACCAATTCTGAGGCACATTGCGATATCCAAACTGGAACCCTTCAGTGGATTGAAATTAAAGGACGAAGTAATTTAAAATGTATAACTTACAATATAACGGGGCCCTTCGTTTCAGCAAATGCACGAATTTGGGATAACTGAAAACATTATCAACATTGCCTTGGACAAAGCTAGTGAGGCACAAGCTAGCAAGATCACCCAAATTAACTTAGTAATGGGCGAGTTGTCAGGTTTTGTACAGGATTGTATCCAGTTCTATTTCGATTCTCTTAGCAAAGACACAATCGCTCAAGAAGCAGTACTCCACTTTGAATCGGTGCCCGCTCAATTGCGCTGCCGGAATTGTTCCACCATTTTCCACCCCCAAGATGCTCTATGGTCTTGCCCTAGATGCCAAGGCCAGAGTGTGGAAATATTGAAGGGGCGCGAGCTCTATATCGAAAGCATGGAAGTAGAATGAAAAAGATAGAGGTTGTCCGGAACATTCTGGAGGCTAATGAAACTATAGCTAACCGAAATCAACGGCTACTGGATGAGCACAAGGTTTTCGCTCTCAACATTATGTCAGCTCCAGGTGCCGGCAAGACGAGCCTCATTATGCAAACCCTGGCCAGGCTGAAGAGCAGGCTGAACATAGCTGTTATCGAAGGCGATGTTGCTTCCACAGTAGATGCTGAGAAAGTGCAGAACGAGGCAACAGCAGTTATCCAAATAAATACCCGAAATATGCCGGAAAGTTGTTCTTTAATGGCTGCCATGATTGAGCAGGCTCTAAAGGACCTACCACTGTACGACATAGACCTACTCCTAATCGAAAATGTGGGCAATCTCATTTGCCCGTCTGAGTTTACCCTAGGAGAACACAAACGAGTGGTGATTTCCAGCCTGCCTGAAGGAGATGATAAGCCTATTAAATATCCCTTGATCTTTATCGATGCTGATGCTGTGATAATAAATAAGATGGACCTTCTTCCTCATGTTGATTTCGATATTGCCAGCTTTCACCGCTCCATCCAAGGACTAAACCCCGAAGCCGAAGTTTTCGAACTATCCTGCAAAACCGGCGAGGGAATAGAAAGCTGGTGCTCCTGGATATTAGGACAGATAGAAAGCAATGCCAAAAAGCAGTAGAAGAAGGATAAATGGGAATAAGAATCAGTGGTGTGATGGCATAGTTACGCACACCATAGACTTCTTCAGCTTGAGGAGACGCGCTAATCTAAAAACAACTAGTTGATATTCTGGCTCCGCGTAAAGGTGAAAAAGGAGCCGCCATTCCTGTCCTGCAACAGGTACAGCAGAAGCCAGGGTATCTTTCTGGGGAGACAGTTCCCGAGATTGCCCGAATCCTAGATCTTTCCGAAAACAAGGTTTTGGGGTAGCTTCATTTTATGCCCAATTTCGCTTCACTCGCCTAGAGACCATTAATATAATATCTGCCATTGGTCAGCAGCCGGAGATTCCAGACCAATTTGGACTGAAGGTTAGCAGGGTAAATACAGTTCAGGTTGATTCAGCTACTTTGGCTACCAATACAGAAGAAGTTTATGCTGGCGGGGATGTAGTTACTGGTCCGACTTCAGTGATAGAAGCAATCGCGGCAGGAAGGAAAGCAGCCAGTTCCATAGACAAATATCTAGGAGGAGATGGCATCATCGATGAAGAATTAATCCCCAAGGAAAAACCTAATCCCTGGCTGGGACGTGATGATGGCTTTGAAGAAGTAGAGCTTGGTTTTGACAGAGAGGCAGCAATTGCCGAAGCAAAGCGCTGTCTGCAGTGCCATTTGTGGTTAGAAATTTCGCCGGTGACGCTGCCAGTAGAGGTAAAGGTTAGCACAGCCGAAAGCTACAAATAAAGTGAGTGAAGTTCAAGATTTTGTTAAGGCAACGCCCATCTTCTAAGCTTTGACAATAACTCCGATATGAGTTATCATAGGACGGTTATCATGCCTATAACTGGTAGCCCCGAACTGTTTGAAAAGAATTGCCCGAAAGTAGCGAGAAGATTGACTGTGCATAACCATCAGACCGTTCACGAGAGAGACCTAAAGGAGAATAGGACATGGCTAGAATTGGAGTTTTCCTCTGTCATTGCGGCAGTAACATAGCTGGAGCTGTGAATATCCCGGAGGTAGCTGAGGCTGCGAGAAAGCTACCTCAGGTAGTTTACGTTGAAGACAATAAGTTCACCTGCAGCGATCCTGGTCAAGCAGCTATTCAACAGGCTATAACTGAGCATCAGCTTAACCGAGTGGTCATTGGCGCTTGTTCGCCACGTATGCATGAGACAACCTTTCGCAGAACAGTAGCAGGTGCCGGTTTAAACCCCTATCTCTTAGAAATCGCAAACCTACGGGAGCATTGCAGCTGGGTCCACCCTGACCAAGTTGAGGAAGCTACGGCTAAGGCGATAGATCTGGTGCAAAAAGCGGTAGCCAGGGTTGCCTGGCAAGAGCCCCTCACCCCCAAACAGGTTGGCATAACTAGGCGAGCTTTGGTCATCGGTGGCGGCATTGCTGGCATCCAATCCGCTTTAGATATCGCCGATGCCGGCTACGAGGTTATCTTGGTTGAGCGAGAGCCCTCCATCGGGGGGCGCATGGCCCAATTGGACAAGACCTTCCCTACCCTGGATTGCTCTGCCTGCATCCTGACGCCCAAGATGACTGCAGTCGGACAGCATTCCAATATCATCCTGCTGACCTATAGCGAGATAGAGGATATATCAGGGTTCATGGGTAATTTCAAGGTCAAAATAAGGAAAAAGGCCCGTTACATAGATATGAGCAAATGCACTGGATGCGGGGAGTGTTATAAAAACTGTCCGGTAAGAAACGTCGCTCAAATAAAAGAGGGAGTAAAAAGTGGAACTAGAGAAGGCCGA
The DNA here is from genome assembly GCA_034414335.1 of Dehalococcoidia bacterium. Classification (GTDB taxonomy): domain Bacteria; phylum Chloroflexota; class Dehalococcoidia; order GIF9; family AB-539-J10; genus RBG-13-51-36. The sequence continues at coordinate 31,113 of DAOUMB010000075.1, forward strand.
TAAGATTATAGATAAATATCAAGGTGAACAAGGGGCCTTAATTCAGTTACTCTTGGATATACAAAGTGAATTTAACTGGATTCCTAGAGAACTTATAGTGCGGATAAGCGAAAGACTTCAAATTCCCCTAAGCCAAATATATCGAGTGGCTAGTTTTTACAAGGCGATGAGCCTAACCCCGATAGGTCGCCATCTGATTCAAGTCTGTTTAGGAACTGCTTGTCACGTGCGTGGAGGACCAAAGATTTTGGATAAGGTGGAAGAAGCTCTAAAAGTCAAGGCTGGTGAGACAAGCAAAGATATGAAGTTCACCTTAAGGAGAGTTAATTGCCTCGGCTGTTGTGCCTTGGGACCGGTGTTAGTGATTGATGGCGAATATCATGGCAAGGTGGCATCGGCAGGGGTTGAAGAGATTTTAGCAAGCTATGAGTAAGACGAAATCTGACCGATGGAGCAAACTATGGCAAGAGTAAGTTCACCTTCTGAATTGGAGAGGCTAAGAGAAGAGATATTATCTAAAAGGGACCCGAACAAGCCCTGCATCACTATATGCTCCGGGACCGGCTGCTATGCCTATGGTAGCGAAAAAATCAACTCAGCTTTTATCAAGGAGGTCAAAGAACAAGGGTTAGAGGGCAAGGTAGATATTAGAAGAACCGGTTGTCATGGATTTTGTGAGAGAGGCACTTTGGTTGTCATTTATCCCGAGGAGATATGCTATATTCAGGTGCAACCTGAAGATGCTGCTGAGGTTGTCCAGAGTGTAAAGGATGGAAAAGTTGTTGAACGATTGCTTTATACTGACTCAATTAGTGGGGAAAAGATAGTTCGTGAATCGGAAATACCTTTTTACAAAAATCAATCTCGGACTGTCTTTGGGAATAACAGGCGGATTGATCCCAAAAATATTGAGGATTACCTTGCTTTAGGTGGTTACAGTGCCTTGGTTAAAGCCCTTTTCCATATGACTCCTGACCAAGTTCTGGAGGAGGTAAAGAAAGCTAATCTGAGGGGTCGGGGAGGTGGAGGATTCCCCGCAGGGAGAAAATGGGAGACAACACGCAATGCCCCTGGGGAACCCAAATACGTAATAGTCAATTGTGATGAAGGAGACCCAGGAGCTTATATGGACAGGTCTCTTATGGAGGGAAACCCCCACAGTGTTCTCGAAGGGTTGACCATTGGTGCCTATGCTATCGGTTCCCACGAAGGTCTTATTTATGTGCGTCAGGAATATCCCCTGGCGGTAGAGAATGTTACCACTGCTATTAATCAGGCGAAGGAATATGGTTTTCTTGGCGAAAATATCCTTGGCTCAGGATTCGATTTCAGAATCAAGGTGCATCGGGGAGCAGGAGCTTTCATCTCCGGAGAGTCAAGCGCACTGATGACGGCATTAGAAGGGAGAGTAGGAGAGCCCAGACCAAAATATATTCATACTGCGGAAAGTGGTGTCTGGGAAAAGCCGAGCGACCTGAACAATGTGGAGACCTGGGCTAACGTGCCTTTGATTATCAATAACGGTGCTGAGTGGTTTGCTTCTATTGGCACGGAAGGAAGTAAAGGAACCAAGATCTTCTCCTTGGTGGGCAAGGTGAACAACACTGGGCTTGTGGAAGTGCCCATGGGCATAACCTTAAGGGATATTATCTACAAGATAGGTGGAGGTATCCCCAAAGGCAAGAAATTCAAAGCTGTCCAGACTGGTGGACCATCAGGAGGCATCATTCCCGAACAGTATCTTGATGCACTAGTAGATTTTGATGAGCTCACTAAATTAGGCTCAATGATGGGCTCCGGTGGGATGATAGTAATGGATGAGGAAACATGCGTGGTGGACGTGGCTCGCTACTTTGTAGATTTCCTTTGCGACGAATCCTGTGGTAAATGCGTCCCTTGCCGAGAGGGATTAAATCGCATGCGCAAGGTATTGGATGATATTGTTCAGGGGAAAGGCAAAAAAGAGGATGTTGAGCTTCTCGAGGAATTATCCCGAGTGATGACTAAGGCTTCTCTTTGTGCTTTGGGGGCAACTGCCCCTAATCCGGTATTAACCACTCTCCGCTATTTCGGAGATGAATACCGAGCCCACATTGAGGAGAAACGCTGTCCGGCTTTTGTGTGTAAGGAATTGGTTTCCTATTATATTGATCCCAGCAAGTGCCAAGCCTGTTTGATTTGCCTTAGGAATTGTCCCACAGAGGCTATAAGTGGAGGCAAAAACCAAATCCATGCCATTGATCAGTCCAAGTGTAATAAGTGCGGCACTTGCTTTGACCTGTGTCCATCTCGGTTTCAAGCGGTAATAAGAATCTCTGGTGAGCCAGTGCCAGCACCTCTCCCAGAGGAACAAAGGATTTTAGCAAGGGATAAAAAGTAGGAGGAAAATGGCTGAAATCGCTCTAAATATCGATGGTAGAGAGGTCAGGATTGAAGAAGGGGCTACTATTCTAGAAGCAGCAAAGAATGCCGGCATCCGTATCCCTACACTATGTTATCACCCGGCACTTTCACCATTTGGCGCTTGTCGCCTGTGTTCCGTTGAGATAATCAGTCGCGGCAGAAGCAGAATAGTCACTTCGTGCAACTACCCTGTTGAAGAAGGGTTGGTAGTAAACACTAAATCTCCCGACATTATTGAAATACGCAAAATGCTCATCGACTTATTACTGGCCCGCGCTCCCAAGGCTGAGATAATTCAGGACTTGGCCAAAGAATATGGTGTTGAGAAGACAAGATTTGAAATAGAAGACCCTGAAAACCTCTGCATTCTCTGTGGGCTTTGTGCCCGAATCTGCGAGGAAAGAATGGGGGTAAGCGTAATCAATTTTGTCAATCGAGGAGTTGAACGCAAAGTAGAAACGCCCTTTCAGCAGACATCAGATGCAAACCTAGATGTCTGCATAGCTTGCGGAGCTTGCGCCTTTGTTTGCCCCACGGGAGCAATCAAACTCGAAGATATTACAAAGAAAAAACCAATACCAATTCCTTCTGAATTCGATGTGGGGTTAACATCAAGAGCAGCTGTCTATGTGCCCTTCCCTCAGGCAATCCCTAATGTTCCGGTAATAGATCGCGAAAGGTGTGGCCACTTCCTCACAGATAAATGC
>DAOUMB010000076.1:0-2981 GCA_034414335.1 Dehalococcoidia bacterium
CCAGAGCCCTTATCTTGGAAGGGACTAATGTGTTCCGAGAAACGAATGTTACTGAAGGGGAAGTATATGAAAAGGGGCTTAAAGCTGTCCTCAGTTCAAATAGTCTGGTCATTGCCGATTTCTCACCCAGGGATGTAGACCGTCTGCTCACCTTCTGGCAAATCGCCCGGGACACGGGTAGGAAGCTGGTGATATTGCCTAAGGATGCCTATCTATTGAAGACTATGCGCCTTCTTGAATCAGAAATTCCAGACTTAGCTCAGGACGATACTCTAGTGCTTTATCAAGAGACCACCGCCAGTAAATCTCCGCCTATATGGTTACGAAATATTTTTAAACAATACGAAAGCAAGACTGTCTTGGCTAAGGACATAAGCTCAAATCAGGAACAGTTCATCCTTTGCTTTGGCTTTTTTGATTTGAACGAACTGCCCAGTATCCAACCTAAACCAGACAGCCTCTATGTTTATAGTTCAAGTGAACCTCATGATGAAGAGCAGGAAATTGACTTTCGCCGTTTGCATAAGTGGCTGGAACACTTTGGAATAAGGGGCTTTGGTCTGCCTCGGGAAACTAACGGCGAGTGGCAAGTACCTGATGGTGAGAGAGGGTTGCATGCATCGGGTCATGCCTATGGCCCTGACCTGCTAAGAGTTGTTCAGGAGATGAAGCCTGAGATTCTCATCCCGGTTCACTGCGAACAACCCGGCTTCTACGCTGACCAGCTAAAAAACAGTGACATCGAAGTCATTCTACCAAGTCTAGGTGGGACAGTTGAAATATAAGCTGTGGAACGTGTAGCTCAATATTCTGGCTACTTGTTACATCAGAAAATACGACTGAAACTGTACTATGCACCGTGCAATTTGGTCAGTTGCATACTAATTATCACGGTTGGACATCTTAAGAATATAGATGGCGACCGGGCGATTTAGTATCTTTTCTGTCTTCCTCTGCCACCAAACCCGCTGCCTCTCCTATCACCATATGACCCACCACCTCTGCTGTCAGAGCGAGGGCGGGCCTCATTAACAGTAAGTGTCCGTTCCTCTAGCATCTTCCCGTTGAGGCCAGCAATCGCGGCTTCGCCTTCAGACTTTGATGCCATTTCAACAAAGGCAAATCCCCTGGGTCGCCCACTATATTTATCGGTTACAATGCTTACAGATGTCACTTCTCCAAAGGCCTCAAATTCTTTCCGCAATTTCTCTTCAGTTACTTCATACGATAAATTACCCACATAGATATTCATATTGGTACCCCTTCATTAAATTGTGTAATCCTTTGCCAGTTGTTAGTTGCCAGTATATCAAGTAATACTTTTTTAGAGCTTGGCGGCAATCATCTACGTAGCTAAGCACTTCTGATTTGAATTCAGAGTTACCTCCCAAGCCGCCTTCGCCTAGCGCTCCTTTTTGCTTTCAGGCGCGCAGTTTCTCTCTTGGATAGGAAATAACGACGGGCCTTTGCCTCGCGCAGGATTCCATCCATCTGCACCATCCTTTGAAAGCGCCTCAATAAAGAGTCTTGGCTTTCACCTTCACGTATGGTAACTAATGACATAGTACACCAACACATTCTACTAACCTACATAGGCCAGGTACTCCCAGCCTATGTAGGTCATTACGTACAAACTAGCGTTATCTACTTTGTCTAACAGTACTGTAGCACTCACTGCAGTACACCGGTCTATCTTCACGGGGCTGGAAGGGTACTTCGGTGTCTTTGCCACACTGAGCGCATACTGCGGGGAACATTTGCCGCCGGGAACTGTGGCCGTAGCCACCATTTCCGTAACGCTCTGCCTTCCTTGCTTCACGGCATGAGGGACAGCGCTTGGGCTCGTTAGTGTAGCCTTTAGACTGGAAGAATTCTTGTTCCTCAGCGCTGAAGGTGAAGGTAGATCCACAATCGGAACATTGGATCGACTTATCCTTAAAACTCATTGGATGACCTCCTCTCTTCTAAATAGTTGGTTAGAGCTTTGGTCATCCAACACTTGAGTAAATCTAAAATAATTTAACTAAGTCTATGATAACCTGACTGAAACCACTGTAGAAATTATACACTAAAAGAATCCAATTTGCAAATGCAACTACAAGCTTCACACTAAGAAAGACTACCGTGCCCAAATCTGAGGAACTTTGGTTGGCTTAACACCGGCGATATGACTTATCGTTTGCTACAGCAAGGCAAAAATGCGGTCTCTATGGTCGGGGTGAGAGGACTTGAACCTCCGACCTCAGCGTCCCAAACGCTGCGCGCTAGCCAACTGCGCTACACCCCGCCGCCAGCAGTATAGCAAACCACCGGCTAAGGGTCAACTAAATGACAACGGGGCATTCTATTCCCTACAGTTAGGACAATTATCAAATTCTTCTAGGGCAACACCAGATATTTGGGCTATATACTCTAGTTGTTTTTCAGGCGCCCAGTAGTTACCACAGGTTTTACACTTCTTTAGTTTGAACTCCATCTTGCCGTTAGGCATACTTATTGTTCTGGTATCGTCCGCATCTTCCAATGTTATAGCAGCCGTAGGGCAGATATAGGCACAGGAGCCACAGCCAATGCAAGCATCTGAGTGAGCATAGAAGGGGGTAGCCATCTGCCGGTTAACACCTCGATTGACTAGACTGATTGCCGAGACGCCAACAACCTCATCACATGCCCTGACACATAAGGCACAGAGGATGCATTTTTTATTATCCTCCAACTTGAAGGGCGTCTCCTCAACACCTAGCTGCTGAGCTAAATCCTGGATTACCTCTGAATCAGGGCATCGGGCTAGTAAAAGCTCCACTAGCGTTTTACGATTACTGGCAATTCTTTCGGAATTAGTTCTTACCACGAGCCCTTCTTCTACCGGGTATAGACAGGAGGCAACCTGCCTTTGCCTTCCATTTCTAGTAACTTCAACCAAGCAGAGGCGGGAAGCAGCGTTTGGGGTAACTCCTTCATGAGAGCACAGAGTTGGGATG
>DAOUMB010000077.1:0-22138 GCA_034414335.1 Dehalococcoidia bacterium
GGATAGAGCTCTACGGAGTGAAAAAAGATGGACAGGTAATAGACCTAGGCAGGTCTGCCTTTGCGCCTTCCTATACCAATCCCAATGTCAGGTTTCAAGTTCCAGTGGAGCAATTTAAAGCCTTCTGTGCTGTCTCTTATTGCAACATACACGGCGTCTGGGAAAACTGCATAGAGCTTTAACGAAATGGAGGTCAATATGTAGCGAGGAAAACAGGTTAACACTACACGAAAGATTAAGGATAGAGGAGGTATCAAACATGGAAGAAATAAAAGAACAAACAAGTCATATGCCCCGCATAGGTGAGTCGGCGCCAGCTTTTGAGGCAGTAACCACTCACGGGGTACTCAAGCTGGAAGATTTCAAAGGAAGCTGGCTAATTCTCTTTTCCCATCCGGCGGATTTTACCCCAGCGTGCACCACTGAGTTCATAGCTTTTACCGAAATCTTTCCCGAGCTGCAGAAGCGGGGTGTGGAACTTCTGGGACTGAGCGTAGATAGCACTTCCTCGCACATTGCCTGGGTGCGCAATGTAGAAGAAAAAACGGGGGTAAAGATACCATTCCCCATTATCGCCGACCTCAGTAAAGAAGTGTCCGTGGCCTATGGTATGATTCACCCAGGTCAGAGCAAGACCGAGACTGTCAGATGCGTGTTCATAATAGACCCCAACCAGGTTATCAGGACGATACTCTACTACCCACTAACCACCGGCAGGAACATGGATGAGATACTGAGAATAATAGATGCCTTACAAACGACGGACAAAAACGCAGTAGCTACTCCAGCTAACTGGAGGCCGGGCGATATGGTAGTGGTGCCGCCTCCGAACACGCAGGAAATGGCCGAGGAGAGGCTCAAGCAGGGGTACGAGTGTGTAGATTGGTATCTATGTAAGAAAAAACTCTAGATATATCTCTTTCGTAGGAGGATAACATGGCATGTATTAGCCCTGATGGTAAACCTACTGAGTCAGGTACCAAGATGCTCCGTGCGCTGCAAGCAGGGCTGGGGTCTCCTGAAGAAGTTGCCAAGGAAGCCGGGCTTCCCCTGTTTAGGGTTAGAAGCGGGCTCCGTGAACTTACTCAGGCTGGCTTAGCTAAGCAAAGAGATGACAGGTACGAGCTGAGTGAAAAGGGAGCGGAGCTGATAAAATAGCATCCCAGGCGAGATTTCATGTCTATTGGGGGGTATCTTACCCTTACAAGACCGACAATTTGTTGGTGGGGAGGGGTAGCTGCCTCTCACGATAAGGTAGGCAGGAAAACGGGTAACATAGGAGGAACGAATGGACAAAGGTAAAGTTATTTCTTTACTAAACCAGGACCTCGAGGGCGAGCATGCAGCCATCATTCAATATTTGGTCCACGCCTATGCCATGGGTGAGGGTGAAATGGCTTGTGAAATCGAGGCCATTGCCAGGGAAGAAATGCGCCATTTTGATTGGCTGGCTGAGACCATAGTCAGCCTTGGCGGTACTCCCAGCCTTGAAAGAGGAGACATGCGCACTGGCGGCAAGTCGGTTCCCGATTGGATGAGAAATGATGTGCTTCAAGAGAAAGATGCCATCACCTTATACGAGGAACACATCAAGGCCATTGGCGACCCTAAGATCAAACGGCTGCTGCAGCGAATCCTCTCCGATGAAAAGTCACACCGAGGCAAGTTCGAACACTTTGCGGACAAGGCTCAAAAGGAAGGCGCCGAGGATTTAAGAGGGCCTCGACAAGATGAGGTTGCCCGGGCTCTCAATTGGGGCATCGAGCATGAGTATTCCGTGATTTTGCAGTACCTCCTCCACTCCTATATGACGTCCAACAAGGATGTCAAGAAAGAAATGGAGGACCAAGCCATAAACGAGATGCAGCACCTGGGATGGCTGTCTGAGGAACTGGTTGACAAAAAAGGCAGCCCCAGGATTGAGCACACTGAGGTTGATAAGTCCACCAAGACAGCTGATATGCTTCGGGCAGATATCAAGATCGAGAAAGAGGTGGCGGCTGAATATGACCGCGCTGCCAAAGAAATTGAAGAGCCTGATCTGAAAGAGCTTCTCATCCGAATAAGGGACCACGAAATATACCATGCTGACGTTTTCGATGACCTGCTTAGGGAAGAAGAAGGTTAAGGCTAATTGCTATGTGGAGATGGCAGTGGAATGCCAGCTCTGGTCTCGGCAATGAGAGAGGAGAGCAGCCAGCCCAGCCATTGACTAAATATGCTGTGAAGCTGGAAGGAGACAGTATTTTGGTAGAGATTCACATTGCTTCACTATAAACTGCAAATCCCGAAAAATCTAGACTATGAAGACATGGGGTGGGGAAAAGATAATGGCTGACAAAACTAATCCCAAGAAGGCTGGCAAGGCTTCAATCCATGTAATCGGGATGACCTGCACTACCTGTGCGTCTACTATTGAGAAGGGTCTTTCTCAGACCCCCGGTGTAGAGCAAGCCGATGTTAACTTCGCTTCGGAGAAGGCTTCGATAGAATACGATCCTACAAAGGTGGACCTCGCCAAAATTAAGGATACCGTCTCGGAATTGGGGTATGGGGTTGCCATCAAGAAGTCCACATTCCCGGTGGGCGGGATGACCTGCGCTTCCTGTGTTGCTCGGGTGGAAGAGGCTCTGTCCAGCGTGCCGGGGGTGATTTCTGCCAGCGTGAATCTGGCCTCGGAGAAGGCTACCGTCGAGTACCTGGAAGGAACGGCGGTGGCTGACATGAGACGGGTGGTAAAAGACGCTGGCTATGAACTTGGCCCCGAGGCGCAGGCTTTGGAAGATGTCAGCACTGCTGCCCAGCGTGAGATTCGAGTTCTAAGGAATAGATTTATCATCGCTGCTATCCTGGCCTCAGCAATCATGGCTTTAGGCTGGGGACCTTCCTTTGCTGGTAAGTCCTATCTATTATGGGCTTTGGCCACGCCAGTGCAGTTCTGGGCGGGCCTGCGATTCTATCGAGGGGCATGGGGTGCGCTGAAACATAAGACCTCTGATATGAATACCCTGATTGCTGTAGGCACCTCGGTGGCTTACTTCTACAGCATGATAGCTGTTATTTCCCCGGGGCTTTTTGCCGCTGGTGTACTGGAACCCCATTTATACTTCGATACCTCAGCCGCAATCATTGCCTTGATCCTTCTTGGCCGTTTTCTGGAGGCCAGAGCCAGAGGACAGACCTCGGAGGCAATAAAGAAGCTTGTCGGTATGCAACCGAAGACCGCCCTGGTTATCCGTGAAGGCGAGCAGAGGGAGATCCCCGTTGAAGAAGTTCAGGTCAGTGACCTTATCCTAATACGTCCTGGTGAGAGAATGCCCGTAGACGGCGTAGTTCACCAGGGCTACTCCAGTGTTGATGAGTCCATGATTACTGGAGAGAGTATCCCTGTGGAGAAAAAGGTGGGTGATGAGGTGATCGGGGGCACCATTAACAAGACAGGCAGCCTTGAAGTAGAGGCAAGCCGGGTGGGTAAGGAGACTACGCTGGCTCATATCATCAGAATGGTGGAGGAAGCACAGGGAAGCAAAGCTTCTATTCAGCGCCTTGCTGACGTTATCGCCAGCTACTTTGTGCCAGCAGTAATTGGCATTGCCATCGTGACCTTCGTAATCTGGTATTTCGTGGGACCGGCACCAGCTCTCACCTTTGCCTTCCTCAACTTTGTCGCCGTGCTCATTATCGCCTGCCCCTGCGCCTTGGGGCTGGCCACTCCCACTGCGATTATGGTTGGCACGGGCAAGGGAGCCGAGCATGGGATTCTTATCAGGAATGGCGAGGCCCTGGAAAGAGCTCACCAGATAAAGACCGTGCTCCTAGATAAGACAGGTACTCTGACCCGTGGCGAGCCTGTGCTGACTGATGTAGTCGCTGCTCATTCTTTCTCCCAGGAAGAGGTTCTCCAGTTCGCTGCCTCCGCCGAGCATAACTCAGAGCACCCACTTGGCGAGGCTGTGGTCAAGGCTGCTCTAGAGAAGAAGCTGGAATTATCCCCTTCCTCAGATTTTAACGCCGTCCCGGGGCAGGGTGTAGAGGCTTTGGTGGAGGGCAAGAAGCTTCTCTTGGGCAATCTCAGGTTAATGCAAGAACGGGGTTTTCCCCTAAATGGGCTAGAGGAAGAAGCCGCCAGACTCCTTGAAGAAGGCAAGACAGTAATGTTCCTGGGACTGGATAGTCATGTAGCAGGAATCGTTGCCCTGGCTGATACCCTAAAGCCAAATGCCAAAGAAGCGCTCCAAGCGCTACGCAAAATAGGCATTGAGACAGCGATGCTCACCGGAGACAACCGACGCACGGCTGAGGCCATTGCCCGAGAGGCGGGTATTGACCGTGTCCTGGCTGACGTGCTCCCTGAGCATAAAGCCAGCGAGGTCAAGAAATTACAGGAGGAGGGAAAGGTGGTAGCAATGGTGGGCGATGGAATTAACGATGCTCCAGCATTAGCTCAGGCAGATGTTGGTATTGCTATTGGTACAGGTACTGACGTCGCCATAGAAACTGGAGATATTACCCTGATTAGCGGTGACTTGATGGGAGTGGTAACCGCTATATCCCTGAGCAAGCGTACCATGAGGACTATCAAGCAGAACCTGTTCTGGGCCTTCGCTTATAATACTGCTCTTATCCCGATAGCAGCCGGGGTATTGTATCTTGTTTTCGGGAATATAGGTGTACCATCCGGGCTTCATTTCATTCTGGGTGAGTATGGGTTCCTGAATCCAATTCTGGCCGCAGCAGCCATGGCAGCTAGCTCCATCACCGTGGTATCCAACTCACTGCGTTTAAGAAGGTTTAAGCCAGTCAGGCTTGGCAATTAATGAAAGGAGGTATCCAATGGCAATAGATCCAGTCTGCAAGATGGAGGTGGAGGAAGCTAAGGCAGCAGCTACTTCCGAGTATAAAGGAAAGAAATACTACTTCTGCGCAGCTGGTTGCAAGAAGGCTTTCGACCAGAATCCTGAGAAGTACCTCGCCGAGAGGAAAAAGTAAGATTACAGGAGGAGCAAATAATATGTGGAAGTGTACCAATTGCCATCACGTGGAACTTAGCACTGACAAACCTCAGCGGTGCCCGGTCTGTGGTGCCGAGGCGGAAAAGTTCATCCCGCATGAGGTCCCAGGGATAAAAGGGACCAAGACCTTGAAGAACCTTAAAACGGGTTTCGTGGCCGAGTCCCAGGCGCATTTGAGAAATCTGGCTTTTGCCATGAAGGCTGAGCAAGAGGGCTATTCCCAGGTGGCAAGGCTGTTTCGTGCTATCGCCGAAGCTGAGGCAGTTCACGCCTTCAACCACTTCCGCCTTCTGGGCGCTGTGTCCGGCACCCAGGAGAACCTCGAGAGCGCCTTCGAGAGGGAGAATTTAGCCAGCAGCACCTATCCTCAGTTCATCAGAGAGGCAAATGAGGAGAATAATACAAGCGTGACAACGGTCTTGAGTTATTCCCGCGATGTGGAAAAGGGACATGCCAAACTTTACAAGAAGGCGCTGGCGCATATGATGGCTGAAGAGGAGACTGAATACTACGTTTGCCAAGTCTGCGGCCATGTCTCCGATGGTGTTCTTCCCGATGAGTGCCCCATTTGTGGCGCTCCAAAAGAGAAATTCAGGAAGGTAGTCTAGCTGCGTGGGCAAAAATTTGCTTCATAGCTCTGATTTGTGAAAGGAGGTGTCTCATGGGTGAGTTTATAGAGCTTTCTAAAATAGATGAACTGAAAGGCGGGACAATGAAGGCAGTAAATGCAGCAGGACGCCAAATCCTTTTGGCCAGGGTTGGGGATAAGTATTATGCAGTTGATAATCTCTGTACTCATATGAAGGGGGATTTGTCGCAGGGTAAATTGGAAGGAACTGTGGTCACTTGTCCCGTACATGGCTCTCAATTTGATGTCAGCAATGGCCAAGTGGTCCGCTGGTTGCGAGGAGGGCTAATGTCAAAGGCGGGTAAAGCACTCAAGCTTTCCAAAAACCTTACGGCGTACAATGTGAAGGTTGAAGGTAGCAGTGTCTTGGTAGAAATTTAGTCAGCTCGGCGAAGGGAGCTTGCGGAGGAGCAGTATCATGACGAAGTTAGCTTGTGCTGTAGATGAAATAAAAACGCTAGCACCTGGAGAGATCAAAGCAGTATTAGACAAAGACAAGAAGGGTGACTTTCTCCTGCTAGATGTCAGGCAGCCTGAGGAGTATGAAGCTGGGCACATTCCTGGGGCCATGCTTATCCCATTAGGAGAGCTAGAAGCCAGGCAGGAAGAGTTGGAGCGAGATAAGAAAATCATCACCTATTGTCGTTCAGGGCGCAGGAGCATGGCAGCAGCCATAGCGCTTTGTGGACTGGGGTTTAAACACCTTTACCACCTGGAAGGTGGTATTCTCAACTGGCGTTATGAAACTATAATTGGAATGCCTGAAGCAAGGCCTGAGTTGGTAACCGAAGTGGCTGATGTTAAGGACATCTTGATGCTGGCTATTAAACTGGAGAAGGGCTCTTGGGATTTTTACGTAGCGGCTAAGGCAAAGGCTGCGTCACCCCAGACAAAGGAGAAATTCCAGATGCTAGCCGATGCCGAAAACAGACATATGCAGAGGCTGTGGGAGCGAGCAATTACCATGCTTGGGGAAGGGGCACTTCCGCCTTTGGAGAAGCTCAAGCAAGAACTTAAGGTGGAACACATGGAAGGTGGTATCGAGATCAGCCCCGCCCTGGCCAAAGTAGATGAGAAATTCTCTGATGAGATGGAAGCATTGGAAATAGCGTTGGAAAAGGAGTATATGTCACATGATTTCTATAAGCGGACTTCGGCATTGGTGGGTGACCCAGGTGCCAAAACACTCCTTCACGAATTAGCCCTGGAGGAACGAAATCATGCTGACATTCTACTAAAGCGAGTATCGGAAATCGTTCGCTAGCAAAAGTTGTTAACGAGGAGGTAATCAGATGACTCTTAAAGAGAATGGTAAGTCGACTACAAAGATGATGGTGTTTACGGTTTGCGGACTTGTATTTTCTATGCTGCTTGCTGTTTCGAGCATGTCGTGTCAGACGCCAACGCCAACTCCTGTCACACCCCCAGCAACTCCCCACACGACAAAGCCAGCGAAAGTCTGGTCAGCTGACGGCATAATCTCAACCGGGGAATACTCTGGGAATATGAGCTATGGTGATTACAGCGTATTTTGGTGGAGTGACCAACAGTATATCTATATGGCTATGGAGGCTAAGACTAGCGGCTGGGTAGCACTAGGCATCCAACCAGGGTCGACGATGGAAAATGCGGATATAGTCTTTGGCTTTGTCAAAGACGGAGAAACGACTGTTTATGATTTGTTCGGCACTGGCCCTTACGGCCCGCATCCTATGGATACTGAGCTTGGTGGAACCAACGATATCCTTGACTTTGGTGGTAGTGAAAGTGATGGTATAACAAGGATCGAATTCAAACGGGCACTTAACACAGGCGATGAGTATGATAATCAGCTTTTCAAAGGGACGAATAAAATCATCTGGGCCTATGGTTCAGATGACGAACTTACGCAGAAGCACACTGCCAGAGGATATGGGGAAATAAATCTCTAGCCAGTACTATGATTGACTTTTTTGGGGGGTAGATACATGGACATATTTCAATCAATAATAGCTGCTAGGTTGATATTCATCTTTGGTATAATCAATCTAGTGACGGGTGCGCTGGTACTTCTGTCCTGCAGGTGTATACCGACATCAAAGATAACCGCGAGCCTGATGAAATATCAAACATATCAACACTTCTACAGATATCATTGCTATATCTGGCGGGTATTCTGGGTATCGGTGATTGTGCATGTGGTTTTTGCCAGCATGTTTTTAGGCATACCATTTTGACTAGTTCAAACACTGAATCAATAGCTGGAAGAAAGGAAAAACCAGATGATTTTTGAACGCATAAAGTCCGAAGGGATAGCACACAACTCCTACTTGATTGGCTCGGAAAACGATGCTGCCGTGATCGACCCTCGACGTGACTGCCAGATTTATATTGACCTGGCTCAGCAAAAAGGCCTGAAAATCGAGTATATTTTTGAGACCCACCGTAACGAAGACTATGCTATTGGCTCTGTAGAGCTGAATCATTTCACCGGAGCCGAGATTTACCATGGCCCCGGGCTGGACTGGAAATTTGGCAATACCTTGGGAGACGGGCAGCAGCTTCAAATTGGCAAGCTCAGGTTAACTGCCATCCACACTCCCGGGCATACTGACGAGAGCATGTCCTATGCTATGGCTGACCTTTCCACTGGCGAAGCTATGGTAATGGTATTTACGGGAGATGCACTATTCGTAGGCGATGTCGGCCGAACTGACCTGTACGGTCCTGAAGAGGCTCCAAGGCTAGCCTCAAACCTCTATGACAGCATCTTCAACAAAGTTCTTCCCCTCGGGGACGGAGCCATTCTATGTCCGGCCCATGGCGCAGGCTCGGTCTGCGGCATGAATATTGCTGACCGGGATGAGAGTACCCTCGGTATAGAAAGAGCCCAAAACACAATGCTTCAAAAGAATAGAGAGGAATTCGTGAAGCACAAGGTAGATGAGAAGCCGGAGAGGCCTCCTTATTTCCGCCAGATGGAGAAGTATAATCTGGAAGGTCCTCCCCTATTAGCTTGTCTGCCCTTGCCGGCTCCGCTTACTCCAGGCGAGTTTAAGGAAGAGATGGAGCGCGGGGCAGCGGCCGTTGACACGAGCTACCCTGCTGCCTTTGGCGGCGCCCATATCAATGGCTCCTATAGCATCTGGTTTGAAGGATTGCCAGTTTTTACTGGCTGGGTATTATCCTACGATAAGCCTATCTTGCTGGTATTAGATGACCAGCATCATTTGAAGAAGGCAGTTAGCTATCTGATACGCGCTGGCTATGACCGGATCGTCGGCTATCTCAAAGGTGGCATCGAGGGCTGGTACAATGCGGGATTTCCTGTGGAGCACCTGCAAGTCTTGACGGTGCACGAACTTAAAGCTAAGATAGACCGCAGCGAAGAATTGACCATATTAGATGATAGGGGGGAGGATGAATGGAATAGGGGTCACATAAAGGGTGCCCAGCATATATATGTAGGGCACATCCAAGAGAGAATGGCCGATATTCCCACAGATAAACCGGTGGCCATGTTCTGTAATGTCGGGCACCGCGCCGGGCTCGGCGCCAGTATCCTACTCAGGGAGGGCTGCCGAGAGGTATACAACGTCTTGGGCAGCATGACTGCCTGGAAGGCCGCTGGTTATCCTATATCCACCGACTAGCTGCTCATAGGGAAAAGAAGGCTTTGGACAGTGTGATAGGGAGCCTCAGGATGCAAGTAGCGAGGCCTGGCAATAATAATTGGAGGAGATTAAGCTGTGGCTGAATTATCTTTACCTTTTGAATCCAGATATACTCCCCTGAAAAAATTTCTCAATATATACCAACAGTCCATGGAGGAGCCAGAGGAGTTCTGGGCTGAACAGGCGCGTCAGCTAGATTGGTTTAGGACCTGGGACAAGGTACTAGAATGGGAGCCGCCCTTTGCTAGATGGTTTGTAGGTGGGAGATTGAACGCGTCACATATATGCGTTGATCGTCATGCTAAGACTTGGCGAAGGAGTAAGGTAGCCATATACTGGGAGGGTGAGCCGGGAGATATTAGAGTTTTAAGCTATTCCACGCTATACCGTGAAGTCAACAAATATGCCTCAGTTTTGAAGAATTGTGGTGTGGGTAAGGGGGACAAGGTTGCGTTATATCTGCCGATGATTCCGGAACTGCCTATTTTCATGCTGGCATGCGCCAGGATTGGTGCCATCCATACAGTGATTTTTTCCGGTTTCAGTGCTCAAGCATTGGCTGACAGGGTCAATGATGTACAAGCCAAATTGTTAATAACTGCTGACGGAGGATTCAGGAGGGGGAAGGTAGTGCCGCTGAAGAGTATAGCCGATGAGGCTTTAACTATGTGCCCCTCAGTGGCGAAGGCCATTGTGGTTAAAAGAACTGATATTCCGGTCACTATGAAGTCGCCGAAAGAGTCATGGCTCCATGACCTGCTTGAGAAGGCAGCACATTTCGTGGAACCAGAGCCAGTGGAGTCGAACCACCCCCTCTATATACTCTATACCTCGGGCACTACAGGCAAGCCTAAAGGAATTGTCCACAGTACTGGTGGCTATCTAGTCCACAACTATTCTGCTTATAAGTGGGTCTTTGACCTTCGGGAAGAATCGGTCTATTGGTGCACTGCTGATGTCGGCTGGGTTACCGGGCATAGCGAGATAGTGTATGCCCCCTTAGCACATGGAGCAGCCACAGTCCTTTATGAGGGGGCTCCAGACTATCCCTCGATTGAGAGGTGGTGGGATATTATCGAGAAATACGGGGTTACCATATTTTACACCTCGCCCACAGCCATCAGGATGTTCATGGGACATGGAGAAGAAATGCTGAATAAGCATGACCTTAGCACTCTGGAGCTCTTGGGGAGCGTGGGAGAACCCATTAACCCCGAGGCGTGGCTCTGGTTTTACCAACATGTGGGTGGTGAAAGATGTCCCATCGTTGATACTTGGTGGCAGACTGAAACTGGTGGCATCATGATTTCACCCAGCCCTGGAATCGAATGTGTGCCCCTGAAGCCTGGCTCAGCAACACTACCACTGCCGGGGGTAGAGGCCGATGTAGTTGGCGAGGATGGCCAGCCAGTGTCGCCGGAGCAGAGGGGGTTTTTGATAATAAAGAGACCATGGCCTGGGATGCTCCTTGGCGTACATGAGGCCCCGGAACGTTACAAGGAAGCCTATTGGTCACGGTTCCCCGGCACTTACTACACCGGTGACTATGCGGTAAGGGACAAAGATGGATACTTCTGGATCTTGGGAAGGGCTGATGAGGTGCTTAAGGTAGCTGGGCATAGAATAGGTACTGCCGAATTAGAGGACGCTGCCGTCTCCCATCCGCAAGTGGCTGAGGCAGCAGTTGTGAGCAAAGATGATCCGGTGAAAGGCGAGAGCATCGTCATCTTCGCCAGGCTTAGAGAGGGGAGTAGCCCTTCTGCAAGTTTGAAGGAAGAGTTAGCCGAACACTTAGGCAACGTGGTAGGTCATATAGCAGTTCCTGATGAGATTTATTTTGTCGCCAAACTACCCAAGACAAGGAGCGGCAAGGTGATGCGGCGGATTTTGAAGTCTGTTGCTAATAACACCAGTATAGGTGACCTCACAACTCTGGAAGATGAGGGCTCTGTGGAGGAGATAGTCAAGGCTTATCAAGAACTCAAAGGAGGAGAGGGAAAGAAGGAGTAAAATGTCGTCAGGCATTAATTTCATGCTTGTTGGAGAGGCAGGGCAAGGGGTGCAGTCTATGGGCTTTATCTCAACCAGGGCCTTTGCCCGAGGGGGATAATAAGATTATAATCGAAGCCCTTAATGACTAGAAGGCAAGAAATTATTGTGGAGGTGGGAGCAATGAAAATCTTAATCGTATTTTACAGCAGGTACGGCAACACTGCCCTGCTGGCTGAAGGCATCGCCAATGGAGCACGCAAGGTGGAAGGAGCTGAAGTGATGATGCGTAAAGTCAATGAGACTGCTCCAGCTCAGATAATTTCCAATGATGAGAAGTGGCAGCAAGCCCGCGATGAGATGGCGCAGAAATACCAGTCACCAACCATGGCTGAACTGGAGGAGGCTGATGCCATAATCTTTGGCAGTCCTACCCGCTATGGCAACATGAGCGCTGAACTCAAGCTGTTTATAGATGCCACCGGCCCGTTATGGGGACAGGGCAAGCTCATCGGTAAGATGGCCGCAGTATTCTGTACCAACAGCACAGCGCATAGTGGTAAAGAGTCAACGCTTCTTTCCATGATGATACCTCTGTTTCATCATGGCATGATAGTAGTTGGCGTACCTCAAAACATAGCACAGACGGCCACTGCCGGCTCGTATTACGGTGCCACAGCCACATGTGGCGCCTCTGGCGAGCGTCATCCAACGGCCGACGACCTTGCGGTGGCAGAAGCTTTGGGACAGAGGGTAGCTGAGGTAACGCGACAATTGCTCAGGGGGAGGTGAGAGGAAAGATGGCCTTAACATAGCATAGGGCAAAATTACCGACTAGGAGGTATAAAATGGAGAGGAATCTTGGGACAGAGCTCAAGGTCAACAACGTACTCGTCGAGCTCAACCCATTCGTCGAGGAGTTCCTGACTCGAACTGTAGTCGGTGCAGTCTCTTCGCTGAAAGGGGCTGAGAGCATACAGAGCTTGGAACTTCATCTGGGGCAGGGAGATGTCAAGCTCATCGTAAATGGCAATGAACTGCACCTTACCCCCTTCCCTAAGGATATCATCAGCAACACTATAATCGGCTTGGTCTCCTCGTTAAAGGGAGTGGATAGAATAGATAGTGTGAAGATAAACGTTAAGGCAGAATAGTCAATTGTTGATACAAAAGTCACATACAACAAGAGTGGCAGTTCTTAAAATTAAATAATATATAAGGTAATTCTTGGCGAGAATAAAGAACAACAGTTGAGAAAGGAGGGAAAGATGGTTGAGCAATTATGTCCGGTCTGTGGTTGCACGATTGAAGGGGAGGGCTACGAGAAAGAGGGCGTTAAATACTGTTGTGAGCCCTGCGCTACAGGTAGTGGGCCGTGTGAGTGTGGATGCTGCCCCCCCGTTCAAGAAGACAAAGAAAAACACTAGATACGGAGTATGGAATATAATCGCGTTGTTGAAGAATGGTGGGCTATATGCCTAATCGTCTGATAAATGAGACATCCCCCTATTTACTTCAACATGCTCATAACCCAGTAGACTGGTACCCGTGGGGCCCAGAGGCGTTTGAGAAAGCCCAGAGGGAAAATAAACCTATTTTCCTGTCCATAGGATATTCAACATGCCATTGGTGCCATGTAATGGCACATGAGTCCTTTGAGCATCCTGAAGTAGCCAAGTTGATGAACGAGGTCTTCGTTTCCATTAAGGTAGACCGTGAGGAACGTCCTGATATAGACAATGTCTACATGAGCTCCTGTCAGATGATGACAGGCGGTGGGGGTTGGCCTCTCAGTATCATTATGACGCCGGATAAAAAACCTTTCATTGCCGCTACTTACATCCCCAGGGAGGATCGACTTGGTCTGATTGGGATGCTGGAGCTAATTCCACGCATTAGGGAGCTCTGGACAACACAGCAAGGCGAAGCGCTGACTTTGTCCAACAGAATCGCTACCGCACTCCAACAGACCTCGCAGAACGCACTCGGTGAAGAACTAGATGAAGCGACGTTGGAACTCGTGTATGAGCAGCTTGCCAAACGCTTTGATGAGCAGCACGCCGGCTTCGGCAGTGCCCCAAAGTTTCCCACCCCACACAATCTCCTTTTCCTGCTCCGTTACTGGAAACGTAGCGGTAACAAGAGGGCACTGGAGATGGTGGAAGAAACCCTCCAGGCAATGCAGCGTGGCGGCATCTATGACCATGTTGGATTTGGCTTCCACCGCTATTCTACAGATTCTCAATGGCTTGTGCCCCACTTTGAAAAGATGCTTTACGATCAAGCTATGTTAGCCATGGCTTACACCGAGGCTTATCAAGCAACCGGAAAAGAAGACTATGAAAAGACAGCACGGGAAATTTTCACCTATGTTTTGCGGGATATGAGAGCATCAGAAGGCGGGTTTTACTCAGCTGAAGATGCTGATAGCGAGGGAGAGGAAGGGAAGTTTTACCTTTGGACGCAGGAGGAAGTCAGACAAGCGCTCGGGAATGAAGAGGCAGATTTCATCACTAAAGTATTCAACATTGAAAAAGACGGCAATTTCGTGGAGCAAGCGACTGGAAGGAGGAGCGGCGTTAACATTTTGCATTTAAGGAAGTCGTTTGGAGAGCTCAGCTCCGACCTGAAGCTGCCCCAACAAGACCTTCAGGCGCATCTGGAAGTCATACGGCAGAAACTGTTTGCCTACCGCGAAAAACGCATCCATCCCATGAAGGACGATAAAATTCTGACTGATTGGAACGGTCTTATGATTGCAGCATTGGCAAAAGGGGCCCAGGCCTTTGACGAGCCCGAGTATGCTGAAGCAGCCCGGCATGCTGCAGATTTCATCCTTGGGAATATGCGCAAACCGGACGGTCGGCTGTTGCACCGCTATCGAGATGGTCAGGCTGGTATAGAAGCCAATCTGGACGACTACGCTTTTCTAGTTTTGGGGTCAATAGAACTATATGAGGCCGGTTTCAACACAAAGTATCTCAAGGTTGCTCTTGAGCTGACTCACGCTATGCTGAGACATTTCTGGGACGAAGACGGTGGTGGGCTTTATCTCACGCCTGACGATGGTGAAAGCCTTTTTGTCAGAAACAAGCAGATTTACGATGGTGCCATCCCATCGGGTAATTCTGTGGCAATGCTGAACCTGCTTCGTCTGGGGCGGATGACCACCACTTCCGATTTCGAGGAAAAAGCAGCAAAAATCGTGCGTGCTTTTTCCAGAAGCGTCAAACAATCACCATTGGGCTATACTCAACTCATGGTTGCCTTGGACTTTGGCATTGGGCCTTGTTATGAAGTGGTTATCGCCGGCAATTCAGAGGCAGATGATACCAAAGCTATGTCTAAAGCGTTAAGAGCAAACTTCTTGCCTAGCAAAGTCATGCTCCTCAATCCCAGTGAAGAAGAATCGCCTGAAATAGCTCAGCTTGCCGAATTTACTAAAAATCAATCGAGTATCGGGGGCAGGGCCACAGCCTATGTCTGCATGAATTATAGCTGCAAGCTGCCAACCACAGATATAAACAAAATGCTAGAGTTGCTAAATAGTGAGTTAAAGGAGGGCAAATCCGCCGTTAGGCCGTAGAGGAGGTTCAAAATGGAAGACAGCAGGATTTCTTACCATGAATCCGTGCGTAAGGTGTATGACAGGATTAAAAGAGACGGCATGAATAATATTTGGGACCGGTACGAAGCCCAAGGCTTTGGTGGCGATCCCGATAAAAGATGTCCCTTCTGCCAGGGAGGCGTACGGTGTGACTTGTGTTCCAACGGGCCATGCCGTTCTGATTCATCCAAGGATAAAAGGGGAGTATGTGGTATCACTGCCGATGGTATGGCTATGCGGATGATGCTACTCAGAAATGTAATGGGCGCCTCAACTTACCAGTACCACACGGATCAGACTATTAAGACCCTGCGGGCCACGGCAAATGGTAAAACGCCGTTCGAGATCAGGGAGCCGGGTAAACTGAAGAGCTTTGCCGAGCGGCTTGGCATGAACACATCAGGCGCTGAAAATCAAATCGCCGTTCGATTGTGTGATTTTGCGGAAGCCGATTTCAACAGAAAGTACTATGAAGCAAGTCGAATCGTGGAGGCGCTGGCCCCGCAAGAGCGTAAGGACACCTGGAGGAAGCTGGGGATTTTTCCGGGTGGGATTTATGGTGAGATGATGCTGGCTACAAGTTCCTGCCTGACCAATGTCGATGGCTACTATGCGAGCTTAGCCCTCAAGGCCATGCGTCTGGGTCTGGCAATGGCTTATCAGAGCCAGATTGTCAATGAATATTGTCAGGACATCCTCTTTGGCATCCCCAGGCCGCATAAAATGCGGGTAGACCTCGGCGTATTGGACCCTGACTATGTTAATGTGCTGCCCAACGGACATGAACCTTTTCTCGGCTTCGCTATGGTTCAGTTGGCTCGAAAACCAGAATGGCAGGAGAAAGCAAAAGCCGTGGGAGCCAGGGGTTTGCGGGTAATCGCCAACATTGAGACTGGTCAGGAGATGATTCAAAGATGGGAAATGGACGATTCCTTTTACGGCTTTACTGGTAACTGGATCATGCAGGAGGCAGTTCTGGCCAGTGGCTGTGTAGACCTTTTCGCCTGTGACATGAATTGTTCCATGCCGATTGATCCATTGTATGCCCAGCAATATAAGTTCAAACTCATACCGGTGAGTGAGGTAGTCTCCTTTGAAGGCGTTACGGACCGGCTTGACTATGTACCGGAAAAGGCTCAAGAACAGGCCGCTCAACTCCTGCAGATGGCAGTGGATAACTTTAAGGAACGTAGGACATCCGTCGAGCCAATTAGTCAATTACCCATGAAAGAGGCTATCGTTGGTTTCTCCACCGAGAGCATCGTCGATGCCTTGGGCGGCACACTGGACCCCCTCTTGGGGGCCATAAAAGACGGGGCCTTGAGAGGGGTAGCCGGACTCGTTTCCTGCACCACACTGAGAGATACGGGACAGGACGTACATAGTGTTCGAATGGCTAAGGAATTAATCAAGCGCGATATTTTGGTGCTATCCCTGGGATGTGGCAATGGCGCTATGCAAGTCGCGGGTCTCTGCAGTCCAGAGGCACAGAAATTCGCCGGCCCCGGCCTCAGTGGACTTTGCCAGAGTTTGAAAATCCCTCCCGTTCTTAGCTACGGAACCTGCACTGATACCGGACGCCTGGCAGACTTGCTGGCAGCGATATCCCACGCTTTGGGAGGCGTGCATGTCCCAGACCTTCCTGTCGCTGCCGTAGCGCCTGAATATATGGAACAGAAGGCTACCATTGATGCAATTTTCGCCTTGGCACTGGGGCTTTATACCTATGTCAATCCCGTGCCCACTGTTACCGGAGCACCAAATCTGGTTCAATTGTTGACTCAGGACTGCAAACAGGTAACCGGCGGCATATTGAATGTCGAGACAGACCCCGTCCGGGCTGCGAATTATATCCTGGCCCACATAGAAGCGAATCGAAAAAAGCTGGGTATATAGAGGTTAGTTGAATGGGATGGCACGTAACAAAGCATATGCACCTCAGGGCTGGGCCTGCGCCCTGCGGGATATTGCTCGCTTGTTATTCAACTCTCTCATCGATAGGTGCCACGGCATCTGCATGGGGGGCTGATTTATATATGCAGATTTGACTGCGATGCAAAAGCCGAAATACTAGAGAAGGAAAGGAGGGAAAATTGGAAACATTTCGTGGTAGCGGTCACCTGCCTGGAGCTCCGAAGGTGTGGGATGTGGAACTGGATGCTGACTGGGAGAAGAAAGAATTCGCAGTACGCATACCGGCATCCAGGGCAAAATTGACCGAATGGCCAGGGCTAATGGTACAAACTATCGGCGAAGAAGAGGCAGTATTCAGGACACGCGGCATACCGCCACTGCAAATTCACTGGTGGCATGTGGTGAAAAATCCCGCTGGCGGTCTCTGGGTTATGGTCCTTGTACCCCCTAATGAAGAGGGAATATGGCTAAACTGTGGCCTTCGCCTGGAAAAGATGAGTGGATGATGCTCCGTACAAATATCGGGTTACCTCTCTCGTCTGGCGCTGTCAAGGGGGTGATGCCTATGCAAAACAGATAGGAATGGAAGCTGTGTTATTCAAATAATAAATAACGTCCAAGAAAAGGAGGAGAAAAGCGGCTAAAGTAGCGCGAGAAATGGTTGAGAGAGCAGGGGGCAACGTGGACCAACTGGTAGAGTTACTAGTGAAGAACGCCGCTGCTGAACTTACTACATATTATTACTATACTATTCTGCGGGCGAATCTGATTGGACTGGAGGGTGAGACAATCAAAGAGATTGCCGAGACTGCTCGCTTGGAAGACCGGAATCACTTCGAAGCCCTTGTGCCGAGAATTTACGAACGAGGGAAAGGTGTACGATGTATCGGCTAGCTTTATATGGAGAAATGGCAGACATCAAGTTCTTCACAATGCTGGTGAAGATTTGACTGGCATTATTGAGCAAGCCCCGCACGGCGCGGAAATGCTGGAAAGGTTTCCTGTGATTGGAACACTGCACGAGGATTGGCGGAAATGATGATATGGTGAGAGAGATTTACATAACTTAAGTTGAGGAGACATGACCATGAAAAAAGCGATAACCAGCGGAGGTATTTTGTTTATCGTCCTTTCCCTGATTCTAATGTCTATACCTGGCTGTGGGGTAAACACGGGTAACAACGAAACAAAGGAACTCCCGCCTGCTGAGATTAGAGAATATGAAGGCGTAAATCTCTCGTCAATAAATGACTTTATAGAAAATTCCATAAAAGGTCCACAACAAGTAGATGTAGAAAATTATACGCTAAGAATTACCGGCCTGGTAACGAATCCCCAAAGCTATACTTATGATGAAGTTGTGAACAACCATCAACATTATAAGAAAGTCGTAACGTTGAACTGCGTGGAAGGATGGAGTGTAACCATTCTCTGGGAAGGTTTGCTGGTCAGAGATTTGCTGGAAGAAGCGGGACCACTGGCAAATGCGCAAGTGGTCATATTCCATGCCTACGATGGCTACACAACCTCCTTCCCTATCGATTACATAATGGACAATGACATACTGATGGCATACAAGATGAATGGTGTTATTCTTCCGCCTGAAAGAGGGTTTCCTTTTGAACTGGTAGCAGAAAGCAAATGGGGCTATAAATGGATTAAATGGATAACGGAGATCGAATTATCCGACAATGTTAATTACAGAGGTTACTGGGAAAGCCGAGGATACTCGAACAGTGGAGATTTGGACAAAAGCTTCTTTGGAGACTAAGAAACATGGCTAATCAACGACTTATGAAACGTATAATAGCTTGGCTATTGACGGCTCTGGTAATAATCTATCTTGTCACTGGATTTGGTATTACCGAGTATAGAATTGTTGAGCCTCTAACACTGGGACTATTGAGTAAGAGTCTGGCTCAAAAAATTCATCTCAATATAGAAATTCCTTTCATAATATTGTTAATTTTGCATATCTGGCTCCTGCCACTGTTAAGACACTTCAAATTGAAAAAATTAAGGAATAAGTGACGGAGCTTGCCTTCCTGAGTAGATGCCGAAGGGATTTGAGGACATGATAACCTTCCTGCAAAACCTCAACCCCGTAATCCAGGCTCCTGTGGCAACAGGCTTTACCTGGTCAGTGACCGCTCTCGGAGCAGCCACAGTATCTGCGGCTAAAGATGTAAGCAAGAGGGTGCTCGACACAATGGTTGGCTTCGCCGTAATGATGGTGCTTGACGTAGCCTTTGCTTAGTCCAGCGGTCTCCGAAAACATCAATTCTGTCATGGCCCATTTTCTTTCCCTGTCATTGCGAGGCATTTTGTGCCGAAGCAACCTCTAGAGAGTGCCACACTGCCTGCCACGCCTTCGGCTTGCTTTTACAGCTCGCAATGACGATTCGAGCTGCCAAACGACCTTATTACTAATCAATGTGCTAGAATAAGGATAAAAATCCAGGCGCATTTTCAGAGGAAGCATGGCAGTCTTACAGCTTCGCACTTTGCCCGACCCTGTGTTGCGGCAAAAGGCCAAAAGAGTGAACAAAATCGATGCCTCCATCCAAAAGTTAATTGATGACATGATTGACACCATGCGGGCTAACTCAGGTGTGGGCTTGGCCGCACCCCAAATAGGAGTATCTCTGCGCATAGCAGTCATTGAAATGCCCGGAGAGGAAGTCATCACCCTGATTAACCCCGAAGTCATAAAAAGAAAAGGTGAGCGTGTCTTGGTAGAGGCTTGCTTATCTGTGCCAGGCTATCAAGGGGAGATTAAGAGGTCAGTGACAGTCAAGGTCAAGGCACAGGACCGCCAGGGTAAAGAAATCCGCCTCAAAAGCGAGGAGCTTTTAGCCCAGGCCTTGGAACACGAGACTGACCACCTTAATGGCATCCTATATATTGACCGTGTAGAGAGCCCCGAAAAGCTGTTTGAGATTATTAAAGAAGGGGAAGAGTAGGCAAGCATTGCTACTGGGGCCTTAGCTCCAGGACCAAATAGCAAGGCCATTCCAGGCGCAAATAAGGACCATCCCCAGGCTCAGCGGCTTCAATAATCCGCCCCGCTTAGACAAAACCACAGCTGTAACTATTAGACAGGCAATCAACCCCTTAACCAGTATGCTGCTGCCAAATTTCTCGCCAAGAAAGGGGTTAAGTTCATAACTCCCGACCCCTAGAGCCACCCCTGTCAGCCAGG
Source organism: Dehalococcoidia bacterium (assembly GCA_034414335.1). Lineage (GTDB taxonomy): Bacteria > Chloroflexota > Dehalococcoidia > GIF9 > AB-539-J10 > RBG-13-51-36. The sequence continues at coordinate 20,006 of DAOUMB010000077.1, forward strand.
CATCCACAATATTCAGCCCGATGAAAGCAATGCAGAGCAGAATGCCATTCCTTAAACCTGTATCATTAAGTGCCAGCCTGAGTGTCGCCATTATTTACCTCCTGGGGCTTAAGTCTGAACCAGCATGGGTAGGGGAAATATTATTCTTTTCGTAAATAGCCTCATGACCAGGACTAATTACCTATTACTTTTTCTCTAGTACTTTCGTCATAGCTTTAGTCGCAAAAAAAAGTGAAATCCCTCATTTTTTTCAGTATTTTTGCCGGATTTTTTTCGGGACTCATTAAGCAAATGGCGGGGCTATTGGTAATAGAGAATGCACCTCTGCTGCGCTGCTTCATCTTTTGCTTCGAATATGCTTGAAAGTAACCTTAGCTAGTCGCTTAATGCTATCACCCCTCTTCCCTCAAGGGACAAGCTCAGCGATGACTTCCGCATGATGCCGCAGCCTCTCATTAATTCGCTGGGGCCTCTTAAATATGACCCTCCCAGCGGGAGGGAGTGGTCGTTTACTGAATATCTCATGTCATTGCGAGGCGTCCCGAGCACAAGCGAGGGAACTCGCCGAAGCAATCTCCTGAGATTGCCACGCTGACTGCTACGCCTTTGGCTCACGGTTACAGCTCGCAATGACCACCCAAATTGCCACACGACCTCGGGGGCGAGTTAAAGGGATGGGAATAACCAGGCCCGAGGCATGGTTATTCCATCCATGGTATTCTTCTACGCCTTCTTCTACCCCAGACCACTCCCCAGCTAATTAAGCCAATCGCAATTATTATGATAATGATAAGCCACCAGTTGATGGTCCGTGTCGCCGTGAATGCACCACTCAACCCTGCGACCTCCACCTCATACTGCCCATAATCCAGCCCAGACAGGGTGAAACTCACCTGCTCGCTCTGTCCCGCACCCAGTGTCACCATCCTGGTATCTACTGTTTCTCCATTTATGTTTAGCTCAACAGTATAACTACCTTCCTGCCCGCCATCATTAGCTATGCTGGCGGTGATGATAGCGCTTTGTCCGGTCTTTGTCACGAAGGTGACAGGTTCCCATATCCTTTCCCCACTCGTCGCGATGTTCAAGCCACTCGCCGCAAAATGGGCAGGCGGTGGAGGAATCGGCGGTGGGGCAAGCTTGACCAGTACGCCAAATATGGTAAAGTGTCTCATTGCCGCAGACATGGTCAATTCCGCCACTCCCCCTGGTTCGCCTGGTTTACTATCCACTGGTATCCAGACTCCATTAGTATCATTATAATAAGCCATGGTTGCCGACAGGGCATTCTCAGACAGTTGGTTGAAGCCCACCGTTAAGACCACATCCTTATCGAAAATAGCACCCGCAGGAGTGATGTTAACAGCCACAGCCGCCGTAGTATTCCCCGGAAGAGGAGGTATATCCTCACCTTCGAGCTCTCTGATTACTATCAGGTAATATCGCTTTCCGTCCACAGTGGGTGCCTGAGTCCCCTGCTCTATCAATAAGCTGTTTGTACCATCGGGGTTAGGCCCCAGCAGTGTTTGCTTTAGCCGGTCATTGCCGTCAAGAGGCTTCTTGGTGATCTTACCATCATTGTCCACCGTAAGATATTTTACCGGAGTGCCACCACCACCTCCTCCAACGGCACCTCCACCACCGCCACCACCACCGGGGATTCTGGTGCTTATGGTAACGGAGTCTGACAGTCCCTCAGCACAAGTAACGTTAGCGGTATTAGAGAACCTAGAACCAAGGGGCGCTGTAAGGCTTACAGTAGCAGTAACAGTGTAGGAGATTGAGCCGCCAGCAGGGATGGAAATCCCTCCATTCCAGGTGATGGTGTCTCCGTCGTCAATCCCGCCGGCAGCGTCGGTGATGTTGAGGACACTCTCATCATAGTCATCTACTATGGTCACATTAGTGGCAGTGATATTGCCAACATTGGTTACGGTTATGTTATAGGTTAGTGTGCCGCCACGCCCAATCGGATCAGGATTATCTGTCTTGGTGATAGTCAGCAAAGAAGCACTAGATACAGTAGTATCAATGGTAGTGCTATTACCTGCTTGTTCTGCGGAGGTAACATTGGCCGTATTGCTTATGATGGTGCCACCAGCCAGGGGTGAGACCACCGTAGCAGTGATAGTG
>DAOUMB010000078.1:0-3181 GCA_034414335.1 Dehalococcoidia bacterium
GGGTATCCTGAAGCCAGATGGAGTGTTCTTCGGTGAAGCACTGCCACAGGAGACATTAACGGAAGCTACCCGCCGCTCGCAGAACTGTGACCTTTTTATTGTTATTGGCTCCACCCTCATCGTTTACCCCGCCGCCTATATGCCCACGTACGCCATAAATGCTGGTGCCAAATTAGCTATCATTAATTTAACTCCAACCCCACTCGACCGCCATGCTACAGTGGTCATCTACGGCAAGGCTGGCGATATAATGTCCAAAGTAATGGAAAGGGTGAGGCTTTCCTAGTTATCAGGTCTCAGCCAAACCAGCGGCTGAATGCTCCTTCTTTCTGCCTAGCTTACTATCTTCTGGATACGCTTGATATCTTTGGCTTTGCCGGTGCTTTCATCCACCTCGAGCAGAATTGCATCGAACTGGACTTTTCCCTTTCCCACCGACAAACGACTAGGTATCTGAGTAAGGAAGCGGTTGATTACAGAATCCGGGTCATCCCCGATAACCGAATCTACAGGACCAACCATGCCTATGTCTGTGACATAAGCAGTGCCCCCGGGCAATATGTGAGCATCAATAGTGCCCACGTGAGTATGGGTACCCAGCACAGCGCTGACTCGTCCATCAAGGTATCTACCCATTGCCACTTTTTCCGAGGTTGCCTCAGCGTGAAAGTCAACAATAATGGGAATTGATTTACCTGCAAACCCAGCCAATAGCTGGTCCATGGCTCGAAAGGGGCAATCAAAATGGCCTATGAAAACACGCCCAACGAGGTTAACTATTAGGACATTATTCTTAAACAAATAACCCCGACCAGGATTTGTCGGTGGATAGTTCAACGGGCGAACCAGAGCGAGTTCACTATCTAAATACGGAATGATCTCCCTGTGGGCCCAAATATGATTGCCCGTGGTTATGACGTCAACACCAGCATCAAAAAGCTCCCGTGCCGTACTTAACGTCAGGCCTATCCCACCAGCAGCATTCTCGCCATTACCCACTACCAGGTCAATACCATATTCACGACACAAGCCCGGTAGTATTTCTCCAACCGCCTTCCTACCAGGCTTGCCGATGACATCGCCAATCCCTAATAACTTCAATTCTACTTGGCGTAATCTATCGCTGTGGTCTCCCTTATCACTACTATTTTTATCTGGCCAGGATAGGTCAGGCTCTCTTCTATTCTCTTAGAAATATCCCGAGCCAATCTCACCGCTGCTAAATCATCCACCTTATCCGGTTTCACCAAGACGCGTACTTCACGCCCAGCTTGAATAGCAAAAGACTTTTCTACGCCAGGAAAACCGCCAGCTATGTCCTCTAACTCCTTAACACGCTTTATATATTGTTCCAAGGATTCACGTCTTGCACCAGGCCGCGACCCGCTTATAGCATCAGCAGCAGCAACAACAAAGCCCATAACACTACTAGTCGTGGCCTCGCCATGGTGTTCAGCAATGGCTTGAACCACAGTCTGATTTTTATCCCACTGCTTAACCAAGTCTGCTCCTATAAAAGCATGAGGACCCTCCGTTTGATAATCTACCGCCTTCCCAATATCATGAAGCAGCCCGGCTTTCCGGGCCACATTAACATTAACCCCAATCTCACTAGCCAGCATTCCCGCCAGATGAGAAACTTCGAGACTGTGAAGCAAAACATTCTGACCATAACTGGTACGAAATTTAAGCTGACCAAGTAACTTGACCAGCTCAGGATGTAATCCCGGCACCCCAGCTTCGTAAGCGGCTCGCTCACCTTCACTACGGACAGTGGCTTCAACCTCTGTTTTAGTCTTGTCCACTATTTCCTTAATCCGAGCTGGATGAATGCGCCCATCAAGGATGAGTTTGCTTAAGGCAAGGCGAGCCACCTCACGCCTCACAGGGTCGAAGCTGGAGATGGTGACTGCCTCGGGAGTATCATCAATGATAAGATCAACGCCAGTAGCTTGCTCCAAGGCTCGGATGTTGCGCCCCTCACGCCCGATAAGTCGCCCCTTCATCTCGTCACTAGGTAGGGAAACAGCAGATATTGTGGTTTCCGAAACAACATCGGTAGCACACCTTTGAATAGCAGTAGCCAAGATTTCCCGAACCCTCTCATCAGCCTCTTCCTTTATTTGACTCTCCCACACCCTGACCTTTTGCGAGGCCTCCTCTTCAACCTCTTGTCTTAGCGTTTGAAACAAAAGCTCTTTTGCTTCTTGACTAGATGTGCCAGAAATAGATTCTAACTTTGCGAGCTGCTTTTCTCTTACTACCCTGAGTTCAGCTGTTACCTTCTCAATATCTTTTTTCGCGCTATCTAAATCACGCTCACGCCGCTCTATAGACTCTATCTTTCGTTCTAGCGCCTCTTCCTTCTGGCCAACGCGCTTTTCTATCCGTTGTATTTCGAGGCGACGTTCCTTATTCTCTGCCTCAGCGGCGTTGCCAAGCTTGATAGCTTCTTCTCTAGCTGCACGGAGTACCTCATTATGCTTGGTTGTTGCCTCATCTAATAACCTCTCCGCTTCTTTTCTGGTGTTTCGAATCTGTTGGTTGGCTATTATCTGCCTGGCAAAATACCCAACAACGCCTCCCAGGACAAGAGCAAGACCGCTCATCACTAATGCATAGTCCATCTTCCCTCTTTATTTCGTTGTTATGATAAAAACAAAACATTGCACATTAATAATAACCTTTTATCGGGTTAGCGTCAACTTAAACCAAACAGACAAAGTTTCGTTAAACTATAAATGTGATAATCTTAATGCCAGAGAGCTAGCGAAGAGTTGCAATAATTTGCGATGGGAACAGCACTTTAACAACTGGACAGTGGAAGGAAGCAAAATTTCCAAACAATCAACAATAGACTGTTTACGCCTATCGATCGACCTAGGAATCACTAAGCTATTTACTTAAGACTCCTTAGAAAGGAGGTGATTCAGCCGCACGTTCCCGTACGGCTGCCTTGTTACGACTTCGTCACAGTCACCAACCCCACCTTAGGCAACTGCCTCTTGTTAATCACAAGTTAGCCTGTCGACTTCAGGTGTTGCCAGCTCCCATGGCGTGACGGGCGGTGTGTACAAGGCCCGAGAACGTATTCACCGCAGTTTAGCTGACCTGCGGTTACTAGCAGCTCCAACTTCATGCAGGCGATTTCAGCCTGCAATCCGAACTGAGGATGATTTTC